>CAYMAQ010000067.1:0-16278 GCA_964388385.1 uncultured Anaerolineales bacterium | reverse complement strand
AGGACAATGTTCGGTTTCTCGATGTGGATTACAACGTGATGCTCTCCGGCCCTGAAGCGCAGCTTGAGGAAATTCAGGTCTTTTTGGGGCGGCCCCTGGATCTTCAGGAGATGGGGGCCGTGGTCGATCCATCGCTCTATCGTCAGCGTCGCTGACATCGTTCTGCCGGAGGATGTGGGACGTGTTAATCTTTCCGTGTTATCTGATGATTGAAAGTTGAATAAAATATTGGGGATGTTTCTTTTATGAACTTTATAACTCAAATTGACAGACTGAAGTCGCGTCTTTGTAGCTCGACGGGATGTTCGTATGGAGACATTCGAGTCGTTCGGGCTCCCTTACGGATTTCACCATTGGGAGCTCATGTGGACCATCAAGACGGCCTGGTCACGGGGATGACCCTCGATCGCGCCATCTTCTTGGCGTTTGTGCCCCGAGAGGACCGGCGTGTCGTCGTCCAGAGCTTGAATTTCCCCGGTCGGGTGGACTTTGCGCTGGATGACATCCCGCCCAAGGTCCCACGGGATTGGGGAAACTATGCGCGTGGCGCTGCGATGGCGTTGGTGGATGCTTACGACTTGCCTGTGGGTATTGACGCTGTTGTAGCGGGATCTATGCCTATCGGCGGGTTGAGTTCTTCGGCGGCCGTAGGGATTGCTTATTTGCTTGCCTTGGAGACAGCCAACGGCCTCGACCTTACACCGGAGGACAATATCCGGTTGGACCGGGTGATTGAGAATGTCTATCTGGGTCTTCGTAACGGCGTTCTGGATCAGTCGATGATCCTGCTCAGCGAGCGAGATTGTTTGACCTATCTCGACTGCCAATCGATGCACGTCGAGAGGGTCCCCACGTCGCGCGTTGAGAGTCCTTTCGAGATCCTGGTCGTCTACTCGGGAGTTTCGCAGAGCCTCACAGGCACGGACTATAATAACCGGGTTGCCGAGTGTCAGGCGGCGGCTCGGAGGCTGCTGGTCTTGGCCGGTGAGCCTGTGCCCGAGGAGCCTCGCTTGCGCATGGTTGATCCGGAAATCTACGAGATCCACGGGGATCGCTTGGAGACACCGCTCGATCGCCGTGCGCGCCATTTCTTCACCGAGATCGAGCGGGTCCAACAGGGCGTCCGGGCCTGGCGGGATGGGGATATTGAGACCGTCGGTGAGTTGATGCAGGCGTCCGGGGCGAGTTCGGTCTATAATTATGAGTCCGGTTGCCCGCAGCTGACGACTCTGTACGAAATCCTGAGCACGTGTCCCTGGGTATACGGTGCTCGTTTCAGTGGAGGCGGCTTCCGTGGATCGTGTATCGGGTTGAGTCATCCGGCGTTTAGATCTGAGATTGAGGCCTTCATTGATGACCGCTATCCTGACGCCCATCCCGATATCCAGGGGCGATACAGTGTTCATTTTTGCCGCTCTGATGGGCCTGCCAGGCTCTTGAACGGCAGGCATCCCTGATTTCGAGGGGAGAGAGATCGGAGTGACAATCGAATGACAGCCAATCAAGGACGGCACGCGCTCATCACAGGGGGCGCGGGATTTATCGGGTCTCATCTCGCAGAAGCATGGCTGGCGCGCGGTGGCGAGGTGACGGTCATTGACGACCTCTCCACCGGTCGCTTCGACAATATCGCGCATTTGACCGAGTGCCCTCAGTTTCATTTCGTGATCGATACGATAAGTAATGGCATCGTGATGGATCGTCTCGTCAGCGAGTGTGACGTTATCTTCCATCTGGCAGCCGCGGTAGGCGTCAAGTTAATCGTACGCGATCCCGTCCGCGTTATCGAAACCAACGTCCTGGGCTCCCAGGCGGTCCTTCAGACGGCGGCCCGGTATCGCAAGAAGGTGCTGCTTGTCTCCACCTCTGAGATTTACGGGAAATCGACCCGGGTTCCTTTCTCTGAGGATGATGACCGGGTGCTGGGGACGACGACCAAAGCACGTTGGAGCTACTCGGATTCCAAGGCGGTGGAGGAGTTTTTGGGGCTGGCCTATTACCGGCAAATGGATCTACCGGTGGTCATCTGTCGACTCTTCAATACGGTCGGCCCAAGGCAGACCGGTCAATACGGCATGGTCGTTCCTCGGTTCGTGCGACAGGCTTTGCGTGGGGACTCGATCACGGTCTACGGCGATGGTAGTCAAAGTCGCTGCTTCTGCAACGTCTCCGATGTCGTCCGTGCGCTCGTCGGCTTGATCGAATGCCCCAGGGCGGTGGGTGAGATCTTCAATGTGGGCAGCACCCACGAGATTACGATACTCGATCTGGCTCGTAAGATTCTGGCGCAGGTCGTGCCCGAGGAGGACGCCCGAGATCGTATCGTCTTTGTACCCTACGAAGAAGCCTATCAACCGGGGTTTGAGGACATGCAGCGCCGTGTGCCGGATACCCGTAAGATTCAGGCGACACTTGGCTGGCAGCCGGAGATTACGCTGACGGAGACTCTCCAGCAGGTTATTGCCTACTATCAGCACAGGGATGACGAAGTCCTGAATACAGGATAGTTCCGACGGTGCTGACATCCTCGCCCGGGCTGCCGGCGCCGTCACAATATCGAGTTGAGGAGGTTGTATGGGAACCTATTTAGTGACCGGTGTGGCCGGTTTCATCGCTTCCAAGGTCGCGGAGCTTCTTTTGACCGAGGGGCATACCGTGACCGGTGTGGATAATCTCAACGCCGCGTATGACGTCAGATTGAAGGAATGGCGGCTGAAGCAGATACAAGATCGTCCCGGCTTCACCTTCAAGCCGGTCGACATCACGGATTTAGGGGACCTGCGGCCTCTCTTCCAGGCGTCAACCCCCCCGTTTGATGGGGTAATCAACCTGGCTGCGTGGGCGGGCGTGCGTCGTTCGGTCAAGGACCCTTGGATCTACCTGGAGACGAATGCCAAGGGTACCCTTAACCTGTTGGAGTTATGCCGTATCCACGGTGTTGAGAAGTTTGTGTTGGCCTCCACGTCGAGCCTCTATGGGAAGGACAATCCTATGCCCTACCGGGAGGATCAGGACACCTCCCGACCGCTTTCGCCTTATGCCGCGTCCAAGAAGGCGGCAGAGGCTCTGTGTTATACGTATCACTATCTTTACGATCTGGACGTCACCGTCTTTCGGTATTTCACGGTCTATGGCCCGGCGGGGCGCCCGGATATGAGCCTCTTCCGTTTTACGCAGTGGATTTCGGAGGGGCGTCCGGTGACGATCTATGGCGACGGCACTCAAAAACGGGATTTTACCTTCGTGGACGATATCGCACGGGGGACGATCGCCGGTTTGAAACCCCTGGGTTATGAGATCATCAACCTGGGATCGGATACCCCGGTCGTTTTGATGGATACAATCCGAGAGATTGAGGCTTTGACCGGTCGGGACGCGAACCTCGTCTATGAGCCCAGCCATCCGGCGGACGTCTATGCGACGTGGGCGGATATTTCCAAGGCGGAGCGCCTGCTGGGCTGGCGCCCTCAGACCTCCTATCGTGAGGGGATCGCTGCCCTGGTGCGGTGGTACGAGAATAATCGCGATTGGGCAAAGGACATCAGTACGGATTAGGGATGTATCGAGTATAATACGGATCCGGATATCAAACACCAAACTTTGCTCTGAGGCGCAGGTAAACGCAAAAACGCTTTAGTTATTCATGATCAGATCCACAAGGTGAGATGGTGATGGAAGATGAAATGATGATGGACGTCGATCTTCGACGTTATTGGGCCTTGTTGCGTGGGTGGCTATGGCTTGTCGTGCTCGCGGTGTTCCTGGCGGGAGGCACGGCCTACGTTGTCAGCCGGTGGTTTGTAGAACCGGTGTACGAATCCTCGGTCCAAATTCTCATCGAGCCGAGCAGCAGCTTCGGGGGATCGGAGTATCAGGATATCCTTGCGGGGTTGCGTTCTGCCTCAACCTATGCCGAAATCATCCGGAGTCGTCCGATACTCGAGAAGACGCTTGCGAAAATCGGGTATTCCGAAGCGGAGATCAAGCATTTCGATGCCGTGGGGCCGGATTTTGACGTCTCGGTGAGTCCTCTTCAGGAGACGCAGCTTGTGGAAGTGTCTGTGGAGAGTCCCGATCCGACTTTTGCCCAGAATCTGGCCGAGGGTCTGGTCCAGACGTTTATTGCGGACAATCAGCAGCGGCAATCCGGTCGTTTTGAGCGTGCGCAGCAGGAAGTGCGGGCCGAGATGGATGCGGTGGAAGAGGAATTGGCTCAGGTTAGCGTGCGTTTAGAGACGACAGAGGATGCGGCCGAGCGCAGCCGCCTGGAGCGACGATTGGTCCAACTGCAGGACACGCTGTCGCGACTCTCTGCAGCTTACCAGAATGTGACCCTCTCGAAGCTGGATTCCGTGGATTTGATCAGCGTGGTGGAAAATGCGCGGTATCCGGAGCGGCCCATACGGCCCAGGACGTCGATGAATGCCTTGTTGGGCGGGATAGTGGGTGGTATGGTCGCGGTGGGTGGTGTGTTCCTCGCTGATTTCCTCGACACCAGTGTGAAGACGCCTGAGGAAGCGGAGGCCCTTGCCGGTTCCCCGGTTCTGTCAAATATCTGGTACGAGAAGGATATCGTGAGTTCGAACGGTGTGGGGGCTAAGGTCGTCCTGGAAAAACCGCTCTCACTTACGTCGGAGGCGTTTCGTCTGCTCCGGGCAAATCTGCAGTTTGCGTCGGTGGACACCCCGCTTCGTACGTTGTTGATTACAAGTCCGGGTCCGACTGAGGGGAAGTCGACGATTTCCCTCAATTTGGCGCTGGCGTTGGGTATATCGGGAAAGCGAGTGATTTTGATTGACGCCGATATGCGCAAGCCCAAACTCCATCAGTATGCGGAGACGGAGCGTGAGCCCGGCTTGAGCAATGCACTGGTGGATGCGGATCGAGAGCTTGGGGATTATCTGGTCCCCATTGTGGGCACCGAGGTTGTCACGGTGCTGCCGGCGGGAAAAGTCCCCCCCAATCCGGCTGAGTTGCTCGGATCGCAGCGCATGGGCGCGTTGTTGGCGCGCTGCCAGTCGATGTCTGATATCGTGATTGTTGACTCTCCCCCGGTTTTGGCTGCCGCGGACGCTGTTTTGTGTTAGCCTCCCAGGCGGATGGCGTGCTGATCGTTATCGAGCCCGGACAGAGCGATCGGAAGGCTATGGGGCAATCGGTTGAGCAATTAGAGCGTAGCGGCGCTAAACTTCTGGGTATTGTCTTCAATAAGGTGCCTACAGACGGCAAGGGGCATTATTACTATCAGTATTATCATTATTATCAGGACGAGGGCGCAGAGACCAGGTCATTTCTCTCTCGGATCCTGCCTTTTGGATCGAGAAAAGGCGATGGACGGGATGCGTAGTGTGAGGCCGCACGGACCTGGATGGAACTTCAACGGACGTCCTCGAATGGAGGACAAGCTTTGACGACAACAGGGGTTCAGCGTGAGCCTTCAGCGCGGCGGCGCGGTTTCCGCCGGGTGTTTTGGGCTGTCCTGGCTTCTCTGCTGGCGTTCGGTGGCGCGTGGTTGTTGTTTTCCGATTTTGCTCCCGTTGTGCTCACCTGGGAGACGGCCAGTGAGGTGGGGTCTGCCGGCTTCAACGTCTATCGATCACCTGCCGGGGAGGATGACTTTACTCAGGTCAATGAGGCGTTAATCCCGGCACAAGGGGATGAAATGGTTGGGGCCAGTTATCGCTTTGAGGATTCGAACGTGAAGCCGGGTGTGCGTTACCGTTATCGCATCGAAGAGGTTGAATTGGACGGCACCACCACGGTCTATCCTGAGACGGTGGAAGTGCGGGCCGGATTGCCCCGCCTGTGGGTTAAAGTCGAGGGCGTGGCTTTGATTGCCGTCGCGCTGTTCGTTCTATGGCAAGCCTTTCTGAGGCGTTGAATCTGACATTCGATTTTGGCATGGCCGGGTTGGGCGTGCGGGTGACCTGTCCGCCGATGTGGCTGGAGGTCATCGCGCGCAGTTGGGCTTCGTGGGAACCCTCTCCGGATACCGTACCCTGGCCCGTGGATATCCGTCTGACACCCGAGCTTACACCGCCGGGAGGTCCGCTCTTTGAGGCTGTGCCACAATGCCGAGCGGGTACCTGTGTTCTCAAGTACCCTGGTTTTGAAGGCTTTATTTCTACGGACGAGGCCTACGCTGAATTAAGTCTCCATCCTGATGCGCGTGCTGCCGATATCGGATATTTTTTGCGGGTTGCCCTGACGTGCCAGGCGTTTGCTCGTGACGGGTTAATTTTCCATACGGCTGCGATTCTGCACCACGGTCGTGGGTACGCATTTTTCGGCACTTCGGGCAGCGGCAAGACGACCGCCGCCCGATTATCGGCTCCGGATCCCGTGTTGAATGACGATCTGGTCGTTCTCTGGCCCGGAGATGCCGGTTGGACAATGGTGGCTACGCCGTTCGGAAAGCGTCGGTCCGACGTGAGACGGGCGCCTTTGTCCGCTCTGTTGCGCCTGGTGCAGTCCCCCCAGGTATCGCTCGATCGGCTGCCGCCGGGGCGTGCGTTGGCCGAACTGGTGGCGAATTCTCCGGTGATATCGGGTGATCCCGAATGGCTTCCGACCTTGATGGAGCGGTGGGAAGCGGTGCTGCGTGAGGTTCCGGTCTATGCGCTTCAGTTTCGCCGGGAAGCGAGTTTTTGGGAGGCTATCGATGCTGAGTTTGGATGACGTATTGGTGACAAATGAACACGTTGTGACGCGCGAGGCGGAGGAAGAACTGGTCGTTGTTCTTCCCGAAAAGGGCAAATTTGTGGTCCTGAATGCAACGGGCGCTCAGATGGTCCGGTTGGCTGACGGGGAGCGAACCCTCGAAGAGATTGCCGTTGAGATTGCCGATCACTTTGACGCAGACCCGTCCCGAGTGCGAACCGACGTTCTGAAATTTGCTCAAGATCTTGCGTCGCGCGGTGTCTTGATCGCTCGTTCGTAGCCTTCAATCCACAAGCGGGTATGGATGCCACCGTCGATGAAGGATGAGTTCGATCTGACCACGATATGCTTGCCTGTGAACCCCCAGAATCCCGAACCTGAGGTGATTCGCCGAGCTGCGGCCCTGATCCGTGCTGGCCGTCTGGTCGCTTTTCCCACGGAGACCGTTTACGGTCTGGGCGCTAACGCGCTCGATGCTCGAGCTGTAGCCCGGATCTTTATTGCGAAGGCGCGTCCGGCGTCCGATCCCTTGATCGTGCATCTCTTTGCCGCTCGGGAACTGGAGCGGGTCGTGTCCAGGATTCCACCGGTTGTGGATGAGTTGTCTCGGGCATTTTGGCCCGGTCCCCTCACCCTGGTGCTGCCAAAGCACGCACGGGTCCCCGATCTGGTAACGGCTGGGAAGTCAACGGTCGCGGTTCGGATCCCCTCTCATCCGGTTGCGCGCGCTCTGATTTCGGAGTCCGGTGTCCCCATCGCTGCCCCCAGCGCAAATCGTTTTGGACAGATCAGCCCGACCCGATACGACCATGTGTTAGCCGACCTTGAGGGTCGAATTTCGCTGATTCTAGACGGGGGACCCACGTTTGTCGGCGTCGAATCGACCGTTTTATCCCTCGTCGGTGACACGCCGACCATTCTGAGGCCTGGTGGGGTGAGTCGTGAGTCACTCGTCCGGGTCTTGGGTGAGGTTGCGTTAAGTGCTTCAGTTGTTCGGGGCGATGAAGCTGCTACGTCACCGGGTACGCATCTCAAGCACTACGCTCCCGATGCTAAGGTCACCGTCTATCGGGGGAAGGCAGCGCCGGTGCGTCAAGCGATGCAAAGAGCGGCCCTCCGTCTTACGCGTGAGGGCGTCTCGGTGGGATTGCTGATCGCCGATGAGGACTTGGACGCCTTTCAAGATCTGCCTGTTGCACTGCAAAGTGTCGGCTCGGCGGATGATATCGAGGGGATCGCTCGGCGTCTTTTTGTGGTTTTGCGCGCGCTGGATCGCGCTGGCGTATCTCGGATACTCGCTCGTGAGTTCGGGACCCGGGGCCTCGGCTTAGCCGTGCGCGATCGGTTGATGCGCGCGGCTGCGGGTGATGTTGTCGACGTCGACGCCGTTCGCGAGTAAAAATCGCACGGCTTCGGACATCGCTGAATACGCCCGGGTTCGACCGGCTTGCCCGATAAGGCCGCAGGCCCTCAACTGCGCAGGAAATCGCGCAAGCGGCGGGCGTGGGCCGGATGCCGCAGGCGGCTGAGCGCTTGGGCCTCAATCTGACGCACCCGCTCGCGGGTAACGCCAAACTTGTTCCCCACCTGTTCGAGTGTGTAGGTCTCTCCGTCCAGCAGGCCATATCGCATCTGCAGGATTTTGACTTCGCGGGGGGGGAGGTCAACCAGGATTTCCATCAACACATCCCGCAAGATAATGCTGCTCACCCGCTCTGGCGGGGCGGGGCTGTCGCTGTCCTCGATGAAGTCGCCCAGGGTGCTGTCACCTTCTTCATCGGTGGGCATCTCAAGCGAAAGCGGACGTCGGGCGATGTCCAACATCTGCTCGACCTTGCTCAACTCGATGTCGAGTTCGTCGGCCAGCTCTTCCGGCGCCGGGCTCCGCCCGAGTCGCTGGGTCAGTTGGTGCGAGGCGCGCAGCATCTTATTGATCTGATCTCCCATATGGACAGGAATACGGATCGTGCGGCTCTGATCCGCGATCGCGCGGGTCACCGCTTGCCGAATCCACCAGGTCGCGTAGGTGGAGAACTTGTGTCCTCGTTGATATTCGAATTTATTCGCCGCCCGAATCAGGCCGATGTTGCCCTCCTGAATCAGATCCAGGAACGGCACCCCGCGGCCGATATACTTCTTCGCAACGCTGATCACCAGCCGTGAGTTGGCGCTGATCAGATGCTCGCGCGCACGGATCCCGTCATCGACGATAAGCTCGAGTTCGTAACGCTCGTCCGCGTCGGCATATGCCAAAGCGTTCAGCTTATCCCGTGCTTCTTTGCCGGCTTCAATCCGCATAGCCAGCGAAACTTCTTCCTCGGCGGTCAGGAGATCCACCTTGCCGATCTCTTTGAGGTAAAGGCCAATCGTGTCATCGGCCTGGATGGCGCGATAGACATCTTCCTCCAGCTTTTCCTCCTCACTCTTGCCGATCCGTTCCGTCTGAACCTGCGTCTTCGAGCGTTTCTCGCTGGGCTTGCCAATGGTAATGCCCGCTTTCATCAAGGCCGCGATGACCTCGTCGAGGCGGCTGATATCCTCCTCGGCTTCGGGGAACGCGCGTTGAATATCCTCGTAGGTGACAAAGCCACGGGCGTGGCCCAATGTCATCAGATATTCTTCGCTTGAAGCGAACTTGCTCATCGCTTCCATCTCTTCTTCCTGCTTGCTTTTAACTTTGCTCTCTGTTACCAAGATATAATTCCTTCACGCAAATTCCCTCAACGACCTGCTCCCTGCTACTAAGATAACGAACTCGCATCGCTTGTCAAATGCGAGTTCGTACCCTATAACGATTGAGCACCGTGTGTCCCTCATACTGTGGATCTATAGACCGCGCCATTTTTCGAGCAAAAAAAGAGCACGGGTGGCTTATGCCACCTGTGCCAACAGTATCAAACTACAGCATATCTTCGGAAAAATTGTCAATCTCCATAGGCTTCATACCGGCGCGAAGACTGAGTATACCCGTCTTGATCGGTTTGTCCAACATAGTGCAGATGCTTTGTCTCAAGGTCGCCTGGATCGCCGGGATACCCCCTATTATACCGCGTCCATCGTGGATTCCGCTGGTATGGTGAAATTAACGCGCAATCCTTCACCCGGTGCGCTGAAGAAGTGAATCTCTCCCCCGAGCATTTCGATGCGTTCGCGCAGGGTGGGAAGGTTGAGCCGGTTTGCATCTTGGGTGGTTAAGCCTTCGTCGATCTCAAAACCGGTGCCGTTATCCTCGAGCGTTACGTTTATTTGATCCTCCTCGAGGCTCAGTTGGATCGCGGTGTTACCGGCCTGGCTCTGCTCCCGGCTGATGTGGATAAGCGCCTGGATGACCCGGAAGACGGTGACCTCCTTATGAGGGGCGAGGCGTTTTTCTTTGCCCGTCACTTGCAGGGTGAGTCCCTTGAATCCCTCGTCACTGAGTCCTTCTACGTAGCGCTTCATCGTGGGAACCAGTCCGAGATCGTCCAGCATCATGGGGCGCAGATCGAAGATGAAGACCTTGACCATCTTGAAGGCATCTATGACGCTCTTCTTCAAATCAGCAAGCTCTGTCCGGGCGCTCTCCGGGTCGCGGTCGAAGAGCCGTTCGCAGATTTCGGCCTGCAGGACCAAGTTGGTCAGGGATTGAGCGGGACCGTCGTGCATTTGCCGCGACAATCTTAACCGTTCCTGTTCTTGGGCCTCGATGATGCTGACCACCATCGCCTGAGAGGGTGCCGATTCCGGGTCCGTTTCTCCTGCTGCTTGACCGGTGGTCGCTGGCGCTGCCAGGTCAAGGATCGTCTGGTAGAGATCGGCTATTCGGGTCAGGTTCTTCTGGTCGCTCTGTAGCTTTTCGAGCTGTCCCCGCATCGTGAAGAGCCGCTGCTGAGTCTCGAGAAGACGGTTGTAGGCGGTTCGAATGTCGTCGCGCGGTACTGTATCGAAGGATGTCTCGATCTGCCGCACCCGCGCGACGGCTCTGGAGTTTGTCTGCATAAATCGATTGACCTCAGACGATGTCTGCTGAATCAGCATATCGATCTCTTTGAGCTCTTGCTGTACTCTGCCTGCTTCCTGGCGGCAGCGCTCTGTAAACTGCTCCCAGTTCATGTCAGCCATCTATTATGTCCCTTCTTGGGTCTCTGCGTGCGCTTGACTGTGCCAAATTTGCTGGAGATGGGCGATCTGTCAGGTAATGGGTTCATCCGTTTCCTCTGCCGGTAGCCGGACCCACCCGTGGCGTATCGCGTGGATAGCGGCTTGTGTGCGGTCGGATAGATCCAGTTTGGATAGAATTGACGTGACGTGGTTCTTGACCGTCTGTTGGCTGATACCCAAACGATTGGCGATCTGTTTGTTGCTGAGTCCCTCGACGATGACCTCCAGAATTTCCATCTCCCGATTGGTCAACGGCGAGAGGGTCGTCTCCTCCGGATCGATGCCATATCGGCGGTAGAGTTCCAACATCCATTGCTCGGCTTGTTCCGGTGTCATCCGCTTGTCTCGGATCACGTAATAGCCGTCCGCGACAGCGCGGATGGTGTCGATGAGCAATTTGGGTGCGACGTCCTTGGCAAAGTAGGCGGAAGCGCCGATCCGGATCGCGCGATAAATCTGTTCCTCGTCGTCGTAGGCTGTCAGGATGACGACGTGAACGTCCGGACATCGATTCTTGAGCCTTCGCGTCACCTGCATACCGTTAAGACCGGGTAAGTTGACATCCATCAATACGACTTGAGGCTTGATCTCCTCGAGCATCTCTAATGCTTCTAACCCATCACCACTCTCTGCGATGACTTCAATATTGGGTTCCGCGTTAAGAACGTCCCGCACGCCTTGGCGAAAGAATGGGTGGTCGTCAATGACGGCAACTCGAACCGGTCGATCTTTGGGTGGATTGTCTGCTGCCCTTCTTTCTTCTGCCATGGTAGGGTTGACTCCGTTCCTTTCCTGATCTTTCGGATTCAAACGCGTTCAGTGTGATGCATCAACGATGGATCTATGACCCGTTGAGCCGGTCAAGCGGCTGAAGACGGGGGGATTGATCGTTAAGGATCATGTCCGCCAACCGTCGAGCCGCCACGAACGCCCAACTTGCGCCGTAGGGACCGCAGCCCAGGAGTGCATACAGGTCGGGTTGTCCGGATTGCGCGCCGATCCACGGCAGGGGGTCTGCGCTTTCCGCGACCCGGCTCGAGAATCTGTCGAGCACCACCGCGTTGGGATTGAGTTGTTCGGCGATAGGGGTCAGTACAGGCAAGAGGTCCACGCCCTCGGGTCCGTGGGCGATCAGGTAACCGGATGATTCATCGGGATCGCTCAGTGCGACAACTTGGCCGCGGTTGAATATCAGAGGGGTGGGTAAGTCCGGCATATCCTTGAGGGCGACTGTGTGCACGTGGACAAAGTTAAAGATCTCCGCGAAAGCTGGGTTGAGTCGGACGGCGTGAGCGCCGTTGGCTGCTACGACCTTGTCGGCCCACAGGTACTTATCGTGAGCCCAGATGGTCAGTCCCATTCCCGGTCGCGGCTTGATCGCGTAGGCCTCCGTATGGGGCTCCAACGTGATGTTTTCGTGATCCAGCAGATGGTGAATGAGAGGGTCGGGGTCGAACTGGATGTCATCCAGGGTATTCAGCACACCCGTATATCGAAACGCATCCCCTTGATCGGCGATCGTGTCCAGGGTTGCGTCACTCTCCTCGTAAGACACTGTGTATCCGTTCTCTTTGAGGTGCGTCGCCGACTGTTGGAGGGTTTCGGCCTCTTCTGCCGTCCTCGCCAGGCGCTGACTTCCAGCAGATCGTGACGGAAGCCCGGCGCTCTGGAGCGCGTTTTCCAGCAGATGAAGGTTTTCGTAACTCAGTTTCCATAGTGCGAGAGTGCGCGCGACATCTCTTTCCTCGGAGTACGGGACCAAGGGATAGGGTGTGCCCAAGAGGGCGAGCCCGGGCGCCCGTTTGAGCGTCCCCCCGGGCGCATTCGTGGCTTCGAGTACCACGACGCGCCGGTCCTGTTCAGCCAATATGCGCGCGAGGGCTGCCCCGCTGAGTCCCGCACCGATTACGATTACGTGATATCCTTCTTTCTGCGGCATAACGTCAATCGCTCCTTTTCTTATTAGGGGGAAGGTGGCGCTACGATAAGCTCGGCTTCGTCAAAAAAGGCCGCGTTATTAATGTGAGCGTAGGTTGGTTCCGCGAAAAAGCACAGCGTGATCGGCGCCGGATTCTCGACATCCGTTGGGTCGCTGGGTCTCGGCTCTTCGGCTGCGGGATCATCAATCCCCGGTGTAGGTGTCGCTGTCCCGTCATCGGCGGAGTCGGCCTCGCCCGCGTCCACACCCTCCAGTACGACCTCTGGAGAGGAGAGGATCACGATGCCGTTCTCCTGGTTGATCCGTCTCTCCTCACCCCAGATCGCGTTATAGCAGTTTCCCACGCCGGTGGGGTCTACGCCGGCCTTGACGATCAGTCGGTCGAGTGACGAATAAGCCTGGGCCTTGATCTGGAAGTAAGCGGTGCTCCCGGCGGTCACGGTCACTGTCTGGTGGACCCAAGCACGGAATTTGAGCCAACGGATCGTTTCGATCTTCAGGGTGGAGCCGTCAATTTGGCGTGCAGGATCGTCTGCTGCACGAAAGACCGGTTCTGTATAGGAATCGTCCGGGCTGTAATCCTCATCGCCCTCTTTGTAATTGACGTAGGCATCCCACGACCAGCCGGGTATGCGATTGGGAAGGATGAAGTCAAAGTCGGCGCCCGGAATGGGCACCGGCCCCGGAGGGATGGGTGTTGATGTCGCCGTCGGGGTTTGGGTTGGCCCGACCGTTGGGACGGTAGTGGGCGTGTTGGTGGGGCGTGGCGGGAGTGTCGGGCGGGCTGTCGCAGGCGCGGTCGGTGTCCACGTGGGTTGCACGTCTCTATCTGTTGTGGGAGCGGCTGGGGTCTGGGTTGGCAGGGGCTGAACGGGCTGCGAGGTCATTGAACGAATAACGACGAAGCCCATCGCGCCTATGACGATCACATCCAGGACTGCAAATATCAGAAGGATGATTTTCTGCTTACGGGTCAGTGCATTCATAATCTTGGTCTCTTTGTTGTATAAGGCTCGAGTTTCTTGGGTGCGTTCCCAGGAATGCGGGCGCTTGGAGTTCCCACGCCAACTTTAATCAGTCTTTAACTATCATACTCTAAGGTGCAGAGCGTGACAAGCGTTCGACCTCGATGTGCATCGAGGCGTCAAGTCAGGAGGGCTCGGGCTTTCTCCCGGCTCAGAAAATTGATGACCAGTGGCTGAGACCGGTCGGCATAGGACCGTTCCCATGTAGCATAGAATCCTTCTTCGGTCTCTAGAACGTCCACGTAGCGGTTGCTCCCGGTTCCCTCCGGGGACACGAACATGGGCAGGTATTGGGACAGCCGCTCCACGGTGGCGAGTGTGGTCTGGGAAACGACGGCAACCCCGCCGATTTCCTCACACGAATAACCGCGAGGGCGCTGGACCGCTTGTGAGTGCGCCTCGTACTGGCGCATAGATTCGCCGCCGTCATAGAAAGCCAAGAGCCAGGGAGGTCCCCCACGAAACACGCCCAGGTCCGGCACGCGCAGATACGCGGTAATGCGGCTGATCGCCACGTCCCACGTGTAGCCCCGTTGGAAAAAGGTGTAGACCGGTGGGCCGAAGGTCTCCTCGCCTCGATTCCGGATGCAGTAGCCGGAGTTCGAGCTCGTCCAATTAAAGGGGTGCGTGCAGAAGCCCAGAACGGTTGCCCCATCCGTCCGTTCGTGGATAACCGGGTCCTTCACGTGTTGGAATCTGGGATCGTCAGAGGTTAAGATAGGTTCGAGATTGGCACCGGCAAGGTCGGGGATAGAAGGTGCTTTGAGCCTGTCGATCGTCCAGACGCCGGTGCTGGGTTTCTGAAAAGCTGAGAGGTCCGCCGGGTAGGCGATGTTGCCCTTCTCACTGGAGACGAAGAGCTCGACGCCCTCCTCGGTGAAATGCAGGGCCGATCCCTCGATTGAGAGCACCGGTGTGTCTTGGGGGCTTAAATCCGCCTTGGAGAACGAAAGGAGCTTCTGGAAGTTTCTGCCTCGGTCGGTTGATTCAAAAAGTGCAAGCTCTACACCTCGCGTGCCGGCGTCAAGCCCGGTTCGCGAGTCCCCGAAATTCCGGTACCGGCCCGTGAGATAGAATGCGCCTGAGGGCGCCTCGATAAGGTTGCCCCCACCGAACCAGAAACCGGGCGACCGCTCCTGGGGTTCAATCAATACCTCTGCCGCTTGCGGATCGATCAACGCCTGGCAGAACGCGATGAGTTTGTCCCTCTTCCCTGACGCTATGTTCATCAGTTGGATCCTCCTTGAGTTCGGCTTGCTACTACAGAGCGAAAATGCTGCACTGATAATATTCGTCGGAGACGTCCTCCGCGTCAGTCCTGATGACGCGCTCGAAGCTGCCCGCATCCAGCCGCGATGCCGACGCCGCGGCGTTGACGCATGGTGTGTGGAATGTCGTGAGCGTCCAGAACGGCGACGAAGGGCTCCAGGCCCTCCGGGCTCGCGGGCCTTCCCTCGAATTGAGCGGTCGGATTCAGTGCGATCAGGTTGACGTGGGATGGCAGGTTCTCTAATCGTGAGGCCAGGGCCTCTGCTTGCGCGATGCCGTCGTTGACCCCTTTGAGCATCAGCCACTCAAAGAAGATGCGCCGGTTCGTGCGTTCGGTGTAGAACGTCAGCGCGTCAAAAAGGTCGTCCAATGGGTAACGGTGGTTCACGGGAATAAGCTTATTGCGCAGGGCGTCGGTGGCTGCGTGGAGCGAGACGGCTAGCTTGATGGGATGGGGGGCTTCGGCCAATCTCCGAATCCCCGGAGTGATGCCGACCGTGCTGAGGGTGATCCTCCTCGGGGCCAGGGCCAGGCCGCGCGGATCGACGCAGCGGTCGACAGCAGCCAGCGTGGAGCCGTAGTTGAGCAAGGGCTCGCCCATTCCCATGAAGACGACGTTGGTTACTTCCTTGTCTTTCTCGTCCGCGAACATCCGTTGATAATAGACAACCTGGGCCACGATCTCACCGGTCGTCATCTGGCGGTGGAATCCCATCTGTCCGGTGGCGCAGAAGGTGCAGCCGCAAGAGCACCCCACCTGGGTGGAGACGCACACGCTGTGCCGGTGACGATAGCGCAGCAGGACGGTCTCGATCTGCTCCCCATCGGCGAGAGCGAGCAACACCTTCTGGGTGTTGCGGTCCTCACTGACCAGGTGGGCGAGCTCTCTGGGTTGGGTCACGTACGTGCGTTCGGTCAGATAGGTTTGTAGAGACTCGGGTAGCTCCTCCAGCGTTTGAGGATCGGTCCCGTAATCTTGATAGAGCCAACGCCAGATCCTCTCCGCCCTGCTGGGGGACTCATTCCAGACTTCGAGAAGGTCTTGGAGTTCCGAAAACGATAGGTCGTACAAATCTATGGGGACCATCGCGGCCTCGTGTCTCATAGTTGCCTTGTTCCAGCGCTGCTTTTTAAGTTTGAACCTTATTTTGACTTTTCATGAGAAGCATAGCATAATATAATCGTTAGACTATACATTTTAGACATACGCGCCAGGCTCAACAGGGCGTCGCGCATAAGAAGCAT
>CAYMAQ010000066.1:0-16302 GCA_964388385.1 uncultured Anaerolineales bacterium | reverse complement strand
AATGACATCAGACGTACTTCGCGTGCAATTCACGAAGGTCGATCCGACCTGAAAGGTCCTCACAAATTCGGACGTTGGCCTCGACGATCTTGGCGTCCCGCATCCCCACCAGGGCCACATCGACCATGGGATTCGAGAGCACAAATTGGAGCAGCGCCGGCGTGTAATCAAACGTGTTCTCGGGGTTTACCCCTTGAACCCACCGTTGGAAGAGACCCGAGGTCACCGTGCGCATCGTCACGATCCCCATCCCGGCGTTTTCAGCCTCGAACATACTGCCGAAGGGGCGGGTCCACTCCGCCGGATGCTGATAAAGAAGATTGTAGCACATCTGCACCACATCAAAACGGCCTGAGTTAATAAACCGGTAGACGGCACCGTTGTTATCCTCGGTGGTGAACCCAATGTGCCGAATCAACCCTTCCGCCTGGAGCGCCTCTAATTGCGACACCAGTCCACCTGGGGCTATAAAGGCATCGGCCTTTGCTTCGGAGTAACTGTCGCCGTGAAGCTGCACCAGATCGAGAGCGTCACGCTTGAGGCGTCCGAGGCTTCCCTCGACGCTGGCCCGGACGTCGGGGACGCGGGTCAAGACCTTGGTCGCCACGAAGATTTCGTCGCCTAAACCGCCCAGCACCTCACCGTAAATCGCCTCACTGGCGCCTTCTCCATAGGCGGGTGCGGTATCAAAGTAGGTCACGCCAAGTTCCAGCGCGCGCTCCAACGCGTCGGTCACCTGCCGCCGTTGTGCTGCATTCTCCGGCGAGTAGGTTTCCAGATAATTCGTCAGCCCGGCGGGAGCGCCACCAAATCCCAGACGGCTGACCGTCCGGTCCGTGTTACCGAGTTTCACGTATTCCATTCCAAGGCCCTTTCACTTTCATCCAACGCCCCAAAGGATCAGGTGGAACGTGAGGTTGTGCCGTTCGAACCACAGGAATTAGTCGGTTCCGTCGAGCATCCTCTGCATCCTGGACGCCAGGTTCTCGGAGATCTCTTCCATTCCCACCGGTGATGGATGAACAAGGTCGGCGGTCAACCCGGTGATGTCCCGCATCAGGTCGCGCCCGTCAAAATAGACAAGTTGGGGAGCGTCCAGACCCTCGACCAGGTCCCGCACCGCAGCGCGGTAAGCGTGGTTCTTCTCGCTCGTGGGATCGAAATCCATGTGAAACGGGAACATATCAATGCAGAAAATCCAATGATCGGGATGAGCTTCGGCGATGGTTTTTACGAAATAGGTCAAGCGCTCATTGAAGATAGCCGTATCGAGCCACGAGACCATATTGATGCCCAACTCCAGTGTGGCGAAATCCCAATCATCCCGCGCCGCGATGTAATCCGCCATCGCAAACTCACAGTGCGCCCCTCCGCCAAACCCCAGGTTGATCAAGTCCACGTCCAGGCGTTGGGCGGTACGGCGGGCATAGCCGCCACTGGCTCGCACACCCTTGCTGCCGTGCGTGATCGACGAACCGTAGGCCAGATAACGTCGATCCGGCACCTGACCCTCCCGGGGAAGCGTCATCGCTCCCTCAATGCCTAAAAGACGGACTGGAGGACGCCAGGGAAGCATCACCCGGCTTAGCTTCGGATCGTACGCCATCTCCCGATCCCCGGCAAGCTCAACAAGCCGGGAAAGCCGGTCGGGCTGCCTCACGATGACCTCCGTGGGATCCGTCGTAACTACCTGCCATCCGGTCAAAAAAGGGCCGTTATAGATCTCAACGATCGCCGGTTGATCCATCATCTGCAACGTGATAATCGCTTCGTCATCCTCCAGGTTGAACCGAATTTCGCAGCCGGTTCCCTGCACCGCGTTTGCTTTCGCCGAGTCGTTGAGCTGGGCTCTCAGAGCGAGCGGAATACGGCAGAGCCCCTTGCCGGTTCCGTCAGGAGGATCGTACAGCTCGGCGACGTTGTAAAGTTCAGCGCTCTCATAGATCATCGTCTTCATCCTTTGTGTCCGCGTGTATCCCTCACGACTACGGGCAGGGGAACTGCATCCTCGAAAGCGCAACCGGATCGTCTCCGTCTGCAAGGGGGCGCAGACGGACGCAAGCGCGGTAGGCGCTGGCTGACAGCTCATACTTCGGCAGAACACCGGGCCCGCAGCTGGCGCTCCCAAGCCCAGATTGGGCCAGATCGACGTTGAGAAAGACCCGGTCGGCGAGCTCCAACTCGAAAGTGTGCTCGGCCTCATCCAGATCCGAGACCGTGTAAGGATGCGCACTGACCTCGAACGTCTCCATACCCACCACGAGCAAGCCCAATCCTCCATTGTCGCGCAGCGCCGCCCAACGAACGTCAGTCCGGTTCCCGTACTCCTGCGGCATAATATAAGGTACAACCAGTGCGTCTACATTGGCCGTATAGACCCCTAGCGCTGCGCCTTCCTTGCGATCGACGTAATTCTCGTGCGGGCCGCGTCCATACCACGTAAGCACCCGGCGATCCTCAGGGAGCGTCATCGCGATCCCGACACGGGGAAGCGGCGGCAGCGTGTCCGCAACCGCGACCCGGTATTCGAGCACCACGTCCCCACTGCCATAGATCGTATAGCGGTATTCACCCGAGATACCCGGTATCGAGGTCGAACTCGTGACCGTGACGCGCACGGATTGCGGATCGAGCTGGGCCGTCGAGATCTCGGTCGCCGTCTCCTCCAGGGTATCCAGGCCCGCGTCACGCCAGAGTGCTTCCATACGTTTCGCATCGTTGTCCGTCGGCGCACGCCAGAGGTTGAGCTGAGGGCCGGACTGGATTACCGGACGATCATCGACCCGCCAGGATGTTATGCAGCCCGAGCCCTTGTCGAAGACGAGACTGAACGCTTCACCCTGAACGTGGATACCATCCATATCTTCCTGGACGCGGAGTTGAGGCATCGCCTGGGTCCGAAGGCGCATCGCCTTGAGGGCCGCCCGCTCGGCAGGCGCGGAGACCGGCAGCCGGAACTGCGCCCACGCCACCTCGTGCCCCTTGGGAACCAGAGGCTCGGCCTGGGCCGTCACGAACGAGAGGTGCAGGACGTACTCCACACCCGGTTCCGGATCGGGTAGATCATAGGGAAGTGTGATGACCTCAGATTTGCCCGGTGGTGTGGTCATCGGAGGAAGCGCGCCGGACTGGCGGGTCTCCCCATGGGATAGCACCGACCAAAAGCCCTCCAGGCCGCCGAGGTGCGCAAACGCATTCCGGTTGATCACACGTACGCGCCCCGCGTCAAGATCCACGGCCTCTACTTTCACCGGTTCTAATACCTTCTTATACTCCCAGAGCGAAGGATGGGGCACCCGATGAGGCCAGATCAACCCGTTAATACAGAAGTTGCCATCGTTAGGCTCGTCACCGAAATCACCCCCATAAGCAAACCACTCCTCGCCGTCCTCGGTCGTCTGGCGGATACCCTGATCGACCCAGTCCCACACAAACCCACCAACGGCTTGAGGATATCGTTCAACGACCTCCCAGTACTCTTTCAACGCACCGGGGCTGTTACCCATCGCGTGAGCGAACTCACACATAATCACCGGGCGTGTCTCATCTTCCGAGGTCGCGTGGGCCGCCAGGCTGTCGATGGACGGATACATCAGGGAGATCATATCGACGTAGGGCTCGTCGTAAGCCGGATGGTAGTGGACGAAGCGCGTTGGATCGTGCTCATGAATCCAGTCGGCGCACACCTCGAAATTCGGGCCGTGGCCGGCCTCATTGCCCAGCGACCACCCAATCACCGAGGGATGGTTCTTATCCCGCTCAACCATATTGCGGATGCGGGCCAGGAAGGCCTCGCGCCACGCCGGATCGCGGGCCGGTCGGTCCCAAACGCCGTGGGATTCGATGTTGCCCTCATCCAGAACGTAAAGTCCGTACTTATCGCAGAGATCGTACCATCGGGGGTCGTCGGGATAGTGACAGGTGCGCACGGCGTTGATGTTAAACTGCTTCATCAGCCGGATGTCCGCGACCATCGAAGCCACCGAGACGGTATGCCCCGTATCGGGGTCGTGCTCGTGACGGTTGACGCCCTTGATCTGCACCGGCTTGCCGTTCACCACAATCTGACCGTCGATCAATTCGACCGTCCGGAATCCGACGTTGGTGTGCTCCACCTGAAGCACCTTTCCGTTCTCATCGCGCAGCACCAGCAGAAAACGGTAGAGGTTTGGGTCTTCCGCGGACCATTTCGCCGGGGCATCAACCTCCATCGACAAGCTCAAGGTCTGTTGCCCCCCGGATCCATCCAACATATCCACTGCCTCACTGGACCACACGAGGGATCGACCCTCATCATCCAGCAACATCGCTTCCAGGACGTGGCCCGAGACAGCCTCATCCCCCAGATTCCGCACATCCACCTCGACCCGAAGTGTGGCATCCCGGTAGTCGTCATCCAAATCCGTCCGGATCGTATAATCCCAGATATGAGTGGGAGCCGCGGACCAGAGGGTGACATCGCGATAGATACCGCTCAGCCGCCAGAAATCCTGATCCTCGAGGTACGAGCCGTCGGTCCAGCGGTAGACCTCGACCGCCATCACGTTTTCACCCGGCTCGACCACGTCGGTGACGTTGAACTCCGCCGGCAGGCGGCTGCCCTGGCTGTACCCGACTTTTTTGCCGTTGACCCACAGGTGGAAACCGGCGTCGACGCCCTCAAACCGCAGGAAGATCTGCCGGGACGATCTCTGCGATCCTCCCACCCAGGCAGCGGGCACCTCAAAAGCCCGTCGATAACAACCTGTGGGATTATCGTCGTGGGGTACGTTCAGAGGATACGAGAGCGCCTCCTCGGGCAGCCTTCGCTCCGAAATCGGCCCCGCGTGCGACATCTCCTGGAGCGCCCCCTTATAGCGCGGATCGATAGGAAAGGGATATTGGACGTTCGTATACATCGGCGTTCCATATCCCTGGAGCTGCCAATTGCCGGGTACAGGGATAGTATCCCAGCCTTCGTCGTCAAAATCAGTCGCGTAGAATCCCTCGGGCACCGAAGCAGGGTTGGGCGACCACATAAAAGCCCACTCGCCGTTGAGGGATTGAAGCGTCGCCTCGTCGTCCCCCCCAGCTTTCACGGCATCCACGTTGGACAACAGGCGGAGAGGCACGTGCGGTGGGGCCTTACCCCATGCAATCACCGCAGGTTGATCCCAATCCTTTTGTTGTGCGTTCATAGGTCTCCTCTCTATGCCTCGTCGAAATTTTCCAGAAGCTCCAGCATCACACCCAACTCGGGCTCGGAATCGACGTAGGTATACATCCCGCCGGGATAGTGTCCCTGCTGAATCACCGACATACCCTCAGATTCGAGAAAGTCCGTAACCTCATCGGTGCCCTCGATCTGGAAGGCGATGTGATGCACGCCCTCTCCCTTCTCCTCCAGCACCTCGTACCAGACGCTGTCCCGGCCCACCGGCTCAATCAGCTCGATAGAGACCTGACCCATATGGAAGAAGGCCAGTTTCGCCCGGGCATCCGTGGCTTCACCGCGGTAGCTCCCCTTGGCCTCCTCGGGTGCCCCCGTGAGCTGAGCTTCGGGCTTAGGCAGCCCAAAGATTCGGCTGTAGACCTCTGACGCTTTGTCAATATCCTCGACCACGATCGCGATCTGTGTCACGATATTCGTACCTAGATTGCTCTTTGCCATTGGCTTGGCCTCCAGTGTCATATTGAATTTTCAACGGGATAACGCTCAAATTGTATCTGCTGGGTAGTTCCCTTCCTCACGCCATACATCCAGGATAAGCTCGTACCGCGCCAGATCCATCCCCGTATAAACGCAGTTACTCGTGGAAAAGATGTATCCGCCCCCCGGCATCCCATGCTCGAGCGCATAGCGCGCGGAGGCCACAACCTCGGCCTCCGTTCCCGTGTCCATCAACCCGCAGTTGACGTTCCCGATCAGGCAGACCTCATCGCCGCAGATACGCTTGACCTCAGCGATATCGACCCCGCCCTGCGGATCAAGGGAGTGCAGCGCATGGGGATGCGTCTGGAGCAGCTGATCCAGGATCGGCATAATGTTGCCGTCCGTGTGCTTGATCGTGTAAAATCCCATTTCGCGATAACCCTCGATCAACCGGGCCAGATACGGAGTCACGAATTCCGCAAACTGCGACGGGCGCATAAAGGGACCGGTATTAAAACAATAATCGGAGCAGAGCGCCAACCCATCCAGACCGCCGTGGGCCCGAAGGACCTCCACTTTCTCCAAGGCGCCCTCGACCCGCGCCTCAGCCTCCTGCTTGAGCCCGTCGGGATCGTCTACCAGCCGATAGGCGAAATCGGTCATTCGGTCGCCGCCGGGGATGCTGAACGTGGCGTCCCCGTGCATCATCAAGAAGTAGCGATCGCCCGTCTTGTCTCGGATCAGATCGATCAGCCGACAGGCCTCCTCAACGGTGCCCGGGTTCGGATGCAGGAAGATGGCACTGTGTTCGTATCGTTCGGCGGTCGCGATGTAGAGATCGGTCATATCCTCGCGGTGGAGCTGGCGTTCCTTTTCCTCCATCTGCATCCACTGATGATAACTCCGGTGATTGGGATGCACCTGACCGAAGGCCTCCATTGTGAGGAAGAAGACCAGTTCAAAGTGAGGCACTCGCCCGATCATCGGCCGCCTCTCCAATGCCATAATAAATCGCTCACGCGGTGTCATACTATCAGGATCTCCTCGATGGCGTCCAGTTCGTCCTCGCTGAGTGAGAGATTGTCCAACGCCGCCACGTTATCCTCAATCTGGCTGACGCGGCTCGCACCGACCAGCGCCGAGGTCACCGTCTTGTGGCGCAGCACCCAGACAAGCGCCAGTTGAGCCATGGTTTGACCCCGGGCTTCCGCGATCTCGTTAAGCTTCCGCACCTTCGCCAGCTTTTCGTCCGTGATGTGGGAAGGACGTAGAAAGCCGTGCTCTTTTGCAGCGCGCGAGCCCTCGGGGATCTCCCCACCGAGATACTTGTGGGTCAACAGACCCTGGGCCAACGGCGAAAAACAGATGCAGCCGATACCCTCATCCTCAAGGGTATCGAGCAGTGCGTCCTCAATCCAGCGATTGAACATGCTGTAGGAGGGCTGGTGGATCAGGCAGGGCGTGCCGAGATCGCGCAGAATCTCCGCGGCGCGCTCGGTCTGATCGGCATCGTACGACGAGATCCCGATATAAAGCGCGCGACCGCTTCGGACGATAGCGTCGAGCGCCTGCATCGTCTCCTCCAGCGGCGTGTCCGGGTCGAAGCGGTGACTGTAGAAGATGTCCACGTAGTCGAGTCCCATGCGCTTCAGGCTCTGATCGAGGCTGGCGATCAGGTACTTGCGGGAGCCCCACTCCCCGTACGGGCCGGGCCACATCCGGTAGCCGGCCTTGCTGGAAATGATCAGCTCATCCCGGTAGGGAGCCAGGTCCTTCTTCATCACCCGACCCCACGTCTCCTCCGCCGAACCGGGAGGCGGTCCGTAGTTATTCGCAAGGTCGAAATGGGTGATCCCCAGGTCGAATGCCCGCCGGATCATCGCACGGGCATCTTCAAAGACGTCCACCCCGCCGAAGTTGTGCCACAACCCCAAGGAGATCGCGGGGAGCTTCAATCCGCTCCGACCGCATCGGCGGTATGTCATCGTGTCATATCGTTTGTCAGATGGTTCGTAACTCACAGTTCATCCCTCCGGTTATCGGTCCGATCCCTCATACAGTAACTACACCTTATCACAAACGGCGCAGCGCCCAAACGCCCCATGCAGGCCGTCCCACTCAACATCACGTTCGGGCCACCAACCTGAATGCACCCTCCAGTCCTTCGTAAACGTGCGGCCCAACCCATACCTTGAACGCGCCCGGCTCGACAATCGGCGCCATATCCAGCCCATGGAAGCTCAACGCCGAGGTCGGCACGGTCAGCGTCACCCGCTTGGACTCGCCGGGTGCCAAGGAGACCCGGGTGAAGCCCTTCAGCTCGTGCACGGGTCGGGTCACCTCGCCGACCAAATCCTGGACGTAGAGCTGTACGATCTCATCACCGGCACGGTCACCGGTGTTAGTGACGGTCACGGAGACAACCACCTCCCCCTCAAGGTCAACCTCTGGAGTCTCCACTTCCATATCGGCATAGTCGAAAGTCGTATAACTCAGGCCATAACCGAAACCGTAGAGCGGGGTGTTGAGTTCGTCAAGATATTGGGATTTGTGCGCCCGATTGAACTGGATCACGCCCCGTTCCTCGACGGGCCGTCCGGTGCTTTTATGCGCGTAGAAAACCGGGATCTGTCCCACCGACCGAGGGAACCCGGCGGTCAACTTGCCCGAAGGATTCACCACGCCCGTGAGCACGTCAGCAATGGCGCGCCCGGCTCGCGTGCCCCCCTGCCACGCCTGCACGATCGCCGGCACGTGGTCATCCATCCAGGAAAGCACCAACGGTCGACCGCTGATCACGACGGCGACCACCGGGCGTCCGGTCGCAACCACGGCTTCGAGCAACATCTGTTGGCGCCCCGGCAATCCCAGGTGGGCGCGAGAATGGGCCTCGCCCGACATCATCGCGGTCTCACCCAGAACCAGCACCGCCACATCGGCGGCTTGCGCGGCAGCGACCGCCGCTTCGATGTCCAGATCCTCATCTCCTTCGATGGCACACCCTTTGACATACGTCAGGGTCATCGTGTCGTCCATCACGCCTCTCAGGCCCGCCAATACGGTCTCCACGTCCCTCGGATCTCCGTCGCACGACCAACTGCCCATCAGGTCGAGCTGATTGTCCGCCAGGGGCCCGATCAGCGCCACATTCTCCACGATCTCGGTGTCGAGGGGCAGCAGACCGTCGTCGTTCTTCAGGAGGACGATGGACTTCTGCGCCACTTCGAGCGCCAGCTCCCGGATGTCATCGCGCAGCAAGACTTCACGCTGAAGTGCAGGATCGGTATAAGGGTGCTCGAAGATGCCCAACATAATCTTGAGGCGCAGAATCCGGCGCACGGCCTCGTCCACCAGGGCCTCCGGCACCTCACCCTCACGCACCAGATCTGCCAGATGATCCTCGAAGGCATAGCTCATCATGTCAATATCCTCGCCCGCCTTCACCGCTTTGAGGGCGGCTTCCCGAGGATCCTCGGCGACACCGTGTTGGATCAGCTCACCGATAGCGTCATAGTCACTGAGGACAACGCCGGGGAAGTCGAATTCCTCTCGCAGAATCCGCCGCAGGATAAACGCATTCGCAGAGGCCGGCACGCCGGCGATCTCATTGAAGGAGGACATGACCGAACCGGCGCCCGCGTCAAATGCCGCCTTGAAGGGCGGAAGATAGACGTCCCTGAGCGTCCGCTCCGAGATATCCACGGTGTTGTAATCCTTGCCGCCGATCGCAGCGCCGTAAGCGACGTAGTGTTTGGGGCAGGCGGTGATCCGTTTGCCCCCTGCCAACCCCCGCGCCTGGAAACCCCGCACACGGGCTCGGGCCAAAGCGCACCCGAGGAAGGGATCCTCTCCGGCGCCCTCGGCGATGCGGCCCCATCGGGGGTCCCGGGCGATGTCGACCATAGGTGCGAAGATCCAATCGGTGCCGGACGCTGCAGCTTCATCGGCCGCGGCCCGCGCCGCCCGCTTCAGGAGCGCCGGATCCCAGGTGCAGGATTCGGCCAGGGGAATCGGAAAGAGAGTTCGATACCCGTGAATCACATCCGTGCCGATAATCAGGGGAATTCCCAACCGTGACTCATCCACGGCAATCCGCTGCAACCGGTTGATCTCCTCCACGTCCCAGACGTTCAGAAGCGATCCTACCTTGCCGTCCCGAATCTTGGCGTCCAGGTCGCCCCGTCCACCGACGTTCACTTGATTCATCTGTCCGACCTTCTCTTCCAGGGTCATCTGGGCCAAAAGGTCCTCTACGCGAGATTCAATCTCGGGGTCGATACGCGTATAGTCCAAAAGTTCTCTGTTCAAGGTTAGCTCTCCTTCAGCCTTACACCGATCCTGCACTTCAGCGTGAAGTCTTGCTGCATCGTGATACTGAATCGGGTCGTGAACAACTAAAGCGCCCTGTGTCTCCGGGGATGTCACGGCAACGTTGAGTATTTTATGTCCGGATCTTTCAGATCGCACATAGTCAGATAGCGGGAGGCTTGAGACCTCCCGCTGTGCCAGACACTCAACTGAGTTGCCGCCAATTCCGATCTTCCGCGAAGCGCTCGAAACGCTCATGTAACGCCGTTACCGCCTCGTCCGCGATGGGGAGCTGATTATTGACCCATGCGATGTTGGTCCGCATATGCTCCGGGTTCTGTGTCCCGACGATAGCCGTGTCCACAGCTTCGTGGGCGAGGGTAAATCCCAGGGCCAACAGGATGCGGTGATCCGGCGCGTTGGGGATGGGGCCCAACGAGGCCATCGTCTGCGCCCGCTCGAAATAGTCCTCCGCGTAAGAGCTCGGTGCCGCGGATGCGCCCCACACGCCGTTGGCAATCGGGCGTTTCGCGATAATACCCATATTTTGAGCCACGGCAGGCTCGAAAAGCTTGAGCCGGGCACTCTGATCTACCAGATTGAAGCTGGTCTGAAGCGTATCGAAAAGCCCGCTCTGGACCGCCCACAGCGCAGCTTCATTATCTCCGCTGTATCCGATGGCTCGGACTTTGCCGGCCTGCTTCGCCGCCTGGAGCACCTCGATCACCTCACCCCGCTCCAGTACCTCGACGCTGCACGTGTGAAGCTGCACAATGTCCAGATGAGCGGTCCGCAGTCTTCTCAGACTGCGATCGATGCTATCGCGGACCGTCTCAGCCGTCCACGCCTCTCCTTCGTAGCCTCCGGTGACGTGACCTGCCTTGGTCGCCAGGACAAACTCATCCCGGCGGTCGGCGACCGCCCGCCCGATCAACGCCTCACTATCCCCGTAACACGCAGCCGTATCCAGGAAATTGATCCCGGCATCCAGCGCCGTATTGAGCACCTTGGCTGCCCGTGAGACGTCGCTCGACCCAATCTCCGCCAGGCCCACACCCAACCGGCTCACCTCGAGCCCGGTCTTTCCCAACGTTCGCATCTCCATATGCACCTCCTCTACATTATACGTTTCCAAGAATAAACGAAAGGGTAGAGTTCCGTTAGCCAACCTCTCCCGCAAACCACGCTCCCACCACCTCCAGGACGTCCGTCTTCATCGTCAGATTCTGGCGGCGGGCTGGGACCATGTCCACGACGTCGAAGCGGATGTGGTGCAGCGCCCGCTCCATGCTCACCGTGCAGTTGGGCGCCCCACCCCCACCGCCGCCGGCGACGCAGATGCCCACCACCGGCTTACCGGCGATGCCCTGCCTCCCCGTCTCATTGTGGCAGATCCGACGCAGACGGTCGATGAACGCACGCATGCTCTCGCTCAAGTCACCATAATAGACCGGCGTGGCGAAGACAACGCCGTCGGCCTCCCGGATCTGATCCACGATTCCCGCAAAATCATCCTCGATCACACAGCGTCCCTCCCGACGACAGAGGCCCCACCCGTCCATATCGCATTGGCGGCACCGCTCAATCGCTAAGGGAGGCAGAAAGACCATCGATACCTCCACGCCCCCGGACTCGAGTCCAGCTCGCATGGCGCCGGCGGCGGTGGCTGTTTGGCCATCGGGATTGCGACTGCCGAGTAAGATTAAGGTTTTCATTCGTGTCCTCCTTGATCACGCAAATTCGGTCCACCCACAACATCGGACCTCCGATCGAACAACAGGTCCACCATCAAAGCGGCGGTCCAATGGTAATCACGTATTGAGTCCATCTTGGTACGGAGATCGTAAGGCTCGCGACGTGCACCCTTCCGATCGCAATCGACCGGCGGCATCTCGTCCTTGGCGTCGTAGAACTCAAAAAGTACTCCGTACCCCTCGTAATAAACGTTGACGTAGTGAAGCATCGCTTGCTCCAGCGACCGGGCTGCATTCACCGCCCCCTGCCGAAGCAGCCCCTCTCGGATCAGGGTATCCAGGTTGATCCACGTCGCGCCGCGCCACATATCCGTCGACCACGCCGGATCATCGACCGAAACGCTGGGAATCGGGAACGCAGTGTTGAAGGTCTCAGGATCGGAGAGATAGCTCAAGAGCGAATCGCGCCGTTCAACCGGTAGGTCGGGCAACAAGAGCGGCAGGAACCCCGACACCGCCTTGACGTCAGACAGCGTGCCGTCCATCTTTCGATCACAGTAGAACGCCAGGTCCGGATGCCAGAGCAGCCGATGAATCCGGTCCCTCATCGCCGAGGCGCGGGCCTCCCAAAGGTCGGCCCTCTCCCGATCCCCCAACGCCTCCGCGATCCGGGCTGTATAGGCCATATCCAATGCCTGGAAAGTCGAGAAATCCACCGCGTCCAGGGAGAGCGCCTCGTCAAAACGCGGGGAGTTGTCCATCCCGGATTCCCCCGACCGAGAGGTGGGCGTCTCCTCAATCCGCCACTCGAGCAGCCCGTTGTCGTTGGTATCACGGTGTTCCAGGTTCCACGCCAGCGCCCGCTCCAACCGCGGCAGAGCGTAAGCCAGACGCGTGGACTGAACCTGCGCGTCCCGGTCTTTTAAGTAACGAGAGTTCTCCCACACGCCCCAAGCCAGAATAGGCGGCTGGGTGATGGCACTGACCGCGCCGTCCACATGCATACAGTGAGAAATCATACCGTCATCCTGTTGGCGCGCCAGGACCGACTTCAGAAAGTTCCACGCCAGTCCCGGATCCAGATGATTCATGCCCAGGCTGTGAAAGACCGAATCCCAGAGCCACATATGCTCGTGGGGTACCCGGTCGGGCGTCGACCAGTGCTGGTGATTCACGCCTTCGGGAGCCAGGGTATTGACCCGCATCACGCTGACCCCCTTCTTCATCAGTCGATCGTGCGTATCGTCCGGCAACGTGGGCAGGGATCGATAGATGCCCAGTCGGGCCTCGAGGACCGCATCGAGATCCACGCGCAAGCCCGCATCCGCTCGTGTGCGGGCCTCACCTGGAGACTCTCCGTAAGCCAGGGACCAGCGTATCCCGTCGCGGGCAAGCGCGACAGCGTCGCCGGCAACGGGATCCCACGTCACGTCACGCGCGCCGGCGCGCGCGTCCTCATCCAAGTGCTCGAACGCCAGGGTGAGATCGGCCTCCTCGGGTATGATCCCCACGATCGTATGCCACGCCGCAAAGATCGCGAGAAACGCACCCGACGACGTCTCGACCCCTAAAAGATCCCCGGTCGCGATCCGGCAGCGGCCGAGCGTCTGCAAGCGCGCTCGAAGCACCCGGCGGCGCGGCGTGTGAATGAGCAGATCGTACGGGATGGCATCGAAGGCAGCCACGAACCGCGAGACCGTCTTCGTCGGTCCGTCCATCCCCGAAAAGGCAAAGAGTGCTCCTTCGCCCCAGAGGTCGGGAGGATTTGAAATTGAGCGCAGCACCGCGTCGAAATCGATCATCCCATCGCGCCTCAGGCTCTCAGAGAGGCCCCGGTGACCTCCGCCAGCAACTGGAAGAAACCCCGCTTACGGGCCGAACTGATCCCCCAATCCGCCGGGACGCTCTGATACCCTTCAGCATAGCCTTCGCCGTCCATCCGGTAGTCGAAGTAACCCCACCCGGCGTACCGGTCGATGGCTGCCAGCATATTGTTGTCCTCGGCATCGAAATCGAAGTGATCGTCCTCATTAAAGAGAATGGGCTGTCCGCTGTAGCCGGAGAGCGCCCGGCACTCGTCGACCATACCCCGAATACGGTCCGGCTCCTTGACGCCGTTACCGTGAATGAGGAGGAAATCTGAGGCCGCCGCGATATTCTCCGGCGGGATCGCGCCACCGCCCATACTGGTCCCGACGAGCAGCCGCCCGGCGGGCGTGTCGAGCTTGCCGCGCGAGCGAGCCTTGACCAGCTCAATCAGCTCGTGGCAGCGCGGGGGCTTGATGATCTCATGCTGATAGCTCCTGACGTTCACCTCGTTCGCGATCTCGATGATGACGTTCGTATACCCCTTGTCCAACAGCCAATCGGTGATGGTCTCCGTTGCCCGAACCACCGCCTTCTCATCCTCCAGGCGCTGATCCTGCCCGAAATAGAAGAATCCCAGGATGGGCACCATCCCCAGCGCATCGGCGCGGTCGAGGACCCTCTCCAGGCGGGTCACGTAGTCGGCGCGCAGCGATCCATCGGCCTTGAAGGCCGAGTTGTGCCACGGCTGCTCCCGACTGTACCCCTGCGGGCTTCCACCCTGCAGGTTTAGGGTAAAACCGATCAAGCCAAACTGCCGCCAGGTCGACATCGCCGCGACGAACTCGCGGGTGTTTCGCTCGGCGTCCCAAGGTCCATCCGGATAATCCCATCGGGATTGCGTCTCCGGGTTCAGATCGTCAAAGACACCTTGAACGAGGCGGGCATTGAGCAGCAGTCCCTCGACCTTATGCCCTCGATAGCATCGTCCCTCGTACGTCGGCTTGCCGTTGATCCAAAACGCGTCCTCACGAATCTCAACCGTCGTCTTCCGTTTCATCATCGCTCCTTAGACCTCCTGTAACTCACCAAACCGGGCTTTGACCACGTGATAGCCCTGCTTCGGTCGTCTGTATTCATCCACCACGCCCTTATTGTTGAAACCTCGCGGTCGCCCCAGAATCTTTCGGACCGCCTCGGAGGTGCGGCAATCGCAGAACTGCCAGAGTGCCAGGCCCACAGCACGTCTCCTATCCATAAAGAGATGCCGGATCACCACATCCAGGAGCTTGGCCTGGTACGGCTCGGACCAACGGGCCTCGTTCCAATCCCGCCAGCCGGGGATGGCACCCGCGCCGATCTCAGAAATGATGAGCGGCTTGTCCGCCTGACCATGGCTGTCCAGATGCGCCACGATGCGATCCAATTCCTCAGGTATGTCCTCAATCTCCCCGACGTACCAACCCGGATAGTTATTGATCGAGACAATATCCACGAGATCGAGGCAGACGTCCTCAAAGGGATGGTTGGATGCGTACGTAACCGGTCGGGTGGGGTCCAGCTCCCGCAAACGGCTCAATAACGTACTGTATCCGGGCCGACATTCCGGATCATGGCTGTGACTCTCGTTGAGAATACCCCACATAATTACCGAAGGGTGGTTCAAAGAGGACGCAACCATCTCGTCGAGGTTTCGCAACTCCGCATCGATGAAGTGAGGATCCGTCAGATGTTCCGCGGTGTGCTGCCACCCGACCGGCTCGCTCCAGACACAGAGGCCGGCCTCATCACACAGATCCAGGAACCGCTGATCCTGGGGATAGTGGCTCCCCCGGACGAAATTGCAGTTCATATCCTTCAGCTGCTGGACGTCCGATGCCATCACCAGCGGGGGCACGCTGTGCCCAAACTGAGGGTGGGCTTCGTGGCGGTTGAAGCCCAGAAGTCTCACCGGTTCCCCGTTGATCAGAATCTGCTGGCCCTCAACCTGTACCTGGCGGATGCCGATCCGCTCGCGCCGATCGTCGCCGCCCAGTTGTACGTGCACGTCATGCAGATTAGGATCGTCGGGGGACCACAGGTCGGCGTCGGGAAGCGTCAGCACGCGCTCGATCAATCCGCCGTTCTCCGCGGTCGCAACCTCCTCCGAGAGCACGACCTCGCCGTCGATCGTCACCACAAGGGAAACGTCCGAAGGTGGGGTCGTCGTGCCGTAGCGAACCCCGAGGCGGATCTCCGGCGGCGAGACGGACGTCGTAACGACTTGAAGGTTGTCAATCCACAGCTCGCCCAGACGGTGCATCTCGATCCCCCGGGCAATGCCACCGTAATGGTACCAATCGAAATACTCGAGGTGAATCGGGCAGCGGTCGTAATCGAAGCGGTTGTCCACCAGGATCACCAAATCCACGGGATCAGTTCCGGTCGGGTGAAGATCCATCGTAAATCGGGTGTATCCGCCGACGTGATCGCCCACCCGAGCGCCGTCCAACATAACGCGACACCAGTGATGGACGCCGTCAAGGACCAATCGGCACCGCATCGTATCCGAGAAAGCGATACGCGTGCGATAGGCTACCAGCCCGCGCCGTCCCGCGTACTTCGGCGTCGCATCAAAACAGCCGGGGACCGCCATACGATCGTCAAATTCAATCGCTGATGTGTCGACGGCGTCCGGATCGACGTCGCCCAGAAACGCGAAATCCCAGAACCCGCTTAAGTCGTTGACAGAACGAAGATCGTGCTCATTAAACCGTCGGCTCACGGTAGAACCTCCTGATATCGATAGAAAATCATCACAGGGTGTATTTAATCCTCATAGGGTGTATTCAACCCTCATAGGCCTGCGGGACGTAACGATCC
>CAYMAQ010000065.1:0-16624 GCA_964388385.1 uncultured Anaerolineales bacterium | reverse complement strand
GGAGCCCTGAAGCTCTGGCTAGTCTGGTGGCAATCCTCCTGGGCTTTTCGGCCGCCCTGGCCCTGCTATTCTGGGCTTCGACGTTACGAAGTGATGGGTTGGCGGGATATTTGGAGGCCGGGGGCTATCGGGTGACCCGAGGGTACAGGGAGAGTAAAACTGTGCGCGCGGGCGATCTCATTGTAGCCATTGACGGCAAACCGATCCATGAGGACCTCAATCGTCCGGGTGTATGGTCGCGTTTTCTCGACGAGCGATCCACCGGGCTTTACACCGTCGAACGGGCGGGAGAGCGGCTGACCTTTGATGTATCCCGGCAGCTTCTGACCACGGGGCGGATTCTCCGGAGGACGGCTCCTTATGGGGTGATTGCACTTATCTTCTTTGCAGCGCTTACGGTGGGTCTTTTTAAAGGGAGGGATACGCCTGTATTTCTATTCCTGATGGCGGCGTGGATCCAGGGAATCAATGAATTACTCAACGGGATCCCGCGTCTCGGCGCGACGGTCAACCTGGCTATGGGGTGGCTCTATGGCCCACTGGTTCTGATCAGCTTCGGCCTCGCCAGCAGCTTGTTCTTGCACCTTCTGCTTATCTATCCGACGCGAAAACGTTGGGTGATCCGTCACCCCTGGGTGCCGTATGGTTTTCACGCGCTCAACCTCCTTCTGGCAATTTCGGCCTGGTGGGGACCCGGGCCCGGCTCTCTGCTTATCCATCGGGTTTGGATTGTGAGGACGTTGATGCAGCCGATCAGCGTTGTTCAAATCCTTATGGGCGTGGGTAGTCTCGTGCATACCTACGTCGGCTCGCCCCAACGTGGGATGAAAAGCCGGGTGTCGTGGTTGCTGTGGGGTATTTCGTTGGGCTCGGCGGCCTGGTTGTTCTTGTATAATCTTCCACTCACGCTCTTAGGGCATCCGTGGGTACCGTTGTGGGCGGCGGACCTGCCGCTCGCGCTGGTCGTCCTTTCCTTTGCGATCTCGCTGTCGCGACGCGCTATGGTGGTGGCCGACCTCTGGGTGAATCGTGTCCTGGTCTACGGGATACTGGGGAGCATTCTCGTCGTATTTTTTCTGCTTGCCACCCGTGGTATGGAGGAACTGGCTGCTGTCGACCGCCGCTGTTCCGGTCTTCTGACCGTGGCCTTGATCGCCATTATTGCGCCGTCGCTCCACCGTGCCATTCAACATGGGGTAAACCACGTATTTTTCAGGGAGTGGCTCAGCGCACGCGCGCTTTTTCGCGACGTGAGCATGGAGCTATCCACGACGTTAGAGACGGATGCGTTAGCTCGGATCCTGGTCACGGAACTGCCACGTCGCCTTCGCGTTACACAGGCGGCGCTCTTTCTGCAGCAGCCGGATGGCAGTCTGAAGGCGGTGGATGACAGTTCGGGTTGGCCGATTCCACCCGACCATCCGCTGTTGAAAGCGCTGGTGAAGGTCCAGTCCCCCCTGATCCTAAGTCAGGCCCAAGACCTCTCCCCGCTGCTGCGCGATCTCCGAGATGAGAATTGGGAGATCATCCTTCCGCTGCGCAGCGCGGGCGCGCTCGTGGGGCTCTATCTGCTGGGCGTGCATTTGAGTGGTGAGTTCTACGGACGGAATGAGGTGGAGACCCTGGCGATGTTGGGCGAACGCATCGGGCTGACCCTTGAAAATGCACGTCTCTATGAGGAGGTCGAGCGATATTCCGAGAACTTGGAAAGGTTGGTCTGGCAACGCACGGAGGAACTCCACGATGCGAACCGCGCGCTGAGCGCACAGCGCGACCGGCTGCAGGTCATCCTGCAGAATATCGCGGATGGCCTAGTTTACATAACCGATGAGGGGGAGGTCGCGTTGGCCAATACAGCCTTCGAGACGATGGTCGGGAGGACGGCGAGCGTGATGCTGGGAAGAACACCGATGGAGGCGGGTATCCCCTCTTTTATCGACGACCTGATGCGCGAGGCCTGTGTCGATCGCGGCATCGTGCTCACCGGGGATCAGGAACTTGGGGACCGTGTGGTGCGGGTTTCAGTCGTGGGGTTGCCGGAGCGCGGCGGGGTGATCGCCGTACTTCGGGACATCACCGGGGACGTTGAGGTCGACCGTATGAAATCCCAGTTCTTCTCGGCGGTTTCGCACGAGCTGCGTACGCCTCTGACCTCGGTCCTCGGATTCGCAAAGATCACCCAGAAGCTTATGGACGACCGTCTGATGCCACACCTTGGAGATGGTGAGGGAATCCATGATCTGGGCGAGCGCGTTCGGGATAACCTTGAGATCATTGCGACGGAAGGACGACGTCTGATGACAATGATTGACGACGTCTTGGAGATCACCGCGTTCGATGCCGGGACTGCAGATTGGGACGATCGCCCCTGTGCCCTTTCGACGCTTGTTCAGGAAGCGATCGAGACCCAGCGGGAGGCGGCGGAGGCCAAGGGATTGAGGTTGCGAGCTCGGATAGACCGGGATCTCCCTACAATGGTGGTGGACCCCGAGCGTGTGACCCGACTTTTGCGTGCCCTGATCTCCAATGCTATTAAGCTCACCCGAGAGGGAGCTGTCCAGCTTTCGGTTCAATGGTTGGAACCCGACTCACGGATTCAGGGCTGGCATGTGCCTGCCCTGGGCGCTGTATGGGTCGCCGTGTACGATACAGGCTCACAGTTCGACCTTGATCAGACGTCCCAGGTCTTGGATCGTTTCATTCAGATCGACGCCCTGATGGAAGCTCAACCGACCGGTACAGGTCTTGGGTTGGCGATCTGTCAGGAAATCGTGTCGCACTATCAAGGGATTCTTTGGGTGGAATCCGATCCCGACTGTGGATCGACCTTCTCTTTCACGCTGCCGGTCGGTGAACAGACAGAGCCGGTGCGATAACGCGAGGTGCTTATGCAACCCCTAATATCCATACGACGTCTGTTAGACCCGCATACGGCATCCAAGGTGCTGTGCCGTTTTGTCCCCTTGATCGGTATGCAGTGCGTAGTTGCTATCCTCGATGGCGAAGAGCGGATCTACGCTGCCTCTGAGGATCGCCTGTGTGGGTGCTGCGACGTCGTCGAATGGGATCACTGTTTGGCGCTTGAGGTCGATGGGCGGGACGTCGGTACCCTGGTCGCTTTGGTGGGGGACCCAACCCGATCCGATGCGGAGGCAGCGCTGGATCTGCTGAACTGGACCTTGCGGTGGGTGCTCGAACGAAGGATGGAGAGCCGCTCGCTAGCCCAGGAGACGTTGGAGCGCTACCGGGAGATCAATCTGCTTTACACGATCCACGAGACAATCGGCGCATCCCTGGACGCCGAAAAGATCCCCAGTTTGATCATCGAGGAAACAACCCGGGTTATTCGATCTGACAGCGGTGTCATCCTGCTTGACGGGGACGGCCTGGGACTTCGGCTGAAATCCGGGTTTGGCCCGGGGGCGATGCGGGATGCACTCTGCGCCACCGCACAGTCAAAGCTAGAACCCGGATCCTCATGTGCTATCTCACATATTTGGGCGGCGGATCAATTGGAATCTCAGGGCGCCGATCTAGGATCTGTCCTTGCCTCGCCGCTCGCGGGGGGCGGACGGAGCTTAGGATTCGTGGTCCTGGGACGCGCGTTTTCCGGAGAGGTCTTCAGCGCCGATGAGGAGAAGTTGTTGAACGCAATCACCTCGCAGGCTGCCATCGCTATGGAGAACGCCAAGCTTTTCTCAGACGTCCGGGATCAGCGTGATGCAATGTCCGAGATGACGACGTTTATGGATAATATCTTCACCAGTATTGCGAGCGGGGTTATCACGACCGATGTCGAGGGCAACACCATTACGATGATCAACCGGGCAGCCGAGAGTATGCTTGGGGTACGTGAGGCGGACGTGATGGGGCACCCTCTCGTGGAGGCCCTGCCAGCCGTAGCGCCTCTCCTGACTGCGTTGATCGATCGTGTCGAAACTCAGGGTGACTCTCTTGTCGACCACGAATTGAAGTTCGATCTTCCGGGGCGGGGTGGGGTCGTTCTGCGGTTGAGCCTCAGTCCACTCAAGGACAAACGGGCGGTGATCACCGGGGCAACGATCGTGATCGACGATCTGACCGAGCAACGCGAGCTGGCAGCCCGGGCCCGACGCATCCGGCGAACCTTTGAGCAGTACGTGGCTCCCCAGGTCGTCGAGCGGTTGTTGTCAGATCCGGACACGGCACGGTTGGGGGGCACGCGACGTGAAGTCACTACTATGTTTGCCGATATCCGGGGCTTTACTGCGTTCAGCGAACGCCAGCAGCCGGAAACCCTGGTCGACGTTCTCAATCGGTATCTCTCGCTGGCGGCGGATGTGATCCTCTCCGAGGAGGGGATGCTGGACAAGTATTTTGGCGATGGGGTGATGGCAGTCTTTAATGCACCGCTGACCCAGCCGGATCACACGTTGCGTGCAGTCCGGGCGGCGCTGACCCTTCGAGAAGCTGTTCTTCGGGTGCACCCACAGCTTCCCGAGTCCCACCGATTGCAGTTCGGTATCGGCATCACGTCTGGAATGTCGGTCATTGGGAGCATTGGGTCGACGACCATGAAGAACTACACGGCTATCGGCGACTGTGTCAATCTGGCGTCCCGTTTGCAGCGCTCGGCCTCACCCGGAGAGATCCTCGTGAGCGGTGACGCTTACCAAGAGGTTGCGCCGTATGTAAGGGGACGCGACCTGGGTATGGTCGAGATTCGCGGGCATATCGAGCCGGTCCGTGTCTTCGAGGTCTATGACCTTCGCTGAGTTGGGTGCGACCCACTCGCAGCAGTATCCCTCAAGACAGCGCGACCTGGCAGAACGGCGTGGAGTCCACCGAAAGGCGTCGAGCAGGTGCGCTGCACCTTTTCTAATCGTCGAGGTCGAACTCTGCGACCAACAATGTGTGATCTGAGGGCCGCTCGGCCTTACGAGCTTCGACATCGATCCAGGCAGCGGTTGATTTTTCGGCAAGCGCCGGGGTCGCCCAAATGTGATCGACTCGCCATCCAACTCCCCGTTCTATGGGATTTCTGGCACGGTAATCCCAATATGTGAATTTCTCGGGTTCATCCGGGTGGTGCTTGCGGAAGACGTCGACAAATCCCCACTTCCGGACTTCCTCCAGTGCGGCCTGTGCTTCCGGATGAAAGTCGACGTGGCCACGGAGTCTGTCCGGATCATAGACGTCGATGTCCTCTGTGGCAACGTTGAAGTCACCGAGCCAGACGAGGAGGTTATCGGTATCGTAATGATCGTCAAAGAGCTGTTTGATGCGCTCGAACCATTCCAGCTTATAGGCGAACTGCTCGGAATCCGGGCTGCGCCCCTGGGGGACGTAGGTATTGACCACATGCACACCCTTGATCTCGGCGCGGAGCAGGCGGGCCTGGTCGCTCCCGTCGTCAAATCCGGCCTGCACGTTCTCCATCTCTGGATGCGAGATGATAGCAACCCCGGCGTGTGATTTCTGTCCTGCGAAGGCAACGTGAAGCCCGGCGTCCTCAATGGGGGACCGGGGAAAGTCCTCGTTCTGGACCTTGGTCTCCTGGACGCAGACGACATCTGCGTCGTTCGCCTCCATCCAACTCAGAATCTGCTCCAATCTTACGCGGATTGAGTTCGCATTAAACGTCGCAATCTTGAAGGTTGCCATAATGTGCTTCCTTTCTTTCCTCGTTGCCCTCGGATGACTGATACCGTTGAGGGCACTTTGCGATTCTATTGTAGGGTGGTGGGCTATGTGGCGGCCTCAGTTTTCGGTCTCCTCGATCGCGTCCGCCGGCTCCAGGTTGCCGTACATCACGCTCAACAGGCCGGGGAGGTAAAAATCCATCGTGTGGACGGCGGGATAGATCGTGTTCTTGATGAGCGCCGGGCTCAACGCCGTCCCTTCGAAGTCGATGCTGCTCTTGTAACGGACTTCTCCATCCTTGTAGTCCATCTCGAAGTTGCCGATACGCAATCCGTAGTTGGCCCGGGTGAGATACTCCGCCACGATCCCCCGCTCCGGGGCCGGTGCTTTGACGGGGGCGACGACGTAGAATAGAAACTGCTCCAGATCCGTCCGAACTTGCGCGTAGCAGCGAAGATCTCCATTGTTACCGGAGAAGTAGACCCGGTAGATAGTGCGGTCCTCAAGCTTTTGAGGGTGCCACCCATCCTCCTCAAGGAAAGCTCCGACGGTCTCAAATCCGTGCAGCCCATTGGTTATCGCCGGCGCAGCTTCTCCTTGATTTTCTTCGCTCCGTGATGCTTCCTGGGACATTGTGTACTCCTTATGATAACGGAGGAATCATTTGTTGGTAGGCCAGAATTCGAAGAGGGAGCCGACCGATTCGCCCTGAACGTTCCGGCGGATAACCTCGCCGAAGATGCGGGCGACCGAAAGTTCGATGAGGCGGTCAGGTTTGTGATCCTCGGAACGTGGTACCGTGTTTGTCACGATAATCTCATCGATAATATCGGCGCCGTTGAGTCGGGAGACCGCAGGGCCGGTGAAAAGCCCATGGGTGCCAACGACCGTGACCCGTCGAGTGCCATGATTCTCTTTGAGATAGCTCACCATCTGGGTGATAGTGCCGGCGGTGGCGATCTCGTCATCAATCAGGATCACGTCTTTATGATCCACGTTACCCATCACTCCCGTGATGGCGACGTTGTTGTCACTCAGACGTGTTTTCTCGCCGGCTGCCATAGGCAGTTCGATGGCTCTGGCTAGTTTCGCGGCACGCTTTGCGTGCCCGATATCGGGTGCGACGACCACGCTGTCATCCAGATCCCTTTTGCGCAGGTGTTCAACGAAGACCGAATGCGCGGTCAAGTGATCGGTGGGTATCCCGAAGAAGCCGTGAGCCTGCGCGGAGTGCAGCGTCATCGTAATAACCTGTGTGGCCCCGGAGGTCTCCAGGAGGTCGGCAACCAATCGGGCTGCAATGGAGATGCGGGGCGCATCTTTTTTATCCGACCGGGCATAGGAGTAATAGGGGATGACCGCACAGACATCTTTGGCGGCGCCGCTACGGGCAATGTCCAACATCAACAACAGCTCCATCAGGTTATCGCTGCACGGTGGGGACAGAGGTTGGACGATGAACACCTGTTTGGCCCGTACGCTTTGCCCTAATTGAATGTAGTAATTGTCGTTGGAGAATTTCCGGATGGTGCTGGGTGCTAATCCGATGCCTAGGTAGTCTGCGATTTCCTCTGCCAGTTTAACGTGAGCGGAGCCGCTGAAAATGAGTACATCTTCAAGTTCAGAGTTCGCGTGCGTGTGTCTTTCTACTCGTTGTTCGTCCTTATGCTGAGTCAAGATCCTCTCCTTAGGCGTGATGCGTCATAGATGCCGGTGCGTCAGGTCCTTTTCCCCTGACTCTTATTTTATGAGCCCTCATGATGGGGTCAAATCCCTGGGATCGGATGTTCCCGGTCCATCGATCAAGGCAAGTTCTTGATCTCGACGGGTTCTATCCTCTCCGCCAGCTCGAAGCCGAAGATGCGGCTGTAGAAATAGATCTCGGCGTCGAGCGCACGTTTGATGTTCTCAGCGCGCCGAAAACCGTGCTGCTCTCCCTCAAAGGGGAGGTAAGCGACCGGGATGCCTTTCTCGTCCAGAGCTTCCACCATAGTCTCGGCCTGACGTGGGGGAACGACCTCGTCCTCCAATCCCTGGAAGAAGATGACCGGACAGTTCAACGCGTCGACGTGATGGATCGGGGACCGCGCTTCGTAGATTTCCTTCGCGTCCGGATAAGGTCCGATCAGTCCATCCAGGTAGCGGGACTCAAACTTGTGTGTGTCGCGAGCCAGGGCCTCCAGGTCGCTGACGCCGTAATAGCTGGCGCCGGCATGAAAGAAGTCGCGGAATGTGAGGGCGCTCAGGGTGGTATAACCCCCGGCACTCCCCCCCCGGATCGCCAGCCGACTGCCGTCCACACGATCCTGATCGACCAGGTAGCGGGCGCCGTTGATGCAATCTTGCACGTCGACGATCCCCCATTGACCGGCGAGACGATTGCGATATGCGCGACCGTATCCGACGCTGCCCCCGTAGTTGACGTCCAGCACGGCAAAGCCACGGCTCGTCCAGTATTGGGTGCGTAAGCTGAGTGCACTCGAACTTGCGCCGGTGGGACCGCCGTGGCTTATGACGAGCAGCGGTGGTTTTTCATCGGACGGCACCTGCATATCCTGGTTTTTTGGGGCGTAGAAAAGCCCATATGCCGTGCGTCCTCTGTCTGTCGGGAACTCAATGGGCTCTGGAGCAGAGAGATATCCCGGCTCTACCTCGAGATTGACGCTCTTCTGCAGCACTTCGTGGCTCCCGTTGGTCAGATCGATGCGGATCAAGGCTCCCGGTCTGGCAGGCGCTCCACCACGGAAGAGCGCCCAATCGCCATTTGCCGTGACGCTGCCTACATCTGTGTAAGGGGTGACGATGGGATGCAGCTCACCTGTCTTTATGTTGAGGCAGACCAGATGATCGATGCCCTCCTGGCTGTAGGTACAGACAATCTCGTCGGAGTTGCGGTAGGCGTAGGTGGATAGACCGAAGACCCACTGCGGTTGTCCGAATTCCGCTTTCATCTCGTAACAACAAACCGCCCTTGTGCCGGTCCACCGGTAGAGATTCCACCACCCGTTGCGGTCTGAGATGAAGGTGAGGACGCCATCCGGCGACCATTCGGGTTGGAAGATCGACTCACTTTCATCACCCGCTACCCAATGGGGGTCTTTAAGCAGGCCGTCCTCTCCTACGTCCGCTATCCAGAGTTCGGTGCTATCCCAGGGCATATTCGGGTGATTCCAGCTCAACCATGCCAAGCGATTTCCATCCGGACTCAACCGGGGTGAGGCATAGAAGTCATAGCCTTCGGCGAGAATTTGCTGGGGGCTCTGTCCGTCGAGCGGAACCGACGCAAGTGTGTTGACCGGTTCTCCGTGGGCCGTGATCACCGCATCGGTGTGATCTTCTCTCACGCAGATCATGCGGTTGCGAGGATGGTCGATAATCCCGTCGGCGTACCTCAACGACGCCTCTGGCGTTATGGGTTTCCAATTCCCTCCCGGGGTGCGGATGTAGAGACGCTGGTCGCGGTAATTGGCGATGATGACCTTTCCACCATCAATTGTGACAGATCCGCCTCCGTATTCATGGACGCGCGTCCGCACGTTAAATGGGGGGGGCGTGAGATCGGTGCGTGTCCCATCGGGCGCTCGATGGACCAGGACATAGCGTCCACCCTCGGAGGGGCGCCCCTCGAGCCAATAGATGTCTTTGCCATCGAGAATGCCACCACTCAGACGAATCGATGATGAGACGATGAGGTCTGATGTGATCGGAGATTCCCACGATCCATAGGGGATGACTTGAGGTTCGGTCACGAGATGCCTCCTTCTTCTTTTTCGACCATCATTTTACGTATCAGTCCCTTTAAGTGTACCGCAGGCTCTGAGGGAGTCCACTACCATTCTGGGTTTGCGGGGTTAGCGTATTCGGGCTTGCGCTTTCCTTAAATCAGATTTTGCATTAACCTTTGGGAGGAGTATGATAGATCCTGCTACTGATACTCGTGCCCTTGAAGTCCACTGCGAACAAGGAGGTAACTTGATGTCCGATCGTGCGCCAAAGGGGTTGTTCTTGCTTAATCCCGACGCCTATGAAAAAATTTACGGCTTACCGGAACGTGAAGCCATCCGGGCAAGAGTCGATATCACGGCTCCCTTGCAGACGCAGGAGTCGATCGACGCACGTCCGGAGGTTTTATCTGACGTCGACATGATCTTTTCGGGATGGGGTATGGCAGAGCTTGCCGAGGATTTCCTGGAAGCGGCTCCTAATCTTAAGGTGGTCTTCTATGGAGCCGGATCGATCCGGTACTTCGCCACCGATGCGGCGTGGGATCGGGGGATCGTCATCACCAGCGCTTACGCCGCGAACGCTGTTCCCGTTTCGGAGTATACGTTGGCGCAAATTTTGCTCAGTCTCAAACGGGTGTGGTACTATGCACGTGAGATCAAGGAAAAGCAGCGGTGGGTTTCCAAGAGCCCGGTGCCTGGTGCGTTTGAGAGCACCGTAGGGCTCATCTCCCTGGGGAAGGTGGGACGCCTGGTTGCCGAACGCCTACAGCCTTTTGATCTGAACGTATTGGCTTACGATCCGTACGTAGCGTCCGAGGATGCGGCGGCTTTAGGGGTGGAACTTGTCGGGTTGGACCGTATTTTTGAGGCTGCCGACATGGTCTCGCTGCATGCTCCAAAGCTGCCCGAGACGCTGGGTATGATCACCGGCGCCCATTTCGCCGCGATGAAAGAAGGGGCCACATTCATTAACACGGCGCGTGGCGCTATCGTACGGGAGGAAGCAATGATCGAGGTCCTCCAACGCCGTCCGGATCTCTATGCAATTCTGGACGTCACCGATCCCGAGCCACCCTTACCGGGCTCCCCGCTCTACACCCTGCCTAACGTCGTGCTGACACCCCACGTCGCCGGTTCGATGGGGGGGGAGTGCCGCCGGATGGGCCAGACGATGGTTGAAGAGCTCAAACGTTATCTCGCCGGCGATCCCCTGCGCTGGTCCATCTCAAGGGACCGCGCGCAAATTTTGGCATAACACCCAGATCTGATGTCCGTCACATATTTAAAGAAAAGGAGTCTCTGAATGTCACATCCCAAGTTAACCGCACAGCTCTATACCATCCGAGAATATACGCAGACACTTGAGGACTTTTGCATCAGTATGGATAAGATTCGCGACATCGGCTACACGGCTGTTCAGGTCTCCGCGATTGGACCGATTCCCTATGAGGCCGTGAAGTCCGTCGTGGATGACAGAGGGTTGACCATCTGCATCACGCACATTGGTTTCGACCGCCTGCAGAACGATATCGACGGCGTGATCGAACAGCACAAAATGTGGGGGTGTCCCAACGTCGCGGTCGGAAGTATGCCCCGCGAGTATCGAGAGGGTGGCGAGGATGCATTTAAGCGCTTTGCCCAAGAAGCGACAGAGATCGGCAAAGCGCTGGACGAGGCTGATCTCACGTTCAGCTATCATAATCATAGTTTCGAGTTCGTGCGCTTCGGCGACCGGACCGGGCTCGACGTGATCTATGAGGAGAGCGACCCTCAGTATCTTCAAGCCGAGATCGACACCTACTGGATCCAGCACGGCGGCGCCGATCCCATCGCGTGGATTCGCAAGATGAAGAACCGTATGCCGGTTATTCACTTCAAGGATATGGTCGTCTATGAGGGCGAGCAGACAATGGCCGAGATTGGTGAGGGAAACCTCAACTGGCCCGGTATCCTCGAGGCATGTGAGGATGCGAACGTCGAATGGTACGCCATCGAGCAGGATCGCTGCATGGGTGATCCGTTCGAGAGTCTCAAGATCAGCTACGATAATCTGCAGGCGATGGGGGTGGAGTAGGATCCGCCTAAGCCTGTCGTATGAACGATCTTATAGGTATGCAAGCTGCTTCGACCGGCCGACGATGAAAGGGTCGGCCGGTCCTTCCCATCCTGTATAGCGGCCTGCGGTTGTTTTTTTTGGGGGAGGGCTTCCCCCTGGGCGTCTCCATGGGGGCGGTCATTTCGCCCAAGAGTGGTTGAAAGGAGCGGATTATGGACATAGGTGCGGTCAGCCTTGGTTGGAGCGGTACCCCGCTTCATCAAGTCTTCAAACAGCTTTCTGCTATCGGCGGTGAGTGCGTCGAGATCAATGGCAACACTCAACGCCATCACGACGTGGATCTCCAAGCGCCGCAGATGCCCCAGCAGGTGCTGGCATGGGCAGACGACGCCGGATTGGTGATCCGGAGTCTCAGTGGGTACTGTGATTTTGCGCAGACCGAGGCCGGCGCGTTGACCGAGGAAGTCCGCCGGCTCCTTACGTACTGCTATGCGGCCTCTCAGATCAACGTACCGGTGGTCAGAGCCTTTGTTGGTGACGTCAAGCCTGGCATCACGTTTTCGGCTGTTCGCGATAATATCATCGCAGCGTTTAGAGAGGCCACGCAAGAGGCGCAGGCGATGGGTATCACCCTGGGCATTGAGAACCACGGACATCTCGTCAACGACGGCCCTGCTCTCGCTGCGTTGGTCGATGAGGTCGGCGCCGACAATCTCGGATTCACGATCGACACCGGGAACTTCGCGTGGGCAGGGCATGATGCCTCGCAGGTTCGTGACGATTTCGAGGCGGTGCTTCCGCGGGTTGTCAACGTTCACATCAAGGATGGCAACTGGGTGGGCGAAGGCTTCGTGTTCGTCCCGGCGGGCGAAGGAGAATTGCCCTTGCGCTGGTTGCTGGAAGCGCTCGCGGCACAGGATTACGCCGGCCCTGTCTACAGTGAATATGAGGGAAGCGGCAATATCGTAGAGGGGACGCGGCAGAGCATCGCATTCCTGGAGAACGTGGTCGTGTCTTTGCCCTAAGCGTAGGACGAAAGGATCACGTATGTCGTCACAACCTAACATTGTGCTGATCGAGTGCGACAGTATGGATGGGCGAGCTATGGGTTGTATGGATCATCCCGCTGTGACTCGAGCGACGCCTACTCTCGATCGCCTGGCGGCGCGCGGCGCGCTTTTTCGCAATGCTTATACGAACAATCCGGTCTGTTGTCCCTCACGGGCGAGTATGTGGAGCGGAACCTACACGCATCATTGCGAGGGGTGGAACAATTATAAGGGCCTTTCCCCGGAGGAGCCCACGTTCGGGACCCGGCTGGGGAGGGCGGGGTATCGGACCCTCAGCTTTGGAAAGACCGATTATCTATCGGGTCAGCATACGATCCGGGCTCGAGTCTCCCCATGGACGAGATCCGCTTACATCCCCCGTGCCGAATATCGCATGGAAGGCCCGCATATCATCAAGGAGGACAAAGTCCGCGTCCATACTCGCGACTGGAATAATGTGGACAGGAGCGTCAATTGGCTGCATGATTATGCTGGGGATGGAGAGGCACCTTTCATGCTCTATCTGGGTCTTAACGCCCCGCATCCGGCGTTCACGACCTCTACGCATTGGCTGAGCGCGATCGATCAAGAGACGGTGACGCTGCCAAAGGCTGACGTGCGGGATCACCCGGCGTTGGCGTATCAGCGTTTTCACAAAAATTGGCTTCACGGTACCCCAGATGAGGTGGTTCGGGATGTACGACGCATCTATTTCGCGATGATCGCGGAGCTCGATGCTATGGTGGGGGAAGTCGTCCAGGCGCTCGATGCCCTCGACCTGATGGGTGATACGGTGATTCTCTTTATCAGCGATCACGGGGAGCTTGCGATGGAGCACCGGCAGTTTTACAAGATGTCGATGTACGAGCCGTCGGTTCGCGTGCCGGTCATCGCAGCCGGCCCCGGTGTGCGACCCGGCACGGTCGTGGATGACCTGATCTCCCTGGTGGATATCTATCCCACGTTGATGGATATCGCCGGAACGGACCATCCGCCGGCACTCGATGGGCATAGCCTCCGCTCACTTCTCGCAGGTGGGCGCGATTCGGATCGACCTGACTGGGTGTTGAGCGAGTTCCACGGCAGCACGCTTCCGACGGGCACCTTTATGTTGCGGCAGGACGCGTGGAAATACGTGGCCTATGTGGAGTATCCCCCCCAGCTTTTCAACCTGGATGAGGATCCGGACGAGATTGTGGATCTCGCCGCAGCACGCCCTGAGATCGTCGATGCGATGGATGCCACGCTGCGCGCAATCGTGGATTACGAGGCTGTGGATGCGCGGGTCAAGACGTATGACAGACAGAGTTTTCGAGTGTGGCGTGAGGCGCGGAGAGCCGAGGGTACGTACGCGACGCTTATGGCCCGGGTCTACAGCGGCTGGGATGATCTTTCCGAAGACGAAATAGAGCCGTGGACTGCGACCGATGAAGCCCTGATCGATGCCTGGTTGGACTCGTGACGGGAAGAGGGGCGATGGAGTACGGACTCGATTTCTAGGAGGCTTGGATTTTTATGCTGACCCGAAGTGTCGAACACTCAACCGGTTTCTCCGAAGCCTACGCACGCTTTATGACCAGCCTCGGACGTTGGGTGGACGTCTGTATCGAGCGTTATGCGGACGCAGAGCCCACTGACGTCCACGATCAGGGTACGTATACCACCGGATGGGCGCCTTATCTGCGGGAGCGAGCGCATCCCCACGCCCTCGCTTTTCTCAAGCGGAGACGAGATGCGATCCACGATCATTTTATCGCGACCGGACAGTGGCATCACGGATACTGGTGCGTCCAAGAGGCTCATCATGGGACAGAGCATTTCGACCTTTTTTTGAGGACCCTGTTCCATCTCGACCCCGATGATCCCGAGACACGAAGGCAGATTCTGGACGCCACCGAACATATCGGTAACTGGATAGCCGGGATTCCTGACTGGTTCGATGTCGAGTCTCAGCTTTTCCGTTCGATGTATCTGGGAACGCGCGAGGTCCGGATTGACCCTGGGATGGCGCTCAATATCCCGGATCATATACGTTTTGCCAGCCTCTGCTTGCTGGCCCGGGAGGCCGGGGGAGGGGAATCGTACCTCGATTTGGCGGTGGCGTACACCGGTAACTGGGCCGATGCTATTTTGAGGGGGGATTCTCTACCGATAGGACTTCTTCCCTCGGGGCCGATGGCTGAACTCACCGGGCAAGCGGAATCGGCCTATCGGAGTTTCGCGGGCATGGCCGGGCATCTGGATGACGATATCGACCGCACCGAGAACTTGCTGGCTTCCAGCGCTGTGGACGTGATGCTCGATCTCTGGCAGGCGACCGGTGAGACGAAGTTTCGCGCTGCGACCGAAAGGCTGCTGGGCATCCTGGTTACGCAGCTTCAGGATCCCGATGCGGGGGCGGCTGCCGATGCCATCCGTACGTATCGGCGGATCACCCACGATCACCGCTACGATGACGCTATAAGGGACACGGTGACGGCTCTCGATCCGTTAGCCATTCGGACGTTGGGTCTCCAGCCGGACGTCACGCGTCCTGCACGCCCTCACGGCATCGGGAAACGCTCGGATAAGCCGAATTGGTTCGAGGATGGCGAGCCGCAGCGGCACGCTCCCATCCTACTTGCTGTCGGCGCTGAGGTTATGAACGATGGTGAGTTGGCGACCGCGGCCCTGGATCTCGGGCGCACCGCATTCGATCTTGCGCGTGAAGCACTCCCGGACGGTCGCCACCACGGATGCGCGGCTAACACGGTGAGTGCGATTGCCCGCGGACATGGGCGCGAGAATCACGCAGGCGTGACCACCGCGGTTTTGGGCGCGCTATCTCCGGGACAATCCGAGGACCTTTCTTTCTCGGTCTGACGTGTTCGTGCGGATGCAAAACAGGCTTCACAACGCCTGTCTTTACGAAAAAGCATCTTCTCGATAGGTTCTGTTATAATGGTGCTGTTTGCATTCCGCTTGACGTGCCAATGTAAAAAGGAGTTGAATAACTTTGCTTCCGTGGCTAGGCGAATATTTGCTCGGGTTTTTTGGTCCGTTTCGACTTTTTACGTCTTATCTTTTCCTGGCCAGCACCGGCACCGCGATTGCTGCGATGGCGACGTGGTATTTTCTCCCTAAAGTCTGGACGTCTTTGCCGCGAGATCAGGGTAGGATTCACGCGGTCAATGCAAAGCTGGCTGCAGGGAAACCCGTTGGAGCCGGTCTGATCTTCGTTCCCATCTTCCTGATCGCCTGCCTTTTGGTTATCCCCTTTGACTGGCGTGTGATCGGTGCATTGGGATGTATCTTACTCTCGATGATTGAGGGTTACCTCGATGATCGTAAAAACGGTGGATGGAACGAGTATATATTGGGCGCTTTTGATTTGGGCATCTCTCTGCTCGGGGCGATGACGCTGTGTCAATTTAACGACTATCAAATTTGGCTTCCCTTGATCAAAACTCCGGTCATGCTCGCGCCATGGCTTTTTATACCCTTGGCAACGTTGGTGCTCTGGTTGATGATCAACGCGACGAACTGCACCGATGGTGTCGATGGGCTCTCCGCCAGTCTCTCAATTCTCGCCCTGATTTATTTGGGCGGCATTCTGTATGGCATTGTAGGTCACCAGGAGATCTCTCAGTATCTTCTCGTTCCGCATTATCCCAGCGGCGCTACGTGGGCGTTAATGGCCTTCGTGATGGTCGGCTGTCTTGCCGGATATCTCTGGCACAATAGCCTGCCCAGTGCTGTGCTTATGGGCGATGCTGGATCTCGGCCGATGGGTTTGTTGATGGGGCTGCTCGTGATGGCGACCGGGAATCCGTTCCTTATCTTGATCGTCACCGGTGTTGTGCTCGTGAACGGCGCGACCGGGTTACTCAAAGTGACGCTCCTGCGCTTCTTCAAGATCACCATCTTCCGCAATGTCCGGTATCCCCTCCACGACCACGTCCGGCACAGCCTCGGCTGGTCCAACACGCAGGTTCTGGTCCGGTTTGTGCTGCTCCAGGCCATCGTCACACCCATCCTGCTGGTGATGTTGCTCAAGATCCGGTGATCCTCCCGCTTCACGTCTCGCGTTGAAGATGACGAGCCCATGACAAGTGATCTTCTGGTAAAATCCTGTATACTCACACGTAGGTATGCAGAGGTTTCTTCACACGTCACAACGTCTTTTTGATTTG
>CAYMAQ010000064.1:0-16626 GCA_964388385.1 uncultured Anaerolineales bacterium | reverse complement strand
GAAGAGTTGGCATCAAGTTTGCCGTTCAGTATAAGTCTCCCAATCATCACGACGATCACGGCAAGAACACTGACCCCACCAGCGACCAGGAGACCGGCATCCTGCCAGAACCGGATCGGAAAGAGCCGGATCAGGGTGTCGGAGGTACGGAAGAGCCACGTCCCCCCCTCAAAGAAAATTCTATGGAACGCTGTAAAAAAGGCATCGAATCCCACCAGCATCCAGAGAGCCAGAAAAGCGATCAAAGAAAGGGTCAAAAAACCACCCCCTTGCAATCCTCGACCGATCTCCTCAACCTCGCCCTGGCTGGTGAGATACCCTCCTCCCACGACTGCGATGACCAAAACCCCGATGGCTGTGAGCGTCAGCCGGTCGTAGACGCGTTTAACGTCGATCATATGAGAGAGCTCCCGCTCATTGAAAGCTGAGCTACCGTCGGGCAGATCCAGATCCGCAAGAATCGCATCGTCACGCGGTCGATTCAGATACCGGATCGCGGCCCGGGCCAGCCTCAGACGACGCGTCCGGTCCATACCGTAAAGATCATCCGGAAAGCCGGAGCGACCATATTCCCACGCCGGATACCAGGGCATCGTGACAACGCGAACGACTGACATCGTCAAGACGATCGGTACCGAGAGAACGAGCCATATCCGTATGAGCTTGAGCATATCCCCCCTTTGCAGCATCAAGAGATCCGTATTCACAAGACCATATCGGTGAGATCATCCAACAAACTTATAACGTCCGCATACAAGGAAAAAATGAATGAGCGGGGACTTCTCACCTAACCTGCTTGAGTTATACGTCAAAGACGCTAAAATAGCGAATGGAATGATCCTTGCTGAATGGGTGATACGTTCTTGTAACCCGAAGTCGCGCTAACTATGCTATAATTAGGAATGTTATGGCCAAAACACCAATGATACTCAAGGGAACGGCACACGGCATTCTTCTTAAACCGACGACGGAAGATTGGGATGATGTCCTGGTCGCACTGGAACGCGCCCTGAAAGACGCGGAGGATTTCTTCCGAGGGGGCCGGGTGATTATGGATGTAGAGGATCATCGACTGAATCAAGATCAACTAGGAGCGGTCCGGGCCACGCTCAATCGATTTGATATCGAACTCTGGGCAATCCTGAGCGAGCGGGAAGAGACAATTCGTCTGGCACGCTCTAATGGGATTCTGACCCGTCTTCCCAAGGATACCGAGCTTCAAAATCGAGAGGAGGAGGCCCCCCCGCATCAAAAATCCATTTTCGTCCAACAGACCGTCCGATCAGGGCAGAGCTTGCGTTATCCGGGACACATCACACTCATTGGCGACGTCAACCCCGGAGCTGAGATCATTGCAGGGGGCAATATCATCATTTGGGGCAGTATCCGAGGCGTCGCTCACGCCGGTGCGTTCGGTGACAACCAAGCCGTGATTTGCGCGCTGAATCTGCAACCATCCCAACTGCGAATTGGTGGCTACATTAGTCGCACGCCCGATCAACGCCGACGTACTATCCAACCCGAGATAGCCCGCGTCGAAGACGATCAGATCGTTGCTGAACCATGGGATAAAAGAGGTTAGGTATGGCAGGAAAGATTATGACTATTTCTTCAGGAAAAGGGGGGGTTGGAAAGACGACCACCACGGCCAACCTGGGTATAAGTTTAGCGATGCTCGGATACCGTGTGGCCTGTATCGATGCCGATATCGGACTCCGTAATCTGGACGTTATGATGGGATTGGAGAACCGTATTGTCTATGATCTCATCAACTATATCGAGGGACAATGCCGGCTGAAGCAGGCCCTGGTCCGCGACAAGCGGTTTCCGGATCTTTTCCTGATGCCCGCGGCCCAAACCCGGGACAAGAACGCGATTTCGATAGAGGATATGACGCGGGTCGCAACGGAGACCGCAGAATTATTCGATTTCGTGTTGATCGATTCACCGGCGGGCATCGAGCACGGCTTCCGGTACGCGGTCAACCCGGCGGACCTCGTGCTGGTCGTCACCAATCCCGAAGTCACGGCAGTCCGCGATGCGGACCGCGTAATCGGGCTTCTCGAAGCCGAAGGGTGGGCGCCGTCCAAGTTGATTATCAACCGCTTCAAGCCGGCCCTCGTTCGACGGAACGAGATGCTGGATGCGGATACAGTGGTCGACCTGCTCGCCATCGATCTGATCGGCATTATTCCTGAAGATGAGAAAATACTGAGCGCAAGTAACCACGGGCACCCGGTCGCTCTGGACGATCAATCCCCTGCCGGGCTCGCGTTTCATGATACAGCGCGGCGCTTAGTCGGTGAGGATGTGCCCCTTGAGGTTCATCAAAAACAGTCCTTTTTCCAGAGATTGTTCGGTGCAGGCTGAAAGGAGCGGGTATGAGGCTACTTGACCTATTTCGACGCAAACCGAACTCGGGACAGGATATCGCGGCTCAAAGGCTCCGCCTGGTTTTAGCCCACGACCGGGCCAATATTTCACCGGGTATGCTTGAGGTTCTCAAGGATGAGATTATCTCCGTGATCTCTAAGCATATGGACATTGACTCGGAGAATGTCGTCGTAAGCTTCACTGAGGACAACCGTGAGACCCGGCTGATGGCCGATATTCCCGTGCAGAGCGCCCGAAGTCGTCAGGCCTCCGCAGAGGAGTAGGATGCGACAGACCTCCTGGCAGGACTTCGATTGGGGGCTCTTGATCATCGCTATCTCCCTGACGGTGATCGGCGTGGCGATGATCTACAGCGCCACCCTGGGAGCCGATGATGACATCCTGGCGAACGCGTGGCGCAAACAGGCCATCTATGCCGTGGTCGGTGTCGTGCTGATGCTCCTGGTCTCAATTGTCGATTATCGCGTGCTTGAGAGTCTACAATGGCCGATCTATCTCGTCACGCTGGGCATCCTAGGGCTCACGCTCCTCTTTGGCAGTAGTGAGATCGGCAGCGTCCGACGCTTCATTTATATCGGCGGACTCTCCATCCAACCCTCTTTTCCCGCGCTTCTTCTGCTCATCGTGAGCCAGGCGGGGCTTATGGCGCACACGGCGCCGGCGCCGCCAGGCCTTCAGGAATTCGGTGCGTCCCTGGCCTTAACGGGTGTCGCGGCTTTTCTGGTCTTCAGCCAACCTAATTTGAGCACCGCCACACTTTATATCGCCGCCTGGGGCGTGATGGTCTTTGCGTCCGGTCTCCCGTTGGGCTACCTCGCAGGTGCGGGTGGGCTGGGATTGACCGGGCTGCCGATCGTCTGGGCGAACATGGATGGGTATATGCGCAACCGGGTCCTCAATTTCATGAATCCAGAACTCGATCCGGGTGCCTATTACAACGTCCAACAGGCGCTCATCAGCATCGGTTCGGGTGGCCTCCTCGGCAAAGGCTTTGCCATCGGCACGCAGAGTCAGCTTCACTTCTTACGCGTCCGGCATACTGACTTCATCTTCTCCGTCATCTGTGAGGAATTGGGGTTTGTCGGCGCGGGTCTGATCCTGCTCATCTTTGCCTTCTTGCTATGGCGCCTTTTGAGAACCGCAGCCAACGCCGGCGACGCCACGGGGCGGATGATCGTATCCGGCGTCACGGCCTACATCTTCTATCAGCTCGTCGTCAACCTGGGGATGAATCTCAAGCTAATTCCGGTTGCAGGGCTACCCATGCCATTTATCTCCAGTGGTGGCAGCGCCCTGGTGGTTACATTCATCGGGCTGGGACTGGTTCAGAGCGTCGCGATGCATCAGCGACGCTTGGAGTTCTGACAAAAAAATCGTATAATGACACGGTCTACCGTACTGATTGAGGAGTTGAATCTATGAGTGTTCGCGTACGCTTTGCCCCAAGTCCCACAGGATATCCCCATATTGGAAACATCCGAACCGTGGTCTTTAACTGGCTCTTTGCCCGCCAAAATCAGGGCCAGTTCATCCTCCGCATCGAGGACACGGACCGTTCGCGGTACGTGGAGGACGCGTTCCGGGTCATCGCCGACAGCCTAAATTGGCTGGGGCTGGACTGGGATGAAGGGCCCGGCGTGGGCGGCGATTTTGGGCCTTATATCCAATCGAAACGTCTCGATCTCTACCGTGAGAAAGCCGAGGCGTTAATCCAGGCCGGCAAAGCCTACCGCTGCAATTGTTCCCCGGAGCGTCTGAAAAGAATACGCGAGGACATGCGGGAGCAAGGCAAAAATCCGATGTACGATGGGCACTGCCGGAATAAGCCTGCCGATGCTATCCCCCCGAATGAGCCCCACGTGATCCGTCTGAAGGTCCCGCACGAGGGAAGCACCACGTTCCAGGATCTGCTCAGGGGCGATATCACCGTCGAAAACAAGTTGATCGACGATCAGGTGCTCCTTAAGAGCGATGGGTATCCGACTTATCACCTTGCGGTCGTGATCGACGACCATATGATGGGGATCACCCACGTGATGCGTGGCGACGACTGGATTCCCAGCACGCCGAAACGAATCCTGCTTTACCGAGCGTTCGGTTGGGAACCCCCAACGTACGTCCACGTGCCGCTCGTGATGGGCCCGGACGGCAAGAAGTTAAGCAAACGCCATGGCGCCACGTCGGTCGACGAGTTCCGCCGTCAGGGTTATCTGCCCGACGCCCTCTTTAACTTTCTGGCACTCACCGGTTGGTCTCCGGGCGAGGGAGAGGAACGCGAGATATACTCACGCCAGGAGCTAATCGAGATCTTCGACATCCACCACATCAATCTCTCCTCGGCAATCTTCTCTTACGACAAGCTCAACTGGATGAACGGGGCTTACATTCGGGCAATGAGCGAGGAGGAACTCCTCCGTCACCTGATCCCCTTCTGGGCGGATGCCGGATTGATCCCAACGCCGGTGCCCACTGAGCTGCTGCCGACGCTCCAAACCCTCGTGCCGCTGGTTCAGGAGCGGTTGAAGACATTGCGTGATGTGGTCCAATGGACTGATTTTGTCTTCCAGGAGATCGAGACCCCATCGGCTGACAAACTGATCGGTCGCAAAATGACTCCGGAACAGAGCCTGGAACTCATCCGGGATGTCCAAAAGATCATGGCGACCCTGGTTCAATTCACAGGCGAGTCGATGGAACAGCCGCTTCGCGATCTCGCCAAGGAGAAAGGCGTCAAGGCAGGCCCGGTCTTTGGACTCCTGCGGAACGCGGTCACCGGCAAGAAGGTCTCCCCCCCGCTCTTTGGGAGCATTGAGGCCGTCGGTCGCGCAAAGACGTTACGCAGACTGGAAAATGCCGAAGAAATCCTAATCGATTACATCAAGGAACACAAGGGCGAGTCCGAGTAGCCAATGCCGTTGTTCGCAGACAGATAAGTATCGCCTACTGCGAACGTGACAGCATCGGAGCCAATGCCTCATACACCCGCCCCCACTCGTCCATTGAGAGTGTCTCGGCCCGCCGCTTGTGGGAGACGCCGACTGCATCCAGCCGGGCCGCGACGGCATCGCGGTCCAGGTCCAAGGTTCCCGACAGGGTATTGCGCAGTTGTTTTCGCCGTTGGGCAAAGCCCGCTTTGACGATGCGGAAGAACGTGGGCACATCCTCGCAGGGAAACGGTGGCTCCTCTCGCAGATCGAACCGCACCACGCCGGAATTAATGTTCGGGGGTGGATAGAATGCGTTTTGACCGAGCTTCATGCAGATCGTGGGTTCGCTGTAGAACTGGACGCTCACCGCCAGGAGGCTCATATCGCCGGGCTCCGCGGTCATCCGCTTCGCCACCTCATACTGAACGGTCAGCACCATACACTTGGGTCGCACATCAGCCTCGAAGAGGTGCCGGATCGCGGCCGAAGTGATGTAATAGGGAAGATTCGCAACGACCTTATAGTGCGGCAGCAAATGACCCCATAGCGGACGCCCTCCGCTGAGAGGCTCGATACCGAGTAACCGGACCGGATCGAGGGTCAGGATATCGCCCTCAACAATGTCGACGTCGTCTCGATCCAACTCCAGGTGCAAAACGGCCACTAGCTCCGGGTCGGTCTCGACGGCAATGACGCGGCCCGCGCGGCCCGCCAACGCCGCGGTCAGCGTGCCCAGTCCCGCACCAACCTCGACCACGGTGTCCTCGTGATCCAGATGAGCATACCCGGCGATGCGATCCGGGGCTGTCGGGTCGACCAAAAAATTCTGCCCCAGGGATCTCCGGGGATGCAGGCCGTACCGTTCTATCAATCGACGGGGATTTTCGCGCATAGAATGACCACCCTTATAGGCTCGTGAAAAAACCATCTTCCTCTGCTCCAAGATTCTATCCTGGGGGTGAACAAACGAATCCACCCAGACCTCTACGGGCCCAAATAGTTGATCTGATCGGGAACCGGAGTCAGAAGATAGACGTCGACCCAACGATACCACAATTCGAGGTTGCTGTCGTCAAACCCCAGATCGATCCGCTTGCCCTTGATGGCGCCGCCCGTATCCCCGGCTAAGCCAACACCATAACCCGGCACATACACTCGGCTGCTCAGTGGGATCACGTTCGGATCCACCGCCACGATCCCATGCCGCATCTTGAGCCCCAATGCGGTGCGCCCATAATAGGACGCCGAGGGTGAAACACCGGCCGTGCTCGCACTGTACGACGTAGCCAGCATCCGGAAGGTACGCCAATATTCCACCGGACCTTCAGACGTCTGCAGCGTCCGGATGACGACCTTAGTTCCGTAGCCCATTACCCGATTCTGGGGGGCCAATACGACGCTTTCCCCCTCGATCCGACGATCGACCACCACCCCATCCTCATACCGGAAACGGATACGACGCTCCAGAACGCCGGGTTCTCCTTCACTCAACAAGCTTTGAGTGTCGATCTCGGAGTCCGGATCGGGCTGCCATTCAGAGTCAAAGGGGATCGGGCTCTGTTCCACAATCACGCTTTCGGTCACCCGATGAACCTGGATCTCCATCCCCTCTTCCAGGGATGCATCAAGGGCCGGTACCGTATAATCCAACCCGTTGAGGGTAACGCCCAGATCGGCCAATACCTCACCCACCCCCGAGCGATGAGTGCGCGTGCGAAGTGCATGTCCATCCAGACGGACGGAAACCGGGATAGAGCGATCGATATGGATATGCAGCCCATGTTCCAACGGGGTCGCCGGATCGGGCGAGAGCCGATCAGCGCGATAGAGCTGAATGCCAGCCTGCAGCACTGCCTCGCCAACCGTAGCAGCGCGAGAATAGATCACCGAACGAAGACCGCCCTCTTCCAGCATCACCGCTTTGGCCCGCTGAACCTGAATCCGGAACCGTGTACCTTCAGGATCCGTCACGCTGGGGGCCTGAACCTTCATCGAGTCGTGCACGTCGAGTGAGACGCCGGACATAGCCAAGACGTCCGCCGGGTTCTCATGATGCACGTAGAGCAACCGCTCCCGTCCGTCCGCTGCGATAACGATCGGATGGGCATGATCGATCCGGATCTCCATCTCGGGTTCCAAAGGCGTATCGAGGGGCGGATCGACTCGATCTTCCTCCCGCAGACTAAGTTCCAGATCCGACAGCAGCATCTCCAGCGTGGGTTGGTGGGTGCGGAGAGTGCGCGCATCCCCGTCAATAACCACAGTCACCGGGGTCAAAGTCGCGCGATATCCGGCGGTCAGGGCAACAATCGCCCCCAAAGCGACCAAAAGGCCGAATCCGTGATTTGCCAGCCGGCGAATCCAATTCGTCTGGATCAGAAAACCCTCCTGGATAATCAAAGAGCGCGGACAGGATTGAAAGCATGACCCGTAACAGAAAAACCCAAAGCGCCCAAAGACGCACCCATCTCCTCGCAGCATTTTAGCATGAGATTTGGAAGTTACGAAGAGGGGCAACGCCGGGGATTAACCCATACCAAAAGCATAACGGACGATGACCGAACTGTACTGAGGACCAGGACTCCTACGGCACCCGGAGATACCTCCTTACCGTTGCTTCCTCCCGGACCTGGCGGGGTTCGAAGGGCTCCGCCGCGCAGGGCCCAATCCTCAGCACACCTCGAACATCGTCCGTATTCACATGCCTCGATTTATAACGTGGCAGCTTGAATTGCCATCACAGCTCTAATGATAACCGAAAGCATGAGGGAGTCAAGGACAAATATAATCTGAGATACAGATCCGGACATAAAACACTGAACTTTCCCGTCGTGCCCATGGAAACGTAGAAACGCTTTAGGTGAAAGAAAGCGAGCGCTTGACCAGGGCACGCCTTCGCCTACAATGAGGAACACCCCTCAGATGGGGGGAATCTGACGCGCAGAGACCGCCCCATAGAAAGGAAGGCTGCCGTGCCCGAGAGCGTCACGCAGTTTATCAATCGGATCGTCGAGAACGTTGAGACTGTGATCGTCGGGAAGCACCAGCAGGTCGAGTACCTGATGGTCGCCCTGCTCTGCCAGGGCCACGTCCTGATCGAGGACGTGCCGGGAACCGGCAAGACGATGCTCGCCCGAGCGACCGCATCCAGCATGGGCCTCAGCTTCAAGCGCCTGCAGTGCACGCCGGACCTGCTGCCTAACGATGTCACCGGGGTGGAGATCTTCAACCAGAAGACCAGCCGGTTCGAGTTCCAGCCCGGCCCAGTCTTTGTAAACATCCTCCTCGCCGATGAGATCAACCGCGCAACCCCGCGCACCCAGGCGGCCCTCCTGGAGGCGATGCAGGAGCGTCAGGTCTCGACCGGCGGGGAAACGCGCGAGCTGCCAGCGCCCTTCCTGGTGCTGGCGACGCAGAATCCCATCGAATACGAGGGGACGTTCCCCCTGCCCGAGGCCCAGTTGGACCGCTTCCTGATCCGAATGTCCCTCGGCTATCCGGCGGAGGCCGATGAGATCGCGATCCTCCGCAGCCAGCGCAAGCAGCATCCCATTGAGACGCTCTCCAAAGTCGTCGATGGCTCCGAGCTCCTTGATCTGCGGGACGCCGTGACTGACGTTCACATCGACGAGACGCTCGAACATTACATCCTATCAATCGTTCGCGCCACGCGCGAACACCGCGATCTGGCGTTGGGTGCCAGCCCCAGGGGCTCCCTGGCCCTCTATAAGACGGCACAGGCCCTGGCAGCCTTGCGCGACCGGGACTACGTCATCCCCGACGACATCAAAGAGCTGGCGCCGCTCACGCTCCCCCACCGCCTGATCCCCAAACCCGAGAGCCAGCTCCGTGGCCGCACGCCGCTCACCATCCTTCAGCAAATTGTCGAGACGGTGACCCTGGAGCTGGAGGAGGCGTAAACCCCCCGATGCCCGATTTGCTTCCGATCCTATTGGGGCTTTTCGTCATCGCGGCACTGCTGCGCATCGATACTTACTTCACCGTCCTGTATCTGCTCGCGCTGACCTATATCCTGGGTCGGACGTGGACCCGCCGGGCGATGGAGCAGCTCCGCACACGACGCACCCTCGTGAACCGCGCATTTCCCGGGGAGGAGATCTCCGTCTCGCTCACGGTGACCAACGACGGTTGGCTGCCGGTCCCCTGGGTGGAGATGCACGATTCCCTGCCCGTGGACCTCATCTCCCCGCCCTTTTACAGGCGGGTGCTCTCGCTGGGGCCGCACCAGACCCGGCACTTTCAATATACACTCACGTGCCACAAGCGGGGTTACTACACCATTGGGCCGATGAGCTGGTATACGGGTGACCTTTTGGGGTTCGCCCCCCGCTTGAAAGCACAGAGAGAGGCCGAATACGTCATCGTCTACCCACAGATTGTCCCACTGCAGAAGCTGGGGCTCCCTACTCACTCACCGCTGGCATCGCTTCCGGCGCCCCACCCGCTCTTCGAGGACACCTCTCGGGTCATCGGCGTACGGCCCTATCAGGCCGGAGACTCTCCCAGGCACATCCATTGGACGGCGAGCGCCCACAGCCAGAATCTGCTCGTCAAACGCTACCAACCCGCCATCGCCCGCGAGACGATGATCTGTCTGGATATGGATCAAGGGGATTACCCGTTTACCCGACTTTATGCCGCGTCGGAGCTGGCGGTCGTCACTGCAGCGTCCCTCGCCAATCACATCGCCGTCCGGGAGAGCCTGCCGGTGGGATTGGCGATCCAGGCCGGGGACCCGCTGGAGAACAGGGTCCGGACGATGAAACTGCCCCCACGACAGGAGCGCACCCACCTGATGGGCATCCTGGAGATCCTGGCCCGCGCGCAGACCTACCGCCGCGCGCAGCTTCCTCCCACGGAGCAACCGACGCCGCTGCCGTTCCCCGAGTTCCTACAGAATATCGCAATGCGTCTGACCTGGGGCACCACCCTCGTCATCATCACGGGACGCGAGACGGAATCACTGATCGACGTCCTCGCCTACCTGAAACAGCAGGGGTTGACCGCCGCGTTGATCCTGACCATGCCCGATGCGCCCTCCGAAACCGTCAAGAACCGGGGAGAGATGTTGAGCCTGCCGATCTATCACGTCTGGCAGGAGGAGGAACTGGAGGTAACCTGGCTATGAAAAGTAACCGCATCCTGGGCTACGAACACCGGGGCGGTCGCCGGATCGTCATCCGTGAGACCGACGATTATCTCGAACAACATCACGATCAAGATCAGCCGCAGCCGAGATCCCCCTGGATCCGCGACCTCTTTCAACCCGGGGTCATCGGGGTGATGATCGCCTGCATCGCCTGGTCGGTGTTGCAGCTCACGCGGGCCTTTGGAGCCGCATGGAGCCCGACGTTGATCCTGCTCACCCCGATCATCACCGCCCTCATCGGGTGTGCATCCCAGCGTGCTGTCCAGGAGCGGTATCTGAGCAGCACCGAAAGTCTCCGGTTCCGTCTGGTCGAGTTGCTGGTTATACTGATTCTTACAAAGGTTTTCAGCTATCTCGACGAGACACCGGCCCAGGTCTGGGCTGAAATCCGGACGTGGAGCAGTGATCCCGCCGCTTTCTTTGACGGTGAAACGATGACCGTCTATCTGCTCGGAGTCGGGTCCTGGCTCGCAGCCGGTGCGACAATGCGGGATCTGGACGCGGTCTCCGATCCTACACGCTATGTCGGTGAGGACGATCCGATGCACCGTCTCAGCCGTCGCTTCTTCATCGGTGGTTTTGTCCTGCTCTTTTTCACCGGACTTGCACGGGTCAGCTTAAGCGCCCTGGTCAGACTCGATCACAGTCGCGTGCGGGGCCTTATCGGCAACGTACTTCTCTATTTTGTGCTCGGTTTGGTGATGTTGGGCCAGTTACGATTCACCCGGCTCTCCGCGCTTTGGCAAAGGGAGCGGGTGCACATGACCGATTCGCTGAGCCGCACGTGGCTCCGCTACAGCCTGCTGATTTTGGGAGGGGCCGCCCTGGTCGCGCTCCTGCTGCCAACAGGATATACACTGCCTTTGCTGGATCTGGTCACCGTTCTCTTCTTCATCCTGGTGTACGTCGCCGGGTTACTCTACTTTCTGCTCTCCTGGCCGATAGGTCTGTTACTCTCATGGCTTCTTGGCAGGCAGGAACAGGCACCTCGTCCGCCGACTCGTCCGATCCCCTTCGAACCGCTCCAACCGGAGGCCGCGGGTCCTGCCCCACCGTGGCTGACGATCCTGCGCTCGTTTCTCTTCTGGGGGCTGGTCCTCGGTGGGCTTGCTTACCTCTTGCGCATATATCTCCGAGACCGTCCGGATATGGGGCACGGGATCAATCGAGCGCTCCGGAGCGCCACGCCGGTGAAGTGGCTTCGACATCTATGGCGGGCACTGCAACGGTGGTGGATCGGTCTCAGGCAAGGGGTCGAAACCCGCATTCCCGAATTCGTCCGATTTTTGCGACGTCGATCTCCGGATGAGGAGCGTCAGCCGATCGGTCGCTCAAAGGGAGAGAATCTCAAGGACCGAATCTTCTATCACTATTTCACGATACTCGATCGCGCCAGGGCAGAAGGCTTGGAACGCCGGGGGGATCAGACACCGTATGAATACGAGCGCACGCTGATGACGGAGATCTCCTCGGAGATGGAGGCTCTCGAGGATCTGACAGATACCTTCGTCGTCGCCCGTTACAGCGCCCATCCAATCTCCGGGGAGATGGTGCGTCGGGCAGACAAAAACGCGCGGGAGATCCAGGCAGCGTTAAAACGGCACGCCGAGGAGAGAGGGTCTCAGGAGTCAAGTTGACGCCCCCCTGGATCGCGGGCGCCCATCCCGCATAAGGCATCCTACGATCCAAGGGTTACGCCGTCAATCGCGGCGATAGATCGTCTACGCCAGACCCAGCTCCTCGCGGAAGAAGTCCACGATCGCGTTATAAATCCACACTTTGTTCTCGTACTTGATCACGTCATGGCCCTCGTTCTCCATCACCAGAATCTCCACGTCCTTACCCTGCGCCTGGAGCGCACGGACCAGGTCCTCAGACTCCTCCGCCACGACCCGAGGATCGTTCCGCCCCTGGATTACGAGCAACGGACAGGCGAGATTATCAAGATAGGTGTCGGGCGATTGGGCTTTGATCCGCACTTTGTCCTTCTCGGGATGCCCGATCGCGATGTAGAAATAGGTCTTCCACGTCTCGGGAATTCGCTCCAGGAACGTGAAAAGGCTGTAAGGCCCGAACATGTCACACGCGGCGGACCACAGATCGGAATGCCGCCCGACCAGCATCAGCGTCATATAGCCACCGTAAGACCGCCCCATCACCCCAACATGATCCATATCCAAGCGCGGATCCTCCGCCAGGGCATGATAACCGGCGACGTGATCCAGGCGGTCGGCTCCACCCCAGTCCTGATCGACCTGCTTCATATAATCCATCCCGTAGCCCTCGCTGCCCCTGACGTTGGGTACGAACACCGCAAAGCCGTTGAGCGTGAAGAACTGGATCAGGGGCATAGAGAACCAGGTGAAGTCCGGTCGCTCCTGGCTCTGAGGTCCCCCATGGATATAGAAGACCACAGGACGCTTGCCGGTATAGCCCAGCGCAGGAGCTGGCATGTACAGCCGCGCCGACACCCGAAGTCCGTCGTGACTCACGTAAGAGGCATCCTCTCCCGATGCGAGCCAGGTCTCAGGGATGCCCAGCACGCGCTCGGCGGTGTGCTGCACCACCGCACGATCTGACCCTTCCAGCGTATAGATCTGGGCCGGTGAGGTCGCCGTGGAAAACGCCAACACAAAATCCCCACTTGCCTCTTCATAACCCAACGACTGAATCACCCCACCCGCCAGGGGCGGCTCTCCGACCCATACGGCCTCGACCTCCATCCGCAGGGAGGATGCATCGAAACAGGCCTCGTAGGCCCAGGAGACGCCATCGATGTTATACTCCAGCAAATAACGATCGCCCTTCAGGAACTCAAGACCGTGAAATTCACCGACGCCCTCGTGTACCGTTCCCAGGATCTCGACCTCCTCCAACGACGTCGGATCGTCCTGGCGCAGAAATCCAAGCCCACCGAGGTCGTCGAAGAGAACCGTTGGAATCAGTAAGCTCTGAGTCTCATCGATGAAGTGCCCCTGCATAAACCCGGTCAACGGCACCTCCTGCCCTTCCTCGCGCGCATCGATCGGCACCCCATACAGCAGGCGTCGCTCACCCCGATCCCTATCCCAGAGATAGAGCACGGTGTCCCCGGCAGAGTAACCGTCTGCGAGGATAATTGTCTCATAGTCGTCGCTGGCAGCGTTGAAATAATTCCCATAGAGGCTCTGCCCCAGATCTGTCATCTCGCCCGAGGCCAAATCGACCAGTACAGCGTCCATCTCGGGCCTCGTCCGATGATCAATCTGAAAGGCCGCGATGTTGGCCTCCACGTCGACGTGGCTCATCACAAGCTGCTCGCCGGCAAATTGATCGCCGAAGAGGGACTCGGGAATCCCACCGTCTATGGGAACGAGCATAGGTTGATAATTCTCGTCGCCGTCTCGATCGATCATGACCACCACCTGATCCAGGTCGGGGAAAGCCGCGTAGGAATAGCCCCCCAAAAGCGCGGGGTTTTGCAGCGCGATGTTGGGAGGTAAGAGCGGTTGTGGAACGCCACCACCGCGCTTCATCGTGTAGAGACTCAGACGACCGGACAGGTCGCTGATAAAGAGAATGTGGTCGCCCACCAACTGAGGGCTGAGGAAGAGTCGAGCAGCTAACAATGATTCGATACGCAGTTCATGATTCACAATAGAATCCTTTCTCTACACATCCGGACATAAAACACCGGCCCAGGCCTCGATCCCGTCCAGCACCATTATTGAAGTACTGCCCCGGCTTCTAACATCATTCGTCCTGGTTTTGCATCGTTGTCACCTGAACAATGATCACGGTGATATTATCGTGCCCGCCGAGCTGATTAGCCTCGTCAACCATCTGATCGCAAGCGGCCTGGGGCGAGGGTGTGTCTCGCCATATCTGCCACAGCACATGATCGGTCAGCATATCGGTCAGGCCATCCGAGCATAGGAGAAGTGCTTCACCTTCGGCCAACCGGCCATCGAAACAATCATACTCCAACTCGGCCCGCCCTCCCATCACCCGATAGATTACGTTGCGCCTCGGATGGAGCTTGGCTTCATCCCGCGTGATCTGACCGATGGAGACAAGTCGTTCGACCAGGGTGTGATCGACACTGATCTGCTGGAGACCTTGGAGCCCCAGTCGGTAGGCGCGGCTATCGCCGACATTGAGCACCGCGAATTCGTTGCCGATAAAGAGCGCCATGACCAGGGTCGACCCCATATCGTTGGATACATCTTGGCGCTCCTGATGGACGCGGTGGTTAGCGGCCTCCGCGGCCTGTTTCAACCACGTCCGGGCCTCGGGCAGTTCTCCCATCTCTCCGGTACGCCGCAATTCATCTCCGTACCGCTGAAGCACGTCCACCGTCAACTGGCTCGCGACATCGCCCGCAGCGTGCCCTCCCACACCATCCGCAACAGCAAAGGCCCCCACGGTGACACCAAGTGAAGAGAACGCATCGCTGTAATCTGCCGTCCATATACTGTCCTCATTGAGTTCTCGAATCCGACCCGTATCGGATCGCGCGCCGATCCAAAGCCGGATATCTTTTCGGCTCACAATTTGACGCCGAATCTGGTCCAACTGTTCGACCAATTGTTGCGCTGACATCGGATAGGTAGCCATCAGTACGTCACTGAGCAGCAAGGAGAGGGGTTCGGGCAGGGATAAGTCGGGACCGAGACTCGTGTCTCCGGTCATTTGCAGAAGCATCCATCGTCCCACTCCCCTGACATCGGCCGCAAAAGCCCGATCGATCTCATCCCCGGACGCCCCATCGATCAAGACCAAGTTTTCGCAGCACAACCAGCGCGCATCCTCTTCATGGATCGAGATCTGCTCTGGGGTTATCGACCGGAATACGAGCCCGGATCGGTGAAGAGCTGCCAGGCCATGGGCCAAAGAGATGCCCCATCCCATGACAAGATCGGGGGGTTGGGGTGGATCAATCTCGGTCGAGGTTCGGAGTTCGACGTCGGACCTCACATAATAATATCGGAGCGCACCCTGAGACGACTCTGAAAATACCGCGATCGGTAAGATCACGGACGAATGGTGGAACGTGAGTGTGTGGAGTCTCTCAGCAGCCGCAAAGGCCTCCGAGTCCAGCGTCTCCGCAGCAAGCAGTTGAGTGGGTTCCCCGTGATGAATGACGGCATCACAGGTGGGGCATCGCATCGCGTCTGGATTGGGATAACGCGAACCACAGATCTGGCAGTATTGATCGGCCTCAAGATCGCGTATCTCATAAACGGTCAGGATATTATGCTGCTCCCGGACCCGCAGAACCTCAAACCGTCCGGAGTGAAGGATCGTGCCCACATCCAAGGGCGCAGAGCCGACCGCCTCGGATCCTCGCTCGTGATCATCTCCCCCACCTCGCAGTTGCGATGCATGATCAGGTCGTCCGATACGGCGCAGAAGCCAGAAGACGACCAGGCCGGCAACCGCGATAAACAGGCCGCCTCCAATCACCAACAAGAGGGGAAGCCAGGACTCCCAGGGAGCGAGGTGTCGACCCAAAGCAAGACGCGCCCCAGACCCCGAGCCGCCCCAAGGCACCCCGAGGTTGAGATCATCCCATCGCCGAGAAAGTTCTCGAAGCATACCTGGAATGAGGCATTCCATCAGCAATAATTCCCGGTCTAAGGCACGGTGCACGTCCTATCCCTTTCTTCTGCATTATAACTGCAACCAACGCACAACACAAAAAGGGGGAAAAGCCCCGCACCTACCGCGTATATTGACCCATCAGGCGCCCCCAAGCAAGGACGTGTCCCTCCACCGCTTCAAGCAGTTCGACCTTCGTTGTCTCAGCCGGTTCCAAATTCGGCGTCACGTCCAGGGCATAGAGATAGAAAACATACCGGTGCGTACCGCTGGGCGGGCAGGGGCCCCCATACGCGTTCTTGGACCAGCCATTCTTTCCCTGCTGAATACCATTCTCAATGGAGGCACCTGTCGGCACGCCCTCAGGTAACACGCTTGATGAAGGTGGGATATTGTAGATGACCCAATGCACCCACGTGCGTCCGGGAGCGTCGGGATCCTCCATAACGAGGGCGAGACTGTCCGTGTCGGCGGGCACCCCGCTCCATTCCAGAGGTGGTGAGATATCCTCCCCATCGCAGGTGTAAACCTCCGGGATCATCTCCCCATCTGAGA
>CAYMAQ010000063.1:0-16638 GCA_964388385.1 uncultured Anaerolineales bacterium | reverse complement strand
CATCCGGATGAACGACAGTGACGCATTCGATCCTACTTTCTACGGCGAGCGGATTGCCGACGTCTATGACGACCTTTACCGTGAGGTCGACGAGGAAGCGGTGGGCCGGTTGGCCGAGTTTGCCGGAGAGGGCCGCGCCCTGGAACTTGGGATCGGCACCGGGCGGATCGCGCTGCCCCTCCAGCATAGGGGCGTAAACGTCGTGGGCATTGACGCCTCAGCAGCGATGCTCGCGAAGCTGCAAGCAAAACCCCGGGGGGAGGAGATCCAGGTAAACCACGGCGACTTCAGCGCCTTCGAACTCGACGACCGCTTCAGTCTGATCTACGTCGTCTTCAACACCTTTTACGGACTGCTAACCCAGGAGGCGCAGGTGCGCTGTTTCCGCTGCGTGGCAGACCATTTAACCGGGGACGGGGTCTTCGTCATCGAGGGGTTCGTGCCGGATCTCTGCCGCTATCGGGATCAGCAGGAGGTCCGCGGCTTCACCACCGGCGACACGACCATCAAGCTCGATGTCTCCGAGCTCGATCCCGTCGATCAACGGATCAGCAGCCGCCACGTTCGCCTGTCACAGGAGGGCATTGAGATCTATCCGGCCGAGTTACGGTATGCTTGGCCCTCCGAGCTCGATTTGATGGCGCAGCTGGCGGATTTAGTCCTCGATCATCGCTGGGGCTCGTGGGATCGCGCGCCGTTTACCGCACGGAGCTACCGGCATATCTCGGTCTACGGGCGTCCGGACCCACCCCTCGACGTGACGCCTCTCATCGACAAAGCCGACTGATACCCATTCATATCTCAGTATCAACATAAGAGACAACTGCATCTCAATACAACGAGGAGATCTATGGAAATCATCTGGGAGTGGGGACTCACCCTCATCACAGCCATTCAGAGCGTTCGGACGCCGGCGCTTGATTTCATCTTCAAAGCGATCACTGCGCTAGGAAACGAGGATTTCTTTATGATCCTCCTACCCCTGATGCTCTGGGCCGTCGATGCAGTGATTGGGATTCGATTGGCCATCACGTTTCTGTTGGCTCTGTTCGTCAACGACGGCCTCAAAACGCTTTTCGCTCACCCGCGTCCTTTTGACCTCGATTCCACCGTGGGACTCTACGAGGCCGAGGGATACGGCCTGCCGAGCGGTCACGCCCAGATGGCCGTGGTCACCTGGGGTGTGATCGCCGCGGAGCTTCGCAAGCGGTGGGCGTGGATCGCCGCTTTTGTGTTGATGGCCCTGATTGGGTTCTCCCGCGTCTACCTGGGCGTCCACTTCCCCACCGACGTGCTGGTCGGATGGGCGGTTGGGGCGCTGGTCCTGATCGCCTACGTGCGGTGGGAACCGCAGATCGAAGAGTGGCTCATCTCAATGCAGCCGGGTCATCAAATCGCGTTAACCCTCGTTGTCGCTATTGGGCTTGCGATGCTGGTACCGACGGAGGTCACCACCAGCATCCTGGGTATTCTAGCCGGTGCAGGGGTTGGGCTTGTGGTGCTGTGGCAGATTGGCGGTTACCGTGCCGATGGCCCGACGTGGAAGCGCGCGCTACGTCTGTTGATCGGCGGCGTGGTGCTCTTCGCACTTCGGCTAGGATTGAAGGGGATCTTCCCCGATCAGGGCGATCCGTTCTATCTGGGCATGCGGTTCGTCCGCTATACAGTCCTTGGCGTTTGGACGGGCCTGGGCGCCCCATGGTTCTTCCAGAAACTCTGCCTGGCCCCACCTATGCCGGCATCGCATACCTAGTCAGACCTTATCCTGCGAACCTACACGACACCCATTCCGACCCCAGGCCGTCGACGGCCTGGGGTCGGAGCGATTGGATCCTCAAAATAGTCGCCTACGCCTACTCGGTGATGCGCGCCTTCATCCAGGGGTTACTGTTGTGGAAATCGGCCACGGCGTTGCCCGGGTGGACCAGCGCATCGAAGCGCTCGCGCTCCTCATCGGAAAGCGTCATTTCCATGACCTCCAACGCCTCCTCCATGTGCTGCATCGTCCGCGGGCCGATGATCGGCGAGGTCACGCCGGGCTGCTCCTTGACCCAGAGGGTGGAGAGCTGTGCGGCGGTCAAGCCTCGGGCTTCCGCCATCTTCTTGACCTCGGCAGCAACCTCAATGCCCCGCCGGGTCACCCGCCGCGTGAACCACTCGCCCGATCGCTCCGCACGGGAGCCCTCAGGATAGTCCTCCTCCTCCAACATCTCAACGGTGTACTTGCCGGCAAGAATGCCGCCCGCCAGCGGCGACCAAGGCAGAATCGCCAATCCGTATTTCTGGGCCAGGGGAATCAGCTCATTCTCAATGCGTCGGTCCAACAGGTTGTAGGGCGGCTGCTCGCTGATGTAGCGCGTGATGTTGAGCTTGTCGCTGATCATCAACGACTCCATGACCATCCAGGAGGGGTGCGTGGAGCATCCGATATACCGCACCTTGCCGTCCCGGACCAGGTCGTCGAACGCGCGAAGCGTCTCGTCCTGTGGGACCGTCAGCGAGGGACGGTGAAGCTGATAGAGATCGATGTGATCGGTCTGCAGCCTGCGAAGCGAATCCTCACAGGCCTTGACAATGTGGTAGCGCGTGTTGCCCTGCTCGTTAGGGCCGTCGCCCATCCGCCCGTGGACCTTGGTCGCCAGCACCACCTCATCCCGGCGGCCGTTCTGTTTGAGCGCCTTGCCCACAATCCGCTCCGACTCGCCCCGGTTGTAGACGTTGGCGGTATCGATGAAGTTGATCCCGCCGTCGAGGGCCCGATTGATGATCTCAATCGAATCTTCCTCGCTCGTCGGCCCGCCGAAATTCATCGCACCCAAGCAGAGCGGTGTGACCTGCACGCCTGTTCGTCCCAAAGATCGATAATCCATTGGTGGCCTCCTCATTTCTCATAACGTGAAGCACAGCATTTTACGTTCGGGTAAGCCTTTTTATTGAGCCGCAGAACGACCCATATTTATGATAGTTCAAAAAGCGATAAAAAACAAGATAAAAACGAGAGATATCCCAACTTACCGACGCCAGCCCCGTCAATCCAATCGCACGAGGGCATGAAAAAACTCCCGCCGAACCCCGGGGTTCGGCGGGAGTGGATGCACCTATGACAGCGTACGCCAGCGAAAATCGGCCTACTCGATCAGGAGATAAGCCTTCTGCAACGCGCCGCAGACCGGGCACTTCTCGGGGAGTTCGTCGCCCACGTGAGTATGCCCGCACGCGCTGCAGACCCAGATGTTCTTCCCCTCCAGCCCATCCTCACCGGATTCGAGATCCTTGAGCGCCTGCGTATAGAGTTGCTCGTGAATCTTCTCCACCTCCCAGGCCCAGCCGAAGGAGCGCATCGCGCCGCGCTGCGCTTCGGCCTTGGCATCCGCGAGGAAATCCGGATACATCGTCTCAACCTCATAGTGCTCCCCGCCGATAGCAGCCTTCAGATTCTCCTCCGTCGACTTGACCATGCCCATCGTCCGAAAGTGATTCAGCGCATGGACCGTCTCCGCCGCGGCGACCGCCCGGAAGAGCTTTGCCACGCCAGCGTGCCCCTCCCGCTCCGCCTTCTTGGCCCACGCCGTGTACTTCCGATTCGCCTGCGACTCGCCCGCGAACGCTGCCTGGAGATCCTCATTCGTTTTCACTGGTACCCTCCTAATGATGAAATATGAACAATATGGCCCAATACGACAAACCCTAATGCGGCCTATCATAAGGGCTCTTGAGCGATTGTCAAACCGTAAAAATGAACCAGATCCTCACGGGATCATCCCCGGGAAAGAACCCACCAGACATTCTGACCCACAAACCCACATCGGCGATAGAGTCGTTCCGGTCGATAAACGCGGCAACCTCGGCGGCCTCGGTCTCCAGACGAACGTCTTTGACGTAGAAGCCCTCGGAATAGTGGGGGGAAATCGGGGTTCCCCGATGCATCAACCGGAAGTAGGCTGTTTGCCGGGTGAAGTGACCGGATGGCACGACGTCGATAAAGTCTTGATGCAAAAGGGCCAGGTTGAACGGCTTCCAATCGAGCGGTAGACCCAACGCCTCATCACGAGCCCGTTGCCAATAAACGTGCAGCATATCCGGCGACCGCATCAACAGACCGGTGATCCGTCCGCGATCCGACCAAACCCGAGTCTCGCAGTCATCGAGTTGTGCCCGAGTTTTCCATAGGGCATTGGGCAACACCTGACACGGTGCCTGCCGGTAGACGGTCTCCAAGGCAGCTCCAAACTGCGGGGGTGAAATCATAATCAAAGCGCTCCGGCTCATCGACGGTCAATCCACTATACCACCGGAAGGCGCAGTTAAAAATCGCACTCCGAACAGCGTCCTCCACTACGTCGACAACCATCCCGCCTGCAAAAAATCAGGCCTATGTTACAATACGCAGGCGGAAACCCATCTTCACACACCCAAGACGAGGCAAAAGACCCTATGTTATTAGCAGGCGATATCGGCGGTACGAAGACAAAACTCGCGATCTACTCACAGGATAAAGGACCCAGGAGCCCCATCACCGAACAGACGTTCGCCAGCCAGGACTACGATCACCTGGAAACCATCGCCCAGGTTTTCCTGGAGCGGGCCGGCGTGCACGTCGACCGCGCCTGTTTCGGCGTGGCAGGTCCGGTGATTGACAATCGGGTGGATGTGACCAATCTGCCCTGGGTTATCGACGCGGACACGATGAAAGAGACGCTGGGCGTGGATTCGGTGATCCTGCTGAACGATCTGGCAGCCATCGCCAACGGCGTGCCGTTCCTCCAACCCGACGAACTTCACACACTCCACGAGGGCACCTGCGATCGGCTGGGCGCCGTGGCTGTCCTGGCACCGGGGACCGGATTGGGCGAGGCCTTTCTCACCTGGGATGGCGAGCGATATCAACCCCAGGATTCGGAGGGCGGTCATACGGATTTCGCGCCGACGACGCCCCTGCAGGTCCGGTTACTGAACCACCTCTTGCAGGACCGGGAGCACGTCAGCTACGAGGCTGTCTGTTCAGGGCGCGGCATCCCCAACATCTACCGTTTCTTGAAAGAGGAAGGGATAGCCGAGGAACCAGCGGAGATGGCGGAGAAACTGGCAGACGCGGATGATCCCACACCGATCATCGCCCATGCGGCCCTTGACGGCGAGTGCAAGCTCAGCACCCTCACTATGAACGTCTTCGCCTCTATCCTGGGTGCGGAGGCGGGAAATATAGCGCTCCAGGTTATGGCAACCGGCGGCGTCTATGTGGGCGGTGGTATCCCGCCGCGCATTCTCCCGCTTTTGAAGGGGGAACAGTTCCTGGACGCATTCTTCAACAAGGGACGTCTGGCCCACGTCATGAAACGCATTCCCGTCCACGTTATTCTCAATCCCGATATCGCACTCTTCGGCGCAGCCTGTCACGGCTTGGAGCTCGAGGGCACACTCACTGTCGACAAAGAGACGATCCATCCAAGCTGCCCCACCTCGGAATCGTGAGCCGATCATCGCCTGGGTTCCGCGTGAGAAGCCCCAAGCACACGTAAGCGAAGGGAGGAGAATGTGGCCCGTACAGCCGAGCACGAACGCCTAACGATCTACAAGGAGCGTAAGGGCAATCCCAAGCATTGGGGGCCCTACCTGAGTGAACGCGCGTGGGGTACGGTGCGTGAGGACTACAGTGAGGGCGGAAATCCGTGGATCTACTTCCCTCACGATCACGCCCGCAGCCGCACCTATCGCTGGAACGAGGATGGACTGGCGGGCATCAGCGACCGACACCAGAACCTGTGTTTTGCGTTGGCGCTTTGGAACGGACACGATCCCATCCTGAAAGAGCGTCTTTTCGGTCTCGACGGGCATCAGGGCAACCACGGGGAGGACGTCAAGGAGATCTACTTCTATCTCGACAACACGCCCACCCACAGCTATATGAAGATGCTCTACCGATATCCCCAGGCGGCCTACCCCTACGAGGCGCTGATCAAGGAGAATGCACGGCGCGGCCATCTCGATCCGGAATACGAACTGCTCGACACCGGGATCTTCGACGAGGACCGCTACTTCGACGTGGTCGTTGAGTACGCGAAAGACGAGCAGAACGACGTATTGATCCAGATCACCGTGACGAACCAGGGACCGGAAGCCGCCTCGTGTACCACGATCCCCACGCTCTGGTTCCGCAATACGTGGTCCTGGGGATATGAGAACGGCCCTCTGGGTGAGGTACCGGGCAAGCCGGTGATGCGATGGATAGCCTCGCAGCACGGCGATGCTGAGGTGCCGGAGATCCTTGTTGATGATCATCCGCAAATCGGTACCTATCACCTGTACGCACTCGATCCCGAGGATGTACTCCTCACCGAGAACGAGACCAACAACGAGCGCCTTTTCAACACCCCCAATGCCAGTCGGTATGTCAAGGACGCCTTTCACCGCGCCATCATTCACGGAGAGACGGACGCCGTGAATCCCGACCGGGAGGGGACCAAAGGGGCGTTCGTTTACACGTGCACCCTCGATGCCGGGGAATCCGCCTCCTTCCGCCTTCGGCTCTCGTCCCTCGCCTACGAGGTGCCCTTCGAGGACTTCGACGATATTGTTCAAGCCCGCAAAGACGAGGCCGACGCCTTCTACGACGCGGTGCAGCATCCAAACCTCAGCGATGAGGAGCGGCGCATCCAGCGACAGGCTCTCGCCGGCATGCTGTGGACGAAACAGCTCTACTACCTTGACATCCCCCAATGGCTCAATGGCGACCCCGCGATGCCCCCACCGCCCGAAGCGCGGAAGCAGGGACGCAATCACGACTGGAAGCATATCAACAACTTCGACCTGATCTCGATGCCCGATAAGTGGGAGTACCCATGGTACGCAGCATGGGATTTGGCGTTCCACTGCATTTCCCTGGCCATGGTCGATCCCGAGTTTGCCAAACGCCAACTCGAGCTGATCACCCGCGAGTGGTATATGCACCCCAATGGGCAATTTCCAGCCTACGAATGGTCATTTGGCGACGTCAACCCGCCGGTTCACGCCTGGGCAGCGCTGGAGGTCTACCAGGTCTGCGCCCAGCAGCAGGGAGAACGCGACCGCGCTTTCCTGGAAGGCATCTTTCACAAACTACTGCTCAACTTCACCTGGTGGGTCAACCGGAAGGACCCCGAAGGACGGAATGTCTTCCAGGGCGGGTTCCTGGGTCTGGACAACATCAGTCTCTTCGACCGCAGCAGAACGCTGCCCACCGGGGGGCACATCGACCAATCTGACGCGACCGCCTGGATGGCCTTCTACTGCGTGGAGATGATGCGGATCGCACTGGAATTGGCCAAGGAGAATCCCATCTACCAGGACATCGCCACAAAGTTCTTTGAGCACTTCCTGCGCATCGGCACGGCGATGGGCCAGGCCGACGAACAGGACTACGCGCTATGGGACCCGGAGGACCGGTTTTACTACGATGCGCTCTACCTGCCCGACGGCACCGTCCACCGTCTCAAGGTCCGGTCGCTGGTCGGGTTGCTGCCCATCATCGCATCCGAGACCCTGGATGGGAGCCTCCTCAAGCAGATGCCGGACTTTGATCGGCGGATGCACTGGTTCCTCGAAAACAGGCCCGAGCTATCGAGCAATATGACCCGGGTCGAGATTCCCTATCTCGGCAAGACCTACCTGGCGGCGCTCCTTACCCCGGACCGCCTGATCTCCGTGCTTGAGTATATGCTGGATGAGGACGAATTCCTCTCACCCTACGGCATTCGTTCCCTTTCCAAGTACCACGAGGCGCACCCTGTCAGTATGACCGCGAATGGTGAGACCTTTACAATCCGATACGAGCCCGCCGAATCGCAGACAGGCCTCTTTGGCGGGAACTCCAACTGGCGCGGCCCGGTCTGGCTCCCCATCAACTACCTCATCATCCAGGGGCTCCTGCGGCTCCATGACTATTACGGCAACGACCTCACTATCGCGTGTCCGACGGGCTCCGGTAATTTGGTCACGCTCAAAGGGGTGGCCTTGGAGTTGACGCGGCGGCTGAAGAAGCTCTTTCTGCTGGATGAGACAGGGCGACGGCCCATCTATGGCACGCGGACAAAATTCCAGGAGGATCCGGGCTGGCGGGATAAGATCCTCTTCTTCGAGTACTTCCATGGCGACGACGGTACAGGCCTGGGCGCGAGCCACCAGACCGGGTGGACGGGTCTAATCGCGAAACTGATCCAGGCTTCAAACGCTGATAATGAATCGGGCTAGAACCTGAAAGGAAGGGTAAGATGAAGGGGTTGAAGGAGAAGAACGTCATCATAACCGGTGGCACCTCCGGGATTGGGCAGGCCATCGCAGTGCGTTTTGCAGCGGAGGGTGCGCACGTTGCCATTAATTATCTCCACACATCGGAGGAGGCTGAGGAAACCGACGAAAAAGTTCATAAGGCGCTGGAGCAGTGCGTCAAGGACGTCAAGGCTCACGGCGTCAATCACATCCTCGTTCAGGCCAATGTCTCCAAAGAAGAAGACGTCATCCATATGGTCGAGGAGACCATCGAGAAACTGGGCGGCGTCGACATCTTGATCAACAACGCCGGTATTCAGGTTCCAGGCAATTCCCACGACATCGATATCAAAAGCTTTGACAACGTCCTCGCCGTCAACGTCCGGGGTGCTTATATGGCTGCACGCGAGGTCATCCAACACTTTCTGGCAGAGGACAAACCCGGTATCATTGTCAATATCTCCAGTGTCCACCAGCAGATTCCTAAGCCCCGCTTTATCGGTTATTCTGTCAGCAAAGGCGGAATGGGAAATTTGACTCGAACGCTGGCACTCGAATACGCTGGCGACGACATCCGGGTCAATGCCGTTGGACCAGGTGCCACGATCACGCCGATCAACCGCGCCTGGATCGACGACCCAGAGAAGAAGGCCGAGGTCGAAGCGCACATCCCGATGCAGCGTGCGGGTACGGCGGAGGAGATGGCGGCGGTGACAGCGTTTCTCTGTTCTGATGAAGCTGCCTACATCACCGGGCAGACGCTGTACGTTGACGGTGGGTTAACCCTCTACCCCGATTTCCGCACCGCTTGGTCCTCCGAGTAAATCTCGGATTGAGGTGACCGCTTGCCGCAAAGCCCGTACGGATTCAGTCCAGCCGCTCACTGTCTTTCAATCATGTCTGTGATCTCTGCGACCTCTGCGGTGAAAATGACCTTCTTTCAGGAGAGTCAGTTTTAAATATATAAACATTGATTTAATCATCAAGTGCGGTATGGTATTGAAGCATAAGTCGGTCCTAATTTCAAGAAAACGATCAATCAGACCGAGAACAGCATAAAGCGCGAGGCTCGCAAGGTTCTCACTGCCCATAGAAAGAGGACGGGATGGCGACTGCAGAGATGACGTTGGACGACTGAGAGAAAAAGAAAAGATACAACAACAAGGAGGAACCATGACGAAACTACACGAACTGGCGGAGATCGGACAGGCGATATGGTTGGACTACATTCGTCGTTCGTTGATCACCGGGGGAGGGCTCCAGGATTGGGTCGACAAAGGCGTACGGGGGGTGACGTCGAATCCCGCGATCTTCGAAAAGGCCATCGCCGGCAGTGACGACTATGATGCGGCCCTGCGCGAGCTCAAGGGACAAGATCTGAGCGCCGAGGAGGTCTACGAAGCGTTGGCCCTAGAGGATATTCGCATGGCAGCGGATGTGCTGCGCCCGGTCTATGACGAGACCGACGGCGCCGACGGCTTCGTCAGCCTGGAAGTAAGCCCGGAGCTGGCCCACAAAACCGATGAGACGATTGCAGAGGCGCGCCGCCTCTTCGAGGCGCTCGACCGGCCTAACGTCCTGATCAAGGTCCCGGCTACGCAGGAAGGCATCCCCGCTATCGAGACCCTGATCGGCGAGGGCATCAACGTCAACGTCACCTTGATGTTCTCCCTACAGCAGTATCACGACGTCGCGGAAGCCTACCTCAACGGGCTGGAGGCGTTGTCCGAAAACGGCGGCGATCTCAAACACACCGCCTCGGTCGCTTCCTTCTTCGTCAGCCGGATCGATGTGATGGTCGACGAGATGCTGGACGCGATGGAGGACCCGCGCGCCGAGTCCATCAAGGGGACAATCGGCATTGCCAACGCGAAGATGGCCTACCAGCGCTTCCGGGCCGCCTTCCGGGGCGATCGCTGGGAGGACCTGCTCGATCAGGGCGCGCGCTATCAGCGGGTCTTGTGGGCCAGCACCAGTACCAAGAACCCGGCCTACTCGGACACGCTCTATCCCGATAACCTTATCGGTCCGTTCACCGTGAACACGCTTCCGCCGGACACGTTGGAAGCCTTACTCGATCACGGCACCGTCGCCGCCACGCTGGAATCCGGTCTGGATCGCGCCAAAGCGCAGATCCTGACGCTTGACAGACTGGGGATCGACCTCGACCAGGTCACCGACGACCTGCTCGATGAGGGGGTTGAGAAGTTCGCCCGCCCGTTCGCCTCTCTGATGGAGAGTATCGACGCAAAGATGGCGGAACTCAACGACGACTAGGGAACGAACGTATCCGCGATACACGAGCTCGTAGAGATGTTCTCAGGGGATCTGTGATCTACGGACTTTGACACCGGGGGTCGCAGATCGCCTGAGAGCTTTCTTAATGCACCAAGTGATCTGCGATCCGCCGCCCTTTGACATCAGCGAAATCCAGCCTATCCTGTCTCTACAAACACTCACCCATCCCTAGGAGGGACAGACGAGCGATGAAGATCACCAAACTAGAGACGTTTCTGGTCAAACCCCGCTGGCTCTTTCTCAAAATCCACACCGACGAGGGCCTCGTGGGTCTCGGCGAGCCGATCCTCGAAGGGCGCGCGCTGACCTGCGCCCAGGCGGTCGACGAGTTAGCCCCTTACCTCATCGATAAGGACCCCACCCGTGTCGTGCACCACTGGCAGGCGATGTACCGTCACGCCTTCTACCGCGGGGGTCCCCTGCTGACCAGCGCCCTGAGCGGCGTGGAGCAGGCGTTATGGGACCTGACGGGCAAAGCGATGGGCGTCCCCGTCTACAAGCTCCTCGGCGGCCCGACCCGCGACCGCATCCGCATCTACAAGGGCGGCGCCCGTCCCGAGAACATAAAAGCGTACGTCGATCAAGGGTTCAACGCCTTCAAGACCGGCGTCGCCAAGGAGCACCCCGCGCGCATCATCGAGAGCAAGGCGTTCGTCGACCACGCCGTCGCGCACTTCGCTGCGCTGCGCGAGGCTGGCGGCCCGGAGGTGGACATCGCCATCGATTTCCACGGCGCCATCAGCCCGCAGACGGCGAAACTGCTCGTGCACGCGCTGGCACCCTATCAGCCGCTCTTCATCGAGGAGCCGGTCCAGTGCCAGAACGTCGACGTGCTGGCCGACATCGCCCACAGCACCCATATCCCCATCGCCACGGGTGAGCGGCTCTTCACCAAGTGGGGGTTCCGCGAGGTGCTGGAGAAGCGCGCGGCCTCCATCCTGCAGCCCGACCTCTGCCACGCCGGCGGCATCTTCGAGACGCGCCTTATCGCCGGGATGGCGGAGACCTACTACGCCGGGATCGCACCGCACTGCCCGTTGGGCCCCATCGCCCTGGCAGCGTGCATCCAGCTCGACGCCTCGATCCCCAACTTCCTCGCCCAGGAGCACACCACCCTCGGCGAGGGCTACCTCAAAGAGCCGTTCACGTTCAACGACGGCTACGTCGAGCTGCCCACCAAGCCGGGCCTGGGTATCGAGCTCGATGAGGACGCAATGGAGGACAAGATCGACCACGATTGGCGCAACCACGAGTCCTACGACGCCTTCGACGGCTCCGTCGTCGATTGGTAGTCGATCACCAGGACACAGGTAAAGGTCCCCGGCACCGGTGAATATCCAGTGCCGGGGACCTTGGCTTTACGAACCGCGCAAACGGCGAAATCAGCCCCGATCCTTCCGCATCGTCAATGCAATCGCCACGCCCGTCATCCCGACGACGATCGTCGATGCATAGGTCAACCGGTAGCTGATAAGGTCCGACAGTCCATAATCCAACAGGGCCTGCAGCAAGACGCCGGCCATGGCCGTACCCACCATCGTACCCCAGAAGCGGATCATGCTGTAGAGACCGGCCGCGGTCCCGCCGCGCTCGCCGTCAGGACCACTCATGGCAGCACGATGCAGCGCCGGCAGCACCACACCGGCGCCCAATCCGTTGAGAAGCAAGCCCAGCACCACCAAGATGAGCCCCGATCCCGTGCCCGAGGCGATCAGCAACACGACGCTGGCAGCCTGGACGCTCATCCCCAGGACAATGGGAAGGCGACTCCCCCAGCGGTCGGCAACCTGTCCCCCGAAGTACATCGTGGGAAAGAGCCCCGCCGAACGAATCATCACGATCGCGCCGATGGCCGTGGCGTTAAGCCCTTTAAGATCCGATAGGTAGAGAGGCGTTAAAAAGGAGACGCCGTTCATCACGAACATACGCATCGCCGCGGCGAGGCACACTTTGCGATAGGTGCTGTCCGTGAGGAGCGAAAGATCGACAAAAGGAGCATCGATCCGCCGCTCGTGCCCCACAAAAGCCACCAGTAGAACGACGGTCACCAGCAACAGACGCCAATCCGTGAAAGGGCGACGGCCCGTGATAGGGCGGCTGGTGATGTAGAAGAGGAGAAACGTCAGGGTCGCCGAAAGCAGCAGGACCCCCAACCAGTCGAAGGCGCGCAGATCCCCCTGCCGCCATCCGGGTCCGGTCGATTGCAGAGTTTGGGATATCATGACGACAGCCGCGCCACCCGCCAGGATCGGCACGAAAAAGGTGACCCGCCATCCCAGAGCGTCAATGATCACGCCGCCGAGCAGAGACCCGGTGACGGCGGCGATCGGCCCGATGGAGTTCCACCGGCCCAGCGCGTGCCCGCGCCTCCTGACGGAGAAGATCCGGGTGATCATCATAATGGCCAAGGGGGACATCCCGCTGGCCCCCAATCCCTGGATAAAGCGCCCCACCAAAAGGAGCGGAAGGCTCTGCGAGAGCGCGTTCAGGGCCGTACCGGCGAGGAAGACCGCCATCCCCACGAGAATCATCCGGCGTACGCCCAGGTCGTCACCCAGACGACCGTAAAGGGGCATCATCGCCACATAGGGAAGTGTATAGATGGTGACCACCCACGCCATCAGATCAGCGGGAGCGTTAAAAGTCTCACGGATTGCAGGGAGCGCGACGTTCACGATGGCCAGATTCAACACAACAGCAAGCTGGGGAATCATCAGGGCGACGAGCGTCCGCCGCTTATGTCGGGTCGCGCTCATCGTCTGCTGTCAGCTCGAGATCTTATCAACCCACCCGCCATCGACACTCCCTTTCTATTCAAATCAAATTAGACGCCCAACCCGTCGATCGACGGGTCAACGAAGCAATTCCCAGAGCAATCAAGTAAAAGACAGCGTGCTCCAACAATACCCCCATCCACCTACTCGCCAAAGGGCAGATCCACCCACCGCCGCTCATCCGCCGAGAGCAGCACCGCATCCAACACCTCTTGCGCCTTCATCCCTGCGCAGAACGTCGGCAGCAGCGGTGCCTCCTCACCTCGAATTGCAGCGATAAACGCGGGCATCAAACTGCGGGTGGGCGTCCCCTGATCGGCACCCGGCACCGCATTCAGGAAGCGGCGCGGCACCGGGATGACCGGATACGGCTCCTCCTCGCGGTAGATGCCCCACATCGGATCGTAGAGCCCGTAACCGGCGCAGAGATCCACCATCGCCTCGCCGATGCAGGCGCGCAATTCGTAAGGACGCGCTTGATCGTAGAGTAACGATCCCTCGCTCCCATAGACCTCGACGCGCTGATCGAAATTCCGCCCCGTGATCGCGCTGCTGTGACTGAACACCGCCGCCGTGTCACCCTCCATATCGGCCAGGAAGGTGGCAGCGTCCTCGATGTCCACGTCGGCCCATTCACCCGTGTCCGCCCAGCGCCGGCGCTTGACGAACGTCCGCGTCTGCGCACAGACCGCCGTGATCTCCTTGCCGGTCCACCAACGGACCATATCGACCATATGCGGACCCAGCTCAAACAGCGGCCCACCACCGGTCACGGCTTTGGTCTGCCTCGGAGTCTGAACGCGGTCGGGAAATCCGGGATGTCCCATGGAATAGATCGCCATCACTTGATAGATCTCGCCCAACGCACCGGAGTCGATCAGATGATGCGCCATATGCGCGGCCGGCGTCAAACGGTGCGTGAAGCCGACGCCTGTCTGGACCCCGGCGTCATCCGCGGCCTCGACCATCTCCCGTGCCAGCGGATAGGTCAGCGCCAGCGGTTTTTCACAGAAGACGTGCTTGCCCTGCGCGAGGGCAGCCATCGAGATCGGGTGATGGGTGTTGGGATAGGTGCAGACGTCCACAACGTCCAGGTCCTCATACCGCACCAATTCCTCGTAGTCGGTGGTCAGGCGCGCCACGCCGTATTGCTCCCCCATCGCCTCAAGCGTCTCCTCGTTGACGTCGCAAAACGCGGCGAGTTCAACGTTGTCACAGAGCGTATAGCCGGGGATATGCTGTCCCCGGGCGATGCCTCCGAGTCCTACAAGTCCCACACGAATTTTCTTGGGCTGTGCCATACTTTATCCTCCGTTTCTCGATCAGCGACAGAACGGAAAGCTCCGGTACAACTATAAGCACGGGCACGAGGGTTGTCAAGCAACCGCAAATCGCGACCCTCTTGACAAAATCGAACCGCCCCACTACATTGAGCGCATATCAACCTTGATCCTTCATTCCTGAAAGGAGCGTTCTATGAACACCGTCGCCCTATTCGGCGCAGCCGGCAAGATTGGTGCGCGTATCGCCGAGAAGCTCCGTGATGATCCCGAGGTCCAGACGCTGTACGTTGAGAAGGGCGAAGCAGGTCTGGCCGGGCTCCGCGAGCGCGGTCTCGCCCCCACTCAGCAGGCCGAGGCCATCCGCCTCGCCGACACCATCGTCCTGGCAATACCTGACACCCTGATCGGCACCGTCGCCCACGACATTGTGCCGAAGCTGAACCCCGGCACCCTCGTCATGCTGCTCGACCCGGCTGCAGCCCACGGCGGCGAGCTTCCGGAGCGGGAGGACATCGCTACCTTCGTCGTCCACCCATGCCACCCGCCCCTCATCAACGACGAGACCGACCCTGAGGCGCGGGCCGATTTCTTCGGCGGCGTGGCTAAACAGGCCATCGTCTGCGCCCTGGTGCAGGGAACCGAGGAGGATTACAAGAAGGGCGAAGATATCGCGCGCAAAATGTTCGCCCCGATCCTGCGGGCGCACCGCATCACCGTCAAGGAGATGGCGATCCTGGAACCCGCCATGGCCGAGACCGTGATCCTCACCTGTATGAGTGTAATCAAGGAAGCCGTCGACGAGGCCGTGAACCACGGCGTCCCCGAGGAAGTCGCGTATGACTTCGCGCTGGGGCACCTGCGGGTCAACCTCGGCATTCTCTTCAACTACATCGACGCCGAGATCTCCGAGGGCGCCAAACTGGCCCTCGAACGCGCCCGGCGCGAGATTATGCAGCCGGACTGGAAGAAGGTCTTCGAGCCGGAGAACGTCAGGGCGCAGGTCGAGGCTATCGTCAGCGGCCGACAACGATGAACCTGGGGATCAGTTCCTATACCTACACATGGGCGATCGGCGTGCCGGGCCGGATTCCCAACCGACCGATGACCGCGCCGGACCTGCTGAATAGGGCACGAGCCCTGGGGGTCGGCGTCGTCCAGATTGCGGACAACCTGCCCCTGCATCGCCTTTCACCGGCGGAACTCGAAGCGCTGGCCGACCGCGCCGCCGCGGACGGCATCGAGCTCGAGGTCGGCACCCGGGGGATCGCACCGGCCCACCTCCGCACCTATCTCGACCTCGCCGTGCGGCTTGGATCGCCCATCCTGCGCGTCGTCACGGATACCGCCGATCACCAACCCACCGAGGACGAAATTGTGACGACGGTTCGATCGTTCCTCCCGGCGCTGGCGGAAAGCGACGTGACCCTGGCGATCGAGAACCACGACCGGTTCGCCAGCCGGACCCTGGTCGACCTCCTGCAGCGCATCGACAGCGAGCGCGTGGGCATCTGTCTGGACACGGTCAACTCCTTCGGCGCATTGGAGGGACCGGAACGCGTCGTCGAGGCCCTCGGCCCGTGGACCGTCAACCTTCACGTCAAGGACTTTACGATCACCCGCGCGTCCCACCAGATGGGTTTCACCATCGAGGGCCGCCCGGCGGGACGGGGGCGCCTGGACGTGCCGTGGCTCTTGAGCCGGCTGCACGCGATGGAGCGCGACGTCAACGCCATCCTGGAGCTCTGGACCCCACCGGAACCCGCGTTAGGCGACACCCTCACCAAGGAGCAGGCCTGGGCCGTCGAGAGCGTCGACTACCTGCGCGACCTGATCCCTGCACAACGATAGGGACCGCGGGCATCTTGCCCGCACGCGTATGCGACGGCACATAAAATCACCCGATAACGGAGGAACGATGCTATCCAACTACCTGCTCTATGACGGACGCGATGCGCCCCCACCGGCGCCCATCCCGCTCCGCGCCGGTCCCCTTTCCCTGATCATGCTCGACGGCGACCTGCGAACCATCCAACTGGGTG
>CAYMAQ010000062.1:0-16716 GCA_964388385.1 uncultured Anaerolineales bacterium | reverse complement strand
CTCAGCCTCGTATCCCGACAACTCCGGATCCCGAATCCGAATCCCCGCGATGCGGGCTGCAATCTCCGGGGGCGCCGATACCTTCACCACCGTCGTCCGGCCCTTGCGGGCCGCCGCGCGTACGTCAACGACCTCGACCCGACCGAGCGGCTGCCCCTCCGTATCCACCACACTCACGTTCGATCCGACGCTGAGGCGCTCCGGCGAGAACTCGTACGGGATCGAGACGGTCGGCTGCTCGGCATCGGACCGATAGTCGACCAACGTGATGGCCAATCCGGGGCACGCCGTGACACAGCGCCCGCACCCGATGCACGCCGTCTCCCCCCCATCCCCCACAAAGGCAGGAATGTGCCGGATATCGTCGCCGGGAATTTGGATCAAATGCTGCGGACAGACCGTCGTACAGGGATCGCAGGGGATCTCCTGATAGCAGTGCAGGACGGGAAAGACGCCGTGGCCCCGCGCGGGTTCCGGTCGAGGGACCACCTCCCCCGGATGAGATTTGAGGACCTCCGCCGTCCGATACCAGGACGCTGGAATCGAGACGCCGCAGCCCAGGGCGCCGGCGGCCCGTCGACCGGCGATCCGCCCGGTGAAGATCGCGGCGGACGCCTCGGCGATGGCCTGCGCGTCCCCGGCATCAAAGACCCGCATCCCGAAACGCCGGGCCTTCTCGGTGAATTCGTCCACCGGGTTGAGCCCCACCGCGACGAGGACCGTGTCGCAGGCCGTCGTGCGTTCGGTGCCGGGGACGGGGTCGAAGCCGGCGTCCACCTCGACGAGGGTCGCCGACGTGACCCGATCCTCCCCGTTGGCCCGCATAATAGTGTGCGAGGTGTGAATCGGCACGCCCAGGCGCCGCAGCTTGTCGGCGTGGACCTTATAGCCTCCGCACGCGGGCAGCGCCTCCACCAGACCGACCACGTCAATGCCCGCCTGGAGCGCATGGTAACCGGCGATCAGCCCCACGTTGCCGCCCCCCACGATCAAGAGCCGTTCGGCGGCCCGCACGAGATCGCGGTTGACCAGCGTCTGGAACGCACCCGCGCCGTAGACGCCGGGCAGCGTGTTCCCCGCGAAGACCAGGGACCGTTCCCGGGCGCCGGTGGCGACGATCAGTACCTCCGGACGGACCAGGACGTAGCGCTCCGCCCCGGTCTTGGGATCGCGCCGCAGGACGCCCACCTTCCGGTCGCTGAAAACCGCCAGCGCCGTGCTGTTCAACCAGGTCCGGACCGTGCCGCAGGCGTCCACGTCGCCCGCCAGAATCCCCGCGATCTCCACACCCCGGGTGCCCGCGTAGACAGCCTCGGCGGAGCCGAAGAAGCGGTGGGTCTGCAGCACCAGTTTCCCGCCGAGTCGGGCCTTATCGTCCACCAGCAAAGCTGCAATGCCCTGCCCGCCCAGCTCGACGGCGGCGGACATCCCGGCAGGACCGCCCCCCAGGATCAACACCTCGGCTTCCACGGTTTCGATCCCGCGCCGTTCGGGCGGCGCCGGCAGCACCGGCAGAATGGGCAGACCGTCGATGGGATGCACCCGCATCCCGGGGGTCACCGGGGTCATACACGCCTTGACCGGCCTGCCGTCGGCCATCACCAGGCACTGCGCGCACTGTCCGTTCGCACAGAAGAGTCCCTGGGGCGATCCGTCCTTGGGGTGATGGCCAAAAACGCGGATCCCGTGCGCGAAGAGCGCCGCAGCGATCGTCTCGCCGGCCCGGGCCTCAAGCGCCCGCCCCCGCCACGTAAAGCGCACCGTCTCCCGATGCTCGACGGGCAGGATGGGATGTCCGTGCACGCGGTATTCTCGCATAGCTTTGTCCTTCACGCGATGGAGCCCTCAACGTATCCTCAGTCTAATCCCCCGGCATCCCCCGTGCAATAGAGAATCCGCCCGGCCCCGCCTGACAAATCTCCTGTCAAACACCCCCTCAATCCACTCACCATCATCCCAGATAGATCCCGGCGATATCCAACACGTTTCGTGAAAACGCCCGTGCGTGCAGAAAGACCAAAGTCAGCACGTGTGGTATGATAAGCATACGGATCCATAGGCCGGAACCTCAACCACAGAATCGAGCGTATGCAGAGATATCGTCGTTACCTTATACAGATTGTCGTCGTGATGTTTATAGTGTTTCTACCGGGATGTCTGGACCCCAACGGGCATCCGGATACCCCTGTGATCGTCTCCAACGCCCAAACCCGGTATCCACTCGGGTTGCACCTGGCCTATCTGGAGGATCCAACCGGCAGCCTGACGTTCCAAGAGATCGCGTCCTCTCCCCACAGCCGACGTTTTACACCAAGTCGGGAAAAATATCCGAATTTCGGCCTGACCCAATCCGCCTATTGGCTCCGCGTCACACTCTGGAGCGCGGGCTACGAACCGGCTGATTGGCTGCTGGAAATCGGCCCGCAGTTCCTCGACGCCATCGACGTCTATCTACCCCATCCAAATGGTCAGATTACCCGGATCCATATGGGGGGAGGGATCCCCTTCCACGAGCGTGAGTTCCCCCACCGTCATTTCATTACCAGCCTCCGGCTCAACCCGCAGACCGAACAGGCCCTCTATCTGCGCATCCAGGATCGAAGCCGAAATCGGGTGGCGATGACCTTATGGGAGCCGGACGCTTTCCACAGAGCGCAAGAGTTGTGGAACCTGGGATACGGCACGCTTTACGGCGCGACGCTGATGATGGGCTTCAGCGGTATCCTTATCTTCCTGATGTTCAAGGAGCGGATCTTTCTCTATTTCTCGTTTCACGCCTTTATCTCGCTGTTGATCTTCTTGAGCTGGAACGGCTTCGCCTATCAATATCTCTGGCCGAATAGCGTGCGCTGGCACAACGTCGCCACGCTCAGTCTCTATTGCCTCGGCGTTGGGATCCACGCTGTCTTTACGGCCGAATTTCTGCGCGTCTGGCGCTATAACCCCACCCTCTACCGGCTTATGCACCTCGGTGCGCTGCTCGCCATCGGTCTCCTGCTGGGCCTGACGATCACCAAGGAAGCTGGCTTCCAACGGCTCTTCTTTATCCTCAGCATCCCTACCACGCTGCTGTTTGGGATTATCGGGTTCTATGCGTGGCGGAAAAAGGAGCCGGCGGCCAAAACATACCTTCTCATCTGGGGGCTATACAGTCTGAGCTCATTGATCACGGTGCTGAGGGATTTTGGAACCGTACCGGCTACACCCCTGACCGACCACATCAGCCAACTCACCTTCGTCCTGACCCTGCCCTTTATCTCGGTGAGAGTTGCCAACCGCCTTAACATGAACCGGCGCGAAAAGGAAGACGCGCAGGAAAAAGCATTGCGCGCCGCCCTGGACAAAGAGCGGTTGATGCACGAGCAGAACGTCCGTCTCGATGAGCAGGTCAAGATTCGCACCGACGCGCTGCGTGAGGCCAAGGCCGAGGTCGAACGATCCCACGAGACGCTGCAGAGGGTCTTCGATAACCTGGATATGCTGATCTACGTCGCCGATGTCGAGACCTACGAAATCCTCTTCGTCAACGCCCGTACGCGCACCGAGTTCGGTGATGTCGAGGGGCAAATCTGCTGGCAGGCCCTGCAACGCGGACAAACCGGGCCCTGTAACTTCTGCACCAACGACCGCCTGATCAAGGATGGCGAACCGACGGGGACCTATCGGTGGGAGTTCCAGAACACGGCGACCGGGCGCTGGTATCATGTCCAGGATCAGGCGTTCCGTTGGCCCGACGACCGCCTGGTGAGGATCGAGGTTGCGACGGATATCACCGACCTTAAAAGGGCCGAGCAACAATTGCTGGAGCAGCACCGGGATCTGGTCAGGCTCCAGGAGCGAAGACGCATCGGCGATACTCTTCACGACGACCTGGGCCAGGTGATAAGCTACATAAACGTACAGGCTCAGACCGCGTTGGGACTGCTGGCCCAGGAGGAGCACGCCAAAGCTGAAGCCGCGTTAACCGGGTTGGTGAGCGTCGCCCAAGAAGCGCACAGCGATGTCCGGGAGTACATCCAGGGGACGCGCCAGCCGCAGAGACGTACCGGCTTTTTTGAGACGGTGGCGGATATCATCAAGACGCTTCACCAGCGCTATCATCTCCGCATAGCCTTACAACTCCCCGATAATATCCCGTCTCCCCCTTTCCCTCCAGAGGTCGAAACTCACGTGCTGGCTATCGTGCGGGAAGCGCTTACCAACGTCGCCAAGCATGCCAACGTGGATGCCGCTCGCTTGATCGTGCAGATGACCGAAAACACGATTCGAATCATCGTCCAGGATGAGGGAGCGGGTTTCAGCCCGGGTTCCCTCCCCGGGGATAACCGACACTTCGGACTCGAGATGATGCGCGAGCACGCGGAAAGTATAGGGGCTGTTCTGGATATCATCGCCAGCCCCGTGTCAGGCACGTGGGTGACCCTCGACGTCCCGCGCAGCCCCACGGACTTCGATAAAGACATCTCACCGATCGAGGAAGGGCTCCGTCTCCTCCTCGTCGACGACCACCCCCTCTTTCTTGACGGGCTGCGTCATATGTTGGAGTCCCAGGGCATAGAGATCGTCGCGACAGCCGGCGACGGACTGGAGGCTGTCAAAATGGCCGAGAAGCACCATCCCGATATGATCTTGATGGACGTGGAGATGCCGGGATGCGGGGGAGTCGAGGCAACGCGCCGGATTGCCGCCCGTTTCCCCGACATCAGGATTGCGATGCTCACCGTCGCTGTCAATGATGAGGTGCTATTTGACGCACTCAAGGCCGGCGCGTCCGGCTATCTCCTCAAAAACCTGGAAAGCGAGTCCCTATTCTCGATGCTCTCCGATCTCATGCAGGACCAGGTCGTGATTGCGCCGCATCTGGCGACCCGCGTGCTTGACGAGTTCCAGGAGGACATCCCAGGTGAGCGCCCCGAGAATCCCGACGAGGACGGTGTGGATGATGCGTTGGAAGAACAGGGCACGGCGGACTTGACGCCCCGCCAGATCGAAGTCCTTCGAACGGTTGCCAGGGGCTTCACCTATAAAGAGGTGGGCAACCGGCTTTATATCTCAGAGCGGACGGTCAAGTATCACATGGGGCAGATTCTCGAGCGCCTCCAGCTGAAAAGCCGGGCACAGGCGATCACCTATGCTACGCAGCAGGGCCTGATCGATCGCGAGGAGGAATAGGCTCAGGCTATCAGCGCTCCCGATACCCAATAGCCCAACGGCATCCCAAAGCGATCTACCTCGAAGGCGTTTTTACACTTTTCTTACCGAGAAAGGCCCGTGACTGCACTTAGAGACAGTGGACACTTTTGCCTATTTGCATAAACTGAGCTATAGAAAGGACCCGATCGCGCGAAAGGAAGGAATGCATCCCAAAACTTTGGCCGTTCTTCAATCCTATACAACTTCACGAAACTTGAGAGCCATCCAGAACAGGACATGGACATTTGAGATCTTCCAAGAGAATTCTCATCCTCAGCACTTCAGCCTGGCTCACGGGCCTGGCGGAATCCCTGGACGCTGCATCACGCGCCGAGGTTCTGTGTCTATCGCCGAGCGCCGTAACCAGTTCCGACCAACTCGCTGCGCTGGCCCCGGACATCCTCATCATCGAGCGGGACGTCTGGCATAAGATCAAACTGCATTTCGAAATCAGTCTCCCGGTCATCGAGATCGACGCCCGGCGGAGCGAGCTGATCGTCCACCTCACCTACCCCCTGCCGAGGATCGACAGGGAAGGACTCTTCCGAATCATCGAGCGCATCCTCTACGAAGATCTGACCGGACGGGCCTCGAATTGACGCCGTGCGCATGCGCACGGCGGTTCTCTTTTCCCGCTCTGTTTAGCCCGCGGTGCAGGGCCGAACGCGCGACTCAGCGCATCACGATGGGCAGAAAGACCCCGCTGAGCTCCGTCACGACGACATAGCTGCCCGGATATCGAAACGTAGCCGAGATCTGATTGAGAGCCGCGGATTTCCCCAACACCTCAATCCCCGTCGTCTCCCACGTGGGATTATCCGCCGATCCCGTCTGATGTCGCAGGTCCACGCCGGCCTCCGATCCGCCCCCCAGCGCCTCCTCGTCATACGTGGCGATCACCCTCGGCGGATGATCCGCCACGAACTCAAAGCCCGAAAGGATCGCGCCATCCTTCAACACGGAAATGCGGAAGCCCTGACCGGCCCACACGAAATCCGAACCGACCGGATTCTGGGGAAGCGCGGAGCAGGTCACTTCAACTTCACCCTCGCTCGGAGGAATAGCCTCGGCCGGAATGTCGATCTGAATGGGCAGGTTGTGGGTACCGTAACACGTCAAGGTCGTGGTAGACCCGCTGCCGCTGGAGATCGGCCCGGTGCCGTAGGTCTCCGCCCGCCCAAAAATCACGATTTTTCGATCGTGGATAGGCACGTAGGCCCGCTCTGAGTCATCCACGCCGTCGACTGCCACGTCCATCGGGGTCTGGGTCATCGGGATGACCTCGATCAGATGGGTATCGCTGATAATCGCCACCATACCCTTGTTCCCTCGACCGGCTGCGACGTAAACGTAGCCGGTGGATTCGTTGACGTGGATGGCATTGGTCAAATCCGGGCCTTCCAGCGCGATGCGACCGATCCACTGATCGCCGGCCAGGATCTCGACCGTGACGCCGGTTCCAATCAAAGGTGCGGAAAGGACGTAAACGCGCCCGGTATTCGGATTGACCGCCATCTCTCCCGGGGATGTGATGGGGATCGTCTCGCGGATCGCGCCGCCCTGCACGACCAACACGGAGTCATCCTTTGTCGCCACATAGACGTATTGGGTCGCCGGATTCACCACCACACTCGTCGGGGTCACCGGAAGCGTCATCGTGGTCACCACCGTCGGGCCCGATAGATCCACGGTGGCGAGCGACGGATCTCCCCGGTTGGCGACGTAGACCTTGTCATGGTCGGGGTCGACCGCAAGGGCATCGGGATATCGACCCGTCCGAACGCGTTCGACCTCCATCGGCCCATTGAAGATAGCCACCTCGCCCTCCTCGGGAAGGGCCAGGTAGGCTTGGCTCGATACGGGATGGGTTGCCAAAGCACCGGCCTCTGCCTCCAAGTCGATACTGGACGCCAGCTGGTCCCCCTGGATCAGCTGCATCCGCCGATCGGTCAAAGGCACGTAAGCATATCCCGGTGCGGTCGCGACAGCCTGGGGGTTGCCCAGTGAGAAGGTCTTCAGAACCTGTGTGTCACTGAGGACGACGACGGTATTATGCGTCAACACGTAAGCATACCCCGCCACGGGATCGATCGCCGCCGAATTCGCAAGCTGCGTCGTCTCGCCCCGGCTTTGACGTACGCCGATCACGTAAGGGGGACCGTAAGCCTGGGCGAGCACACCCAGGCTCAACAGCGCGATACCCAATCCGGCAAGCACCATGGCCAGAAGCATCGAATGATAACGAGATCGCATCGGATCACTCCCTTCTATAGGTGGATGAGAGGTGTCAAACCTATTTTATACCCAACTCGCGGGAAAACCACTCGCTTTCGAAACCAGGGAGTGTATCTTGCTCTTAGAATATCCCAGATGCCCAGGTGCGTCCATAGATCCCCGGATTGAGAGGAATGCACTCCCGGCGAAGTGTGGGGTTGCCCTGATTGTGCTATAATGAAGGCACGAATGTGTTCATGATTCGGGCCATCACTCGCTGAGGAGGTCGAAGGACCTCTGAAGATTGACAAAAAGTCCAGCAATGATGTCCGAATCTGGAGGATCCAAAAAGGAGAGTCTATGAATCGGAAAAATGACAACACGTCGCAAATCGTATTCAAAGTTATCAGCGTCATCCTTCTTTTAAGCATGCTTTTGGGCTTTCTTATCATGGTCTTTCCCCCTTCCGGCTGATATCTTTCTAGCAAGATAAGGAGTCGCCATGCTTAAACTCGTACCCGCTCCCAATCCAGCTCGCTTCCCCGTCCGGGAACTTCACGTCTCTCGCGAAAGTCGAGATCGCTATCGATTTGACCAATCTCTTTTCTCGCTCAACGGCAAAGTGATTTTTGCCGATTTCCACAGCGCCCGGCTTATCAGCCAGAAGGTGAACGAGAGACGCGATCTGGTCCGTTTTCCGGAGCAGAGCGTGCGTGCGAGTGAACTCTACGCGCTCGGGCTCATCGAGGAGATTTTGCACCACATCATGGCCGAGTACAAAAGCCAACGTCGCCCGGACGTGATGCAGCGTGCACTTGAACATCTGGAAGCGGAGATGGAGAAGTCCGAGGTCGAGGAGACGCTCGAAGCGTTTATTGAGACCTTTCCCCCGATGGCCGTATACCGGGGGGAGCTCTCGGTCGAGGAATATCTCGATCAGCAAACCGACGACGCCCCTAACCGGGAGGTCGCGCTGGAGGAATTGTTGTTGCTCTGGTTGAACAACGACAACCCAGCCGCCGGTCCACTCCAGGAACTCTTCGACGACACCCCCCTCGAGGCCCGCACCCAATATCGCGAAGTGATCAGCGAGCTTCGAGACTTCTTCAAGGAGCAGCCCACGTTTGGCCCGGAGAATCAAGACCTGATCGATATGTTGCAGTCCCCCTCCCGGTCGGCCCCGAAATCGCTCCGCGACCAGCTTGAGTTCATCCGGACCCACTGGAGCGGCCTGCTCGGTCCCTATATGTATCGCCTGCTCCGAGGCGTGGATTTCATTGACGAGGAGAACCGAGGGTTTTTCGGCCCGGGCCCCGGCCCCGTTGAGGCCTACGAGTTCGGCGGGCAGACAGAGGAGCCCGAGAATTTCAGCCCCGACCGGGATTGGATGCCGGAAGTGGTGATGATCGCGAAGAACGTCTATGTCTGGCTTTTCCAGCTTTCCGAAAACTATGAGCGCAGCATCACCACGCTGGATCAGGTACCGGATGAGGAGCTGGAGCGGCTTCACGAGGGCGGCTTCACCGCGCTGTGGCTGATCGGCCTCTGGGAACGCAGCGACGCATCCCAGCGCATCAAGCAGAGGATGGGCAATCCGGAAGCCGTGGCGTCGGCCTATTCGTTGAAGCGGTATGAGATCGCGCAAGATCTCGGTGGAGAGCCCGCTTTTGAGGATCTCAAGGCGCGGGCGTGGGACTACGGCATGCGAATGGCCAGCGATATGGTCCCCAATCATATGGGCATCGATTCGGATTGGATGATCCATCATCCTGACCGCTTCCTGGGATTGGATAACTGCCCTTTCCCCACCTATTCCTATCAGGGCCCTGATCTCTGTGATGATGAACGGGTGGGCATTTATCTCGAAGATCACTACTACGATCGTTCGGATGCTGCCGTCGTCTTCAAACGGCTGGATCACTGGACCGGGGATTCAAAGTTTATCTATCACGGCAACGACGGCACGATGATGCCGTGGAACGATACTGCACAGCTCAACTATCTGAAGGCCGAGGTGCGTGAGGCCGTGATCCAACAGATTCTCGACGTCGCGCGCCAATCCCCCATCATCCGGTTCGATGCGGCGATGACCCTGACCAAGCGCCACTTCCAGCGCTTGTGGTTCCCCGAGCCGGGATCGGGAGGGGATATCCCCTCCCGCGCGCAGTTCGGGATGACGCAGGCCGAGTTCGACGAGGCGATGCCGGAGGAGTTCTGGCGCCAGGTCGTGGACAGGATTGCCGAGGAGGTTCCGGACACACTCCTGTTGGCGGAGGCTTTCTGGATGATGGAGGGCTTCTTCGTACGGACCCTGGGTATGCACCGGGTCTACAACAGCGCCTTTATGAATATGATGCGCGACGAGAAGAACGACGAGTATCGCCAGCTTATGAAGAACACGCTGGAGTTCGACCCGGAGATTATGCGCCGCTTTGTCAATTTCATGAATAACCCCGACGAGAAGACGGCAATTGAACAGTTTGACAAAGGCGACAAATACTTCGGGGTTTGCACCGTGATGGCGACTATGCCCGGCCTGCCCATGTTCGGCCATGGGCAGATCGAGGGATTCAGCGAGAAATACGGGATGGAGTATCGACGCTCCTACTGGGACGAGACACCGGACCGGTATCTCGTGGAGAGGCACAAGCGTGAGATCTTCCCCCTCTTGCGCGAGCGCAAGCTCTTTGCCGGCATCGAAAATTTCTATCTCTATGACTTTTTCACGGCGGAGGGTTCGGTCGACGAGAACGTCTTCGCTTACTCCAATCGAATCGGCGACCGACGCGCGCTGATTCTCTACCACAACCGCTACGCGGACACCCGTGGCTGGGTGCGGGCCTCTGCCGCGTACGCCGTCAAAGATGAGGACGGGAACAAGCACCTCGTTCAAAAAACGCTCATCGAGGGGATGGAGCTCCCGAAAGGCGCGCAGCAGTTCGTCATCTTCCGGGACGTCATCAGCGACCTCGAATACATCCGCAATGCGCAAACCCTCGACGAACGGGGGCTCTACGCCGAACTGCACGCCTATCAGGTTCACGTCTTCAGCGATTTCAAAGTCGTGGAGGACACCCCGTGGCACCGCTACAGCGAGCTTTGCGATCAGCTCAACGGGCGGGGTGTGCCCGATATCGAAGAAGCCCTGAAGGAACTCTATTTGGAACCGGTGCACAAACCCTATCGAGCGCTGGTCAACGCCCCAATGATGGAATCGCTGGCTGAGGAGATGGTCAAAACATCCGCCCGGCACGTCGATCCCGAGATGATCGATCGGGTTGAGGTTCGAATGCACGAGCTGTTAGACGCGATTCAAGATACGCTGCCGCACGTCGCGGAACGCGCCCAGGGCAACGAGGCGGACATCGTCGACACGGTTATCAAAGAGCTCAAAGCTATCCTGAAGTTGCCCGCGAAGCTGGACGGGATACGATCCGAGACCAAAGACACCGTGACCCTTTCCATGCTGGACTATCTGGAAAAGGGATGGGTTCCCAAGGACGAGACATTCCTGGGCACATTGACAACCTGGCTCTTCACCCACAATCTGGGGTTGCTGATCGGCGCGGAGCAGGACGAGACGATCAGTCGAAGCTGGTTCGATGCCTGGCTCCTCGGCAAGATGCTGAGACGGGCGCTGCAAGCGATGAATGTCGAGGAGGCTGAAGCGGAGCAGAGCGTCCGGGCAGTCAAAGCGCTGTTGGGCATCAAGGGGTGGGGTCCGCTTGATCTGTGGCGGGAACAGTCTCCCGCCGTTGTGCTGCAGAAAGCGCTGAGCGATCAGGATGTCCAGACCTATCTTCGTGTCAACCGGTACCAGGGCGAGCTCTGGTTCCACAAGGAGTCCTTTGACTCACTGCTCTGGTGGCGTCTCTCCCTCGCCGCGATTGAACGCACGGCGCAGTCCGAGGAGGATCTGATGGAAATTCTGACGGATCTATACACGACGATCACAACGCTGCTGGACGCTGCCGAGCAATCGGGCTATCAACTCGACACACTGATCGAGACCGTCGACGCGTCTGTCGCATTCGGGAACCCCAATGCCTAACGCATCCTCCGACCAGAAAACGCTGGAGATCGCAAGGCCCAACCGGACAGTCCGGATCCTCGTTATCGACGACAACAAGGAAATCCGAACCTTCCTGCGGGATGCCATCCTCCTTCCTGCGGGCTATCAGGTCTCAGTCGCCCGGGACGGGGTAGAGGGGTTGACGTTGGCAGGGGAGTCCGAGCCCGATCTCATCCTGTTGGACTATGAGATGCCCCGGATGAACGGGATTGAGTTTTTGAAGTCGCTTCGAGAACAGGAGATCCCCACCCCGGTCATCCTTGTCACCTCTCACGGGTTGGAGTCGATCGCCGTCGAGGTCTTCCGGTTGGGTGTTAAGGATTACATCCGCAAACCGTTTACCATTGAGGGCATCACCGCATCGATCCAAAGGGTCCTGAGGGATGCGCATCTGAGACAACAGCGCGATAATCTCGTCGATCGACTGACCCAGATCAATCGCGAACTATCTCACCGGCTCCAGGAGTTTGACACGCTCTATCGCGTCAGCAAGGCGGTGACCACGCTTCAGGAACGGGATCAGTTGATGGAACGTATCGTCGACGCGGCCCTCTATCTCACGGGCGCGCTCGATGGGCAGTTGATCCTCTTCGACCCCAAGGGTACGGCTACGGTGCAGATCCGCCGCCAACGTCAGGGCGGCGCCTATCAGGAGACCTCGGACGAGCACAAGATCTACACGATGACCGATGGATTGATGGCGACCACACCGCTTCAGGTCGGGGACCAGACGATCGGCTCCCTCATCGTGAGCAACAAGGGAAATCGCAAGTTATTGGACAAGCACGATCACAGGCTGCTGCGGATGTTGAGCGATTACGCCGCCATCGCCATTCACAACCTGAGGCTGCTTGCCGAGATCGAGGCGCAACGCGATCGCGAAAAACGCGAGCTCCAGGAGCTCTTCGAGCACTACGTTGCCCCCTCCGTCGTCGAGCGGATCCTCCAGCAGCCCAATCGCGTCCATCCGGGCGGACAGCGCCAGGAGATCTCCGTGCTCTTTGCGGACCTGCGCGGCTTCACGAGGTTTTCAGCGAAGGCAGAGCCTGAGACCTTGATGAGTGTGGTGAATCGCTACCTCTCCATCGCGGCGGACGCGATCCTCGCCGAGGAGGGGACACTGGATAAGTTTATGGGGGATGAAGCCATGGCCTTTTTCAATGCCCCCCTGGCGCAGGATAACTTCGCCCTGCGTGCCGTCCACGCGGCTGTGCGCATCCTGCAAAATTCCTGGGAGATTCAGAATCGCATGCCTCCCGAGCATCAGATTTCCTTCGGAGTGGGTATTGCAACCGGGGAATCCCTGGTAGGGAACGTGGGCACACAGAATGTGGTCAATTACACGGTCCTGGGAAAGGTCCCCAACAAGGCCCATGCGCTGCAGGAGATGGCGCCGCCGGATAAGATCCTTATCTGCGAGCAGACCTATATGCGCGTCCAAGATGAAGTCCTCGTCAAGCCGTGGGCCCCTGTGCGCATCAAGGGCCAGGACGAACTGGAACCGGTCTTTGAGGTGTTGCAGCTTCTCGGCTGAGGGTCCCCCTGGTCAACAGCGACCTCTTCTTCCTTCGAGGCCCCCTCAAAAAAGCCAGGGGTCTCAGCGGTCGTAGGGATCGTCCATCTGCGTCCGCCGAGCGACCGCAAAACGCCGTGCGACTTCCACTGGGTCTGTTCGATCTATAGGGAAATCCATCCTACCACCTCCCGCTGCCGGAAGCGGGCGATCCGGTCGAAACCCGCAGCCCGGGCGATGTCCCGCGCTTGATCGAAGCCATAAGCGATGTCCTTGGGCCGGTGGGCATCCGATCCGAACGTCAGAATCTCACCGCCCGACGCCCGGTACCACTGCAGCACCTGGAGATCGGGCAGCGGCTTGTCCATCCCCTTGTGCAGGCCCGAGGTGTTGATCTCTATGCCCCGTCCCGCCCTTACAATACGCCGTAGGACTTCCCGGATCTCGTCCTCAAACGCGTCCAGCCTCATCACGTGCCCGAAGAGGGCCCAGGAGTCCCGCCGCACCAAATCCAGGTGGCCGAGGACGTCGAACTCCGCCCGTTCGACCATGACGATCAACTCATCGAAATAACGTTCATAGGTCTCACGAATGCCCTGCGCGAACGCAGGCGGTTCCCACCCAGCCTGGGATCCCAGCCAGTGAAGGGATCCAATGACCACGTCAAAGTGCCATTCCTCAAGGATGGCATCGACCTGCCGGGGAAAATCGTGCGGATTGCCCAATTCGATCCCCGCCAGAATCTCGAGCGTGCTGCCGAATTGCGACCGCACCCTTTCCAGGTCGGCGAAGTAGCTCTCGAGTTCCAGGTATCCATAGGCCGGGTCTTCGACATACCACTCCGCGTGCTCCGTGAATGCCACCCCCGTGAGCCCCCGCTCCTGGGCGGCCTCTGCCATAACCGGCATGGGTTGATAGCCATCGGGCGAATGAAGCGAGTGCATATGCGTGTCGAACATTCAGTCAATCTCCTTCGTCAGATAAAATGAAACCTCAACAGGATCAGCACGCCAAACCCAAACGCCAAGGCCGTCAACGCGATCCAATCCGAGGGCTGCATCTCCAGATCACGCCAGATCGAGCGAGAATGCTCGGAGGTCAACCCGCGCGCAGCCAGGGCCAGCGTAAGCTGTTCGCTCATCCGCAGTGTCGAGATCATCACCGCCACCAGCACCGGCAGATACTCCCGCAGCCGCTTCAACGGTCCGCCGCTCGGCGTCCAACCACGGGCGGCCTGCGCGTTTCGTACCGCACGGAAAAGGCTCTGGATCGCCGGTAAAAACCGTAGGGTCAGGCTTATCGTCAGTCCCCAGGTGTAAGGCAACCCCAGACGCACAAAGGCCAGAACTAGCGCCCGGTGATCGGTAGTGAACAACAAGCCGACGGTAAAAAAGGCCACCACGAGCGAGCGGGTTGCAAGGTGCAGTGCGTCCAAAATTCCGCCAACCGTAAGTTGTAGCGGACCCCACGTCAACAGCGTGCGACCACTCGGCTGAAACCAAGGTTGCAGGAGAATAATCAGCGCGATCAACATCGCCATCTGCCTCCAGAATCCCCAGAGGTTGCGCCAGGGTATCTGCGAGGCCAGGAGCACCGCGTGGATCGAAATCAACAGCAGGAGCTGTGAATAGAAGCCGGGCAGCATAAAAGCCGTGGCAAAGCCGAGGAGTAACCCGCCGAGTTTCACGCGGGGGTCGAGCCGGTGAAGCAGAGAATCTCCGGAGACGAAAGTGTCAAAGACGGCGGTCATGCTACGACCTATTCCATCCCAGACGCGTGATGGCTGTCTCCGGCGTGCCATCCGCAACGACGACGCCCCCCTCGATGGCGATCACCCGGTCCGCACAGCGCGCCAGATCGAGTTCGTGGGTGACGACGATCAGGGTCGTCCCCTTTTCACGCAGATCGGCGAGCCACGACAGGAGCTGAGACACTCCAAATCCATCCAGTCCCACGGAGGGCTCATCCAGGACGACGATGGGTGTCTCCAGGATAGCCAGGGACGCGAGGGTCACAGCACGCTTATCGCCATAACTCAGCAGCGCCGGGGGGGTATCGGCCAATGATGTCAGACCGAATCGACCCAGAACCCCCTTGACCGCCTCCTCGCTGCGCGCTAACCCGAGCTTATCCGGGCCGTAGGCGATCTCCTGGTGCACCGTCGGCGCGAAAATCTGTTGCTCCGGACGCTGGAAGAGAAATCCGACGTGCTTGGCCAGATCGCCGATCGCACGCTCCGAGGTATCCTGTCCCAGTATTTTAACGGTGCCGTGGTCCGGACGGAGCAGGCCGTTGAAATGTCGAACCAACGTGCTTTTCCCGCCGCCATTCGGCCCCACGAGCGCCAGGAACTGACCGGGCGGCACAGAAAGGGTGATGTCATGGAGCACGGTCGGCCCCTCTGGATATCGAAAGGAAAGCTGATCCACCTCAATCGCGGGGGAACGCACACCCGAGGACGGGGTATCGCGGGGACTGAGATCGGGCCACTGCGAGGGAGGCAGCAAAATACCGGCCTCGGTGAGTCGATCGGTCTGGGACAGCATGGCAGCGGCGGCACCGGAATCCGTCAGATGTCCGTTTTCCAATAGGCCGACACGTGAAGCGCTGCGTGCAGCCTCAGTCCGCAGCGTCATCAGCAGGAGCGTCGCTCCGGCGGGCTGCAACGTCCGCATCGCGTGCAGCACCTCATCCCTGCCCACAGGATCCAGCCCGCCCAGAGGCTCATCGAGCACAAATACCTGAGGGCGCATCGCCCAGACCGCGGCCAAGGCCAGGCGCTTCTGTTGACCGCCGGAGAGCGCCCACGGATGCCGACGCCGCAATCCGACCAACCCAAAGCGATCGATAGCCCGATTGATACGCGATTCGATCAAAGACGATGACAATCCCATCGCCTCAAGCCCCCAGGCGATCTCCTCTTCCACCGTCGTGTTGAAAAGCTGCGTGGCCGCATCCTGGAAAAGCAGGCCGACGGCCCCAACGGGCAGCGGCGAAGCGATGACATCGTGCTCCCGAACCCGCATCGTTCCATCGATATGACCTCCCGTAAACCGGGGCGCCAGCCCGGCGACAATGTGAGCCAGGGTGGTCTTTCCCGACCCGCTGGCGCCCATAACCGCCAGGGACTCGCCTTCGGTAAGGGAGAGTGAAAGCTCTGAAAAGACCGGGACCGCATCCAAGGGGGGACGCAGCGAAGGATATGCGAACGTAAGGCCGTTAACGGTGATCATAGGGGCGGAAAACAGCGCGGCAGCCGACAAACAAGGCCACGGACCTCAAAGGCCGCAGCCTCATCCACGTCAGCCGGCGCGCAGAGCGCTCAGGTCGACGGCCTGAATCCCTCGATAGGAGGATAGGATCTACGAACGGCGATAAACAGGGGCAATCCCAACAGTCCCCCGCTGATACCCTGGATCGCGTTTGGCAGAATTTCCACAACCGCGACGGCGGGGCCCACCAGGATCGCACCGGCGACGAAGTAGCCCCCGACGACGATAACCGCTCCGACCAGCGTCGCCAGGACCGAGGTCACCCAGTTGATCTCACGTTTCAAAATCCAGCCCACGGCGAATCCCTGCACCCCGTGAACCACCAGCGAAAAGATGGCCCATTGGGGAAAGCCCATCAAATCGGCCAGCGCGGTTCCCAGCCCGCCGGCAATCATACCGACCCACGGGCCGAAGGCGGCAGCCGCAAATGTGACGCCGGTGTCTCCCAGGTG
>CAYMAQ010000061.1:7839-16963 GCA_964388385.1 uncultured Anaerolineales bacterium | reverse complement strand
AGAATGTGCGGCGCGGTCACGTAGAGCGGCGGCAAGTCGATCCGATTGGTGCCACCGGGCAGATCGTAGGCGATCTTCGTCCCGGCAGCGACCTGCCGCACCTCACCCGGTTGCATATCGCTCAGCAGGGAGTCGAAAGTCGTGGTTATGAGCGGCTGGTACCATTCCTGGCGATAGGCCCAGGTGTAGATGGGCGGCGTGGCTGTAAGGTTGACAGAGGCGGTGTCGGTGAGCACCGTGACACCGGTGATGCCTTCCGTATAGGTGAAAGCGATCTGGTAGGAGGGCGCCGGGTTGCGGTCGGGTGTCTGGGTGCGGTAGGTGTTATGGATCTCCCAGCTATTGAACTCGTTCACCGGCACGCTCCAGTCGTCGTTGATGTTGGTGATGTGGTAGTTGTGCTGGTTCCAGATCGGGCGTGAATCGCCCCACACATCATCGTGGCCGATGACGTAGAGGCCATTGACACCGCCGGTGACGATTTCGGCAAACCCATCGCCGTCCACGCCCCCTACCGCCGGATAGTCGACGAAAGTACCGGATTCGGTGAACTCTTCATTGAATATCTTTCGTCCAGTGGGGCCGTTCATGATGGTGAAGCCCTCATTCAAGCCGTTCCAGAGCACCTCCCACACACCATCCCCGTCGAGATCCTGCGTCGCCACGCCGGACGCCGATGAAGTGGTACTGTATCTTTCTCTCAGGATATTCCAGGGTTCGCCAAAGACTGAATCGAATTGCCATCTTGTGGTACCGGAATACCATCAAATAGGGCTAAAAAGGCCATTTTTTAGCGCCCTTTGGGTAGATTTTAGACACGCTCCAGGGTGTGTTTCGAATTTCCTGATAAAAGGATACAGTGCCTGGGGGCCATGTTTGCAGCGAGTCTGCCTCGGTGCTATAGTCATAGTACGTGAATCTATCGGCCCTCTCTACCACCGACAAGGAGCGCGATGACGACAATTCGAGCTATCATCAAGCACGTTGAGGGGTTGACCGGGCATCCATTGAACCGCGACGAGGGCCTTGGGCACGGTCCCGCCGACCGGAGGGTGCGCGGCGCCACGGTCTGCTGGATGGCGACGCCGGATGCGATCCGGGCGAGCGGCGAGCGCGGCGACGACCTCCTGATCGGGCACGAGAGCCTCTACTACCCGTATAACGCGCCCGATGCCGAGAGGCTACCGGAGGGATGGGAGAATTGGCCCGTGAATCACCGGCGGCGGACGCTGCTGGCCCAGTACGACCTCACGTTCCTGCGCATTCACGGCTCCGCGGACGAGATCGCCATCTTCGACACGTTCGCGGAGATGCTGGAACTGGGCGATCCGGTGGTGGCCGAGGGGCTGGTGAAGGTCTACGAGATCGAGCCGTGCTCCCTACGAGAGATCATCTCGCGGGTGAAGCAGCAGGTAGGGATGGACCGCATACGGGTCAGCGTTCCCGGAGAGCAGGAGGACGCGATGGACCGATATGTACACCGGGTGGGCCTCCCCTGGGGCGGACTGGGGCTCTTCGTCAACGTGGGGTACCAGCAGAAGCTCATCGCAGAGGGATGCGACGTCTTTATCGCGGGCGAATCGGACAACTACGGATTCCGCTTCGCGCAGGAGGCCGGCATCCCGATGATCGAGACGAGTCACGAGATCAGCGAGAACCCGGGCCTCGCGGTCTTTACAGAGCGCCTGAAGGCGGCGTTTCCGGACGTGGATGTCGCGTTCTATGGGAATCCATGCGCGTGGCGGGTGATATAAAAGGATGGAATATCCAGATGGAGGATAACGTGGGAGATAACAAGAAGAATTTATCGGTCGAGGTCGACAACGAGGACGAGGCAATTCTGGAGCGGGTCCGGACGATCGCAGCACGCGGTTGACTGATCACCCGGAGCCTGGCGCAGGGGATGCACGTGACCCACACGATCGTGCGCGTGTGAGTGAGGCGAATGGGTATCGGCTTCGGAGCCGTTGCCAAGCCATGGATCGCTTGATTATTGAAGAAGGGAGAGATTGATGTGTGATACGCTGGTCGCGACGGGCAGCGTGACCGCCGATGGGGTGACGGTCTTTGCAAAGAACTCGGATCGCGAACCCAACGAGGCACACCAGGTGGTTCGAATCCCGGCAGCGGACCATCCGCCGGACAGCGAGGTGGCCTGCACCTATGTCACGATCCCGCAGGTCGCGCATACCTATGCGGTCCTGCTGGCCAAGCCGTTCTGGATCTGGGGCGCCGAGATGGGCGCAAACGAGCACGGGGTCGTCATCGGAAACGAGGCCGTCTTCACGAAGGTGCCGTACGACAAGGACGAGGGCCTCATCGGGATGGATTTCCTGCGGCTTGCGCTGGAGCGCGCCGCAACCGCCCGCGAGGTCGTGACGGTCATCACCACGCTCCTGGCCGAACACGGTCAGGGCGGCAACTGCGGATTCCAGAACGAACTCTATTACCATAATAGCTTCCTCATCGCCGATCCCCACGACGCCTGGGTACTGGAGACCGCGGGGTCCCACTGGGCAGCCAGGCAGGTCGAGGGCGTCTACACGATCTCCAACGGCATCACGATCGGCAGCGAGTGGAACCTGGCCTCGCCCAATCTCGTGAACCACGCGATCGAGAGAAGATGGTGCCGAAGAGCGGACGACTTCAACTTCGGGAATACCTACTCGGATTTCATCTACACACGGATGAGCGACTGCCGGAACCGACGCCAGCGAACGACCGAAATGCTGACATCCCAGAGGGGAGAGATCACCGCAGCGACGATGATGCACGTCCTGCGCGACCACGGAGAGGACGACCGGCGCCCGGACGTGGGATTGACGGGTGCAACCGTCTGTATGCACGCCGGCTTCGGCCCGGTCCGCGGAAGCCAGACCACGGGCTCGATAGTCTCGCACCTCCATCCCGATCATCCAACGCACTTCATCACCGGGACGGCGGCGCCGTGCACCAGCCTCTTCAAACCGGTCTGGGTGGACGTAGCCCTGCCGGATATGGGTACCCCCATCGGGACCTACGACGCGACGACGCTCTATTGGAGGCATGAAGCCCTGCACCGGGCCACGCTGCGCAATTATGATGCGCTCATCCGGCGCTACCAACCCGAGCGGGATACACTCGAAGCCGCGTTTCTGGACCGGTCGCTCGCGGCTGCCGATCGCCCCGCAGGCGAGCGGATCGCGTTGGCCACACGCTGTTTTGCGGAAGCCTACGCCGCCGAGGCGCGCTGGCTCGATCGAGTCGCAGAAGCGGACGTAGAGGAGCACCGGCGCTGGTTGCACGCCCTCGCGTGGGCGCAGTTCAACCAACAGGCGGACATCCCCCTGTAAATAGGAGATGGACACTTTGACGTGGCAGGGTTGGCCTTCGTGGCGACGAGCGTGTGGTCAGCATCGCCCCTACGACGATCAGGATCTACGGGTAGCGGGGGGGTGTAACCTGGACGTGCAGGTAACCCCGGATTGTGCGTCCCTAATAGGTGAGACAAAGGAGTCAGTCCGATGAACACAGAGGAAAGACCCACCCCGCCGCCGATCTTCATCGTCACCGGCGGCGTCGGCACGAGCGGCGAGCAGGTCGTGAACACGGTGTTGGCCCAGTACCCGGACGTCGAGATGCCCGTGGAGATCATCTCGCACGTCCGTGAGGTCTCGGACCTTGAGCAGGCGATCGAAGGGGCACTCGAACGGAACGGGACGATCGTCCACACGCTGGTCGACCGCGAACTGCGCGAGCGGATGATCGCCCTGGCCCGCGATCACGACGTGGTCGCCATCGACCTGATGGGGCCGCTGATGGAGCGCCTGAACGCCGTGCTCGACCAGGAGCCGCTGGGGCGGCCCGGCTTCTACCGGCACCTCCACCAGAATTACTTCGAGCGGGTCGCGGCGATCGAGTATGCCCTGGCCCACGACGATGGGCGCAACCGCCAGGACTGGCCCGAGGCGGACGTCGTGCTGATCGGGGTATCGCGCTCGGGGAAGACGCCGCTCAGTATCTACCTCTCCATGCTCGGATGGAAGGCCGCGAACATGCCCATCGTCCCGCAGATCCCCATCCCCCCGGAACTCTACCGGCTCCCGCGCAAGCGGGTGATCGGCCTGACAATCGACATCGACCGGCTGCTGACGATTCGCCGCCAACGGAGCCGGACGATGGGGATGGCAGGCGCGTCCAACTATACCCATCCCGGCAAGGTCGAGGAGGAGATCCGGCTGGCCCGGCAGGTCTACCGGCGGGGGCGGTTCCACGTGATCGACGTGACGCACAAGCCAGTGGAGGCGAGTGCGGACGAGGTGATCAAGCGGATTGGCGAGCCGAAGTGAAGGGCACAGCGAATAGGGAAAGGAACGAATCATGTCGGGGTGTTGGGAAGTCTGGATCAGAGCGTGGGTCGACAGCGAATGGAGAAAGGAACGAATCATATTGGGGCGGATCGGCAAGCCGAAGTAGGGCCGTCACGGACAAACGAAAGCGCCAGTCGCGAGTTACGATTCAGGGCCAATCGTGGGCCAAGCGAATCCAAAGGGTCACCCTCTACTGGACTGTGAACTCAATACCCTCCACAAAGCGCTGGCTGAAGAAGGAAAAAAGCACCAGAATCGGGAAGGTCAACAGGACACTGGCAGCGTAGAGTGGACCCGGATAGCTGCCGTAAGGACCGAACATCGTCTGCAGCAGCACGTTAAGTGTCTGTTTCTGTGCGTCCTTCACTACGATCAGATCCCACATCAAAACGATCCATCGCTGCATAAAGAGAAAGAGAAAAACAACTGTCGTCATCGGACGGGACATAGGCAGAAGGATGCTGCGAAGGATGCGAAAGTTACCCGCCCCATCTATTCGTGCGGCCTCGATCAATTGCACCGGGATCGACTTGAAAAAGTTCGTATACATAAAGATGGCCCAGACATCCACCAACATCGGAACGATCATCCCACCGTAGGTGTTATAGAGGCCCAAGTTGCGGATCACCAGAAACGTCGGCACCAACAAGATGATAGCGGGATAAAACATATGGAAGAGGATGAAGTCATTGACCCGCTTGCGACCCTTAAAGCTCAATATCGCCAGTGCGAAGCCGACCAACGCCCCCACGATCACCCGGGTGAACGTATTTACCATCGTGACGAACACACTATTGCCAAGCGCACGCAGCCAGGGCTTGGGCGTACCGACCTCCCCACCCGTCCAGATCCATACATAGGAACGGATATTTAACGCAGTCGGGAAAAACCGGCGGTTGACCTCGTCCCATGGGGCTAACGATTGGAGCAACATATAGAGATAAGGCAGCACCGTGACGGACAGCACCAACAACGCGACAGCGTAGAGCGCGACCACCTTTACCACCCGTGAGAATGAGGTTTCCGCTTCACCTAGGGTCGGGCCTTCTTGATCGCCAAGCTCAAGCTGTGTCGTATCTTCACCTGTGTCGGTGGATATTCCTGTATCTTTCATACTCGTGTTTCCTCCTTCTCTTCCTCCTCGAAACCCAAGCTTTTGCCCCACGCCTCTATCCCCCCGCGGATGATCAGGATGGAGACAAAGGTGATCACCGCATTCATCACCGCAACCGAAGCACCGTACCCGGCGCGGAAGCGATCGAAGGCTTGATAGTAAATCTCCAACTGCCACGTATGCGTCGCCAGTTCCGGTCCTCCCCCGGTTAGGACAAAGGGCTCTGTAAAGATACCGAAGGTGATACCTACTGCCAGGATGAGCACCGTATAAATTGACGGATAGAGCATCGGGAGGGTGATTTTCCAAAATCGAAGCCACGGCCCGGCACCATCCAGTCTCGCCGCCTCATAGAGACTCGTTGGGATGCTCTGCAACCCTGAGAGGAAGATCAACGAGTAGTACCCGCTGAACTTCCAGACGATCATCGTGCTAATCACAAGAACAGCGAGGGTTGGATCCCCCAGCCAGTCCGGCGCACGTCCAAAAAGATTCCGCATCAACTGATTGAGGGGGCTCTCATATGAAATCACACCGAGAACCACCCGTCCAACGGCGACACCTGAGGCGAGATAGGGAAGGAAAAATCCCACGGCAAAGACCTGCTTGAACTTCGGGATGCTGTGTACGATCATCGCCAGGCCTATAGAGGCCACCATCACAAATGGGACAAAGATAGCCATAAATTTGTAGGTCACGAGAAATGCTGCCCACACCCGTCGACTGGAAAAAGCCTCGACAAAGTGCTTCAGACCTACAAAGGTCCGTTGCGGAGAGATAAGATTCCATCGGAAGAAGACCAGCAGACCGCTCCATATCAAAGGAATGAGAAAGAAAATCAACGTATGGAGGAGATAAGGGCTGGCAAAAAACCAGCCCTGTATCTGTTTCTTCAGCGTTTCTTTGCTATTGGACATAAGCCCCCTATCACTGTCCTAATACAGGCTGCACAGCTTCCTTCCAATCATTCCAGGCGGCCTCGGGATCTTTGTCACCGTTTACCACGGGCACAACCGCTTCCTCGCCAAGCAAGCGTTGAATCTGCGTATACTCGGGATGGGCCAGCGGTGGGACGGCATTTGGGATATTCTCGGCGTAAGGCACGAGCGCCGGATTGTTCTCAAAGAACGTTTGGAAAGTCTCATTGGTGCTGAGGTCATCACGCACTGGCGGCAACGTCGTCCGCTCCAGCCACGCGAGGTCATGCGCAGGATCCGCGAAGACCCAGCGGATGAAATCCCACATCGCCTCACGTTCCTCCGCAGAAGCTTGCCGATAGAAGACAAGCCCCTTAGCATCGGCGAAGGTCTTGACGTCCCCTTCGGTACCCTCGGGACGCGGGGGCATGGTCAGGCCAAACGTCTCGCCGTAGACCAGCTCCGGAAACTGCTCCTCCCACGTCGGGAAGGTCCAAGGACCGAGCTGACCGGAAACGCTCAGCCCTGTCTCAAAGGGATGCTGTGATTCCTGCGTCAGCAGGAGATCGTTTTCCGACAGATTCTGCAAGAAGGTCAACACCTGAATCGCAGCGTCATCGTCTGCCGTGACCTCATCTCCAGTGATAAGCGCTTGTCCGCCGCTAGCAGCGTCGTAGAGCATGAAGAAGTCAAACCAGCGCTCCCACCACGTGGGATCGGTCAGAGCTGCACGGGCCCAATAGAATTTGTCCGGGTACACTTCGTTGAGCGCATCGCCCATCTCCATGATCTCACTGTAGGTCACGGGGGCCTCTTCGTATCCAATCTCACTCAGGATATCGATCCGCCAACCAAAGAGCATCGCATTCGAATAGATAGGCAGAATGTAGTAATTCCCATCATCAAACTGCCAGCTCTGAATACTTTCCTCCATACTACGATCCTCAAGCAGCGCTTGCCATCCCTCCATCTCATTAAGGGGGACGACGGCCTCACTTCGATAGAGCTCACTTCCGAAACCGACAAAGATATTCTCAGACGCAACCGGTGCTGTCCCCCCAGCAATTGCAGCCTGAATGCCAGCCTCAGAGGTGGGGGACTCCGGCATTGAGGAGACCTCAATCATCACGTTCGGGTTCGCTTCCCTATACATATCCGCCATCTCACTCCAGAATGCCTCCTGGGGGGGGTTCGGCGCGGCCCAGAAGACAATCTCCAGGGCTTCCTCCCTTTCGAGCGGTGCTTCCTCTCCAGGTGTAGCCGCTGGGGTCGTGTCGGGAGCACAGGCAGCCACCAGGACCACCATCATTATCAACGCACTCGTTACTAGCTTTTTCATCACAGAACCTCCTATGGCTCTATCTGGACGCTCACGATAATTTGCAAGCCAAAGCATTCTGTTTATAATATAACACAGATATCCTATGACAAACTCTGAAAGAGGTGTGAGTTCAGGGTGGTTCGAGTTGGGAAAGTTTGCGTTTCGTTGGCCGAGCTTGGGCCAACGTCAACAGAATTGCTTATGGATCTGATTATGAATAACTAAAACGGTTCTGTGTTGCGATGGGCATCCCGGAAAAGTTTAGTGATTCGTGTCCGGATCTGGAATGATCCTCAAGAAAGCTTGACAGCACCACCTCCATGGGTGTACTATAGAAGTGAAGTACTCCCACACTCGAAATAGCCAAACGAGGAGGTCAGATCGATGGAAGCCCCCCCACCCGCCACCCGCATGGCACCGCCGACGCAGGACGATCTTTCCCTGGATACCCTGCGCGCGCTGCGGGCCGAAGTGCAGGACCTTCGCGCCCTGCTGGCCCGCGTGCAGGCCGGGGAGACCGATATCCGCGCGAACAGCGCTTATATTCAACGGACGATGGACGATCTCACGGAGCTTGCCGATCAGGTGACGGACGGCGACACGATCCGCCACCTCCATAACATCGTAGAACAGATGGAAACTAATCCTATCATCGCCGATCCGGAGACCGAATTACCCGCGCAGGAACAACTCCATGCGATCAATCTGCTCACCAACCAGATACGCAAGATCGAGTACTACGTGGGGGTCCTTACGATTCCGGGACGGGTGAATGACTGGCTGGCGCAGGCCCGGCCCGGCTATTACTTCCCTTTCCACGTCGTCTTCGAGGACGAGGTGCCGGTCCGCGAGGATCGCGAGCGGATCCTCGACTATCTGACCTGGTCGCCCAAAGCGCTCGACGGCGGGCTGGTCGATGCGACCCAGGGACTGATCTACCGATACGCGAAGGAGCCGCGAGTGCGGCTGCGCAGCTTCCTGCTGCTGCTGGGCACACTGATCCTCTCGGTGCTCCTGGTCATCGGCGCAGTCTACCTGGACGTCGCGGGATGGCCGATCGAGCGGAGCCACCTATCCACGATGCTGATCGGGTGGGCCGCGGTGCTGATCGGCACGATCGCCCACGTGGGCATCGGCAGTGTGAAACGCCAGGATACCCGCGCGGGTTTACCGCCGATCGCTTCCGTTAACGACCTCCCCCTGGTGATCGACGCACGGGCCGGTCAGATCCTGGTGAAACTGCTGATCGCGGTCATCGGGTTCTTCGGCCTGATCTTCTCGGCGGGGGTCGACAACGTGACCCCCATCAACGCGTTCCTCACAGGGTACAGCCTGGACAGCTTCATCGAGGTCTTCGGCGTGGGGCTGGAGCAGCAGACCACGAAACGGGTGCAGGCACTGCGGGAGGAGTTTGGGGCAGAGG
>CAYMAQ010000061.1:0-7739 GCA_964388385.1 uncultured Anaerolineales bacterium | reverse complement strand
GAGCGCGACCGTTGGGGATTTTTTCATCCCCGGACGCGGACTCTCGCTCCAGTTAGCCCGCAGCTACAACAGCTTGGCCGCCGCCGATGAGGTGCGCGGCGCGTTCGGCTACGGCTGGACCCACAGCTACGAGACTCACGTGATCAGCGAGACAGGCGGGCTCCTCGTGCAGGTCGTCGAGGCTGACGGGGCGGTGCATACCTATACAGAACCGCAAACCTGCACCGACGGAACCGACGTGTGTTACACGCCGCCGCCGGGGCTCTATCGCGAGCTGCGGGCCGTGACGGACGGCACCTACCTGCTCACGCACAAGAACGGGACGACACAGACGTTCAACGAGGACGGGCAACTGACCGCGATCCGAGATCGGCACGAGAACGCGATACGGCTGCACTACAACGACAGTTCGGTCGCATGTGTGATCCCGGGGCCGGTGGGCACGCTCTGCCGAACGGACGGACCGACGGGCACCCGGGCACTGCTCTTCGGATACGACGAAAGCCTCGGCTATCCGCTGGTCGGCATCGTCACCGAGTGGCTTGACGGGTCCGAGGGACGGTCCATCTTCTATCAATACGATGGTCAGGGCAACCTGGTTGACGTGGGATATCCGGAGGAGCCGGGCGGCACGGTCAACTACGACTACGACCCGGCCCACCGAATGGTCAGCTATGAGGATCCCCGGCAGCCCGCCGGCGCGCGGCAGGCTGAGGCCATCGCCTACGACGGACAGGACCGCGCCATCACCGTGACCCACCACGTCGACAGCTTCTTCGACGTCTTTTACCGGATCGACTACAACCCGCCGGGTCGGGGAACCGGTGATGGCTACCTCAGCGATCCCGCGCAGAGTCCCGTGGGTGCCGTCGAGATTATCGACGGGGAGAGTCAGACCTCCCGCGTGGAATACGACGCCCAGGGGAACGTCACGTACGAGGGCGACTGGTTCTCGGGGTACGGGTGGTGGTGGGGCAAATGGTGGTGGTGGCACCCCACCGAATGGTGGCTGCTGGCGCGGAAGGTGGATGCCAACGGTAACACGACCGAATACGGGTACGACGCGTGGGGCAACACAACGGTGGTGACCAACGCGCTGGGGGCGACGCAGCGCTTCCGCTACGAGGAGCCGGCGTATGAGGCGCCGTCGGGCCTGGCCTTCGGCAACGTCCTCTCGGCGACGAACAGCCTGGGCGTCACGACCGTCTATCAGCACGATTACGCCGGAAACACCCTCATCGAGATCCAGGCGTGGAGCCTGCCGGAGGAGACCACGACGGTCTACCAGAGCGATATGTACGGGCAGTTGGTGGCGGAAACTGACACCATGGGCCACGTGACCGCGTACGGCTACGACGCATTCGGCAACACAACGGTCATCACCGACGCGGTGGGCGCGGTGACGCAGAACCGGTACGACGAGGTTGGACGCCCCATCGTCACCATCGACCAGGCGAAGAACGAGACTACCTACGTCTACGACGCGGCGGATCGCCTGAAGTCCGTCATCGACCCGGTGGGCGGCGCCACCGAATACGTCTACAGCGAGGATGGGCGGGACAACCTGATCGAGCTGACGAACGCCAACGGCGTGACCACGACCTACCAATACGACGCGCTCGACCGGCTGATGGCCGAGACCCACAGCCTGGGTGAGATGACGAGCTATGAGTACGACAACCTCAACCGGCTGGTGGCCCGCACGGACGCTATGGGGCGCGTCACGCGCTACACCTACGACGCCAAGAGCCGGATGCGGACCGCCGAATCATACGAAGCGGACGCGGACAGCCCCTACCAGACGAACACCTACCGCTACGACGGCGCGGGCAACCTGGTGGCGATGGCCAACGGGGACGTCCGGCTCGCGTACGCTTATGATCCCCTGGATCAACGGACCAGGATCGATATGTGGACGCCCGCCTGGGGAATGACGGAGACCCTGTACCTCAACCGGGATTCACCGGCCGGCGACCTGACCCAGGTCTTGGGGCCGGAAGGGTACCAACTCCAATACCGGTATGACAACCTCAATCGGCTGGAGACGGTGATCGATCCGCTCGGCGGCGCCACGCACTACGTCTACGATCCCGGCGGACGGCCCGCAAACGTCACGTACCCCGATGGGACGTTGAGCGCCTATGCATACGACCCTCGGAACCGCCTGACAGGCCTCTCTCATACGGCGTCCAACGGCGAAAACCTCACCTACAGTTACACGTACGATGACCGCGGCAAGATGACAGGCGAGGTGGATCTAGATCAGAGTTACACCTATACGTATGACGCGGTGGGCCGGGTGATGACAGCGACCGGCGCACTGGAGGGTGAGGTCGCCTACAGATACGACGCCGTGGGCAACCGGCTCTCGGCGACGACGCCGGAGACCACGACGACTTTCACCTACGATGCGCATAACCGCCTGCTCAAAGCTGGGAACGCGACCCTGACCACCGACGCGATGGGCGCGCGCACATCACTGCAACGCGGGACCTCCGCCACCGCCGCCGGGATGTCCGGTGCGGCCGGTCTTTCGGGCTTCGAGGGCACGGTCCCCGCCCAACCTAAGGGCACCGCCGCCCCATCCAGCACGGTCACCTACCGGTACGACAACGATATGCGCCTGACCGAGGTACAGCAGGACGCCGAAATCCACCGCTTCCTCTACGATCCGCTGGGCAATCTGATCGGCTACGTCGACGTGGACGGCAGCACCCACTACTACCTGCGTGACGGCGAAGATATCTACCTGGAACTGGACGCCAGCGGCAACGTGATCGCGAGCTATGTCGTGGGCGCCCAGGGTGTATTGAGTATGATGCAGGGAAGCACGCACTACCTCTTCCTCTACGACGGTCGCAGCCGGGTGCGGCACGTCGTCGACCCGGCTACGATGACAATCGTGCACCGATACGGACGGCGGCTGCTGGTCCCGGGTGCAGGGTTGACCGACTTCATCAATCCCATCCGAGTCCGGGGCGCCTGGTGGTTCCCGGGCGTCGACCTGGTGCTTTTCGGCGAGGGAGTCTTCTGGGATCCATGGTACGGCGTCTTCCTGGTGAAAGCCTGGCCGTGGCTCTACTGGCCCTTCGGCCCGTTCCACCCGTGGCGGCCGGTCTTCCGCTTCTGGCCCTGGCCGTGGCCCTGGCCGCGCCCGTGGGGCTGGGCATGGCCGCGCCCGTGGCCGTTCCTCTGGCCCTGGCCCGGCGCATGGACCCGCCCCTGGTTGATCTGGCCGGTCTGGCCGTGGGGGCTGCGGTTCCGATGGCCATGGTGGTACTGGCGCGCGTGGTGGGGCTGGACGTGGTGGGGACGCTGGTGGTGCTGGCATCCCTGGTGGTGGTGGGGTAAATGGTGGTGGTGGCCGTGGTGGCACCCGTGGTGGTGGTGGCCTTACTGGTGGTGGCCATGGTGGTGGTGGACGCCGTGCTGGTGGTGGCCATGGCACGGATGGGGGTGGATAGGGTGGTCGACGGGCTGGTGGTTCTGGTGGCCCGGCCGATTCTGGTGGTGCTGGTGGTGGTGGTGGCCCTGGCCCTGGTGGTGGTGGCCGTGGTTCTGGGCGCCGGCCCTGGCGATGCCGCCCGACTACGGAGATGCGCCGGATCCGCCCTACCGGAGCCTGGCCTGGCATGGAGGTGCGAGCCACACCATCTGGTGGTACGAATGGCTGGGGCCCTGGCGCGACGGCGAGTGGGACAGCCTTCAGGTCGACCGCGACCGTTACGACGACGGCGTCACCGCCGATCCGGTGGCAGGCACGGTGACTTTCACCCCGACGGTGGCATATCCCACGGGGACGGTGCGCTACGGGATCGCGGCACCGCTCCACGTGCACGGCTGGGTCGATTGGAACCGAGACGGCGACTGGCTGGACGCCGGTGAGATGCTCGTCAATTGGTCCGGGTATCCAGGGCAGGCGGGGGTCTGGCCTGCGGGGCAGCCGAGTCTCGGCGTCACGCGACCGTTCCTCCTGCCATCCGGCGTCTTCGGAAACAGCGACCTTATCGATCTGTGGCTACGGTTCCGGCTGGATTACGCAGCGAACTACGAATGGCCGACCGGAAGCACGTACTTCGGCGAGGTGGAGGATCACCGGGTGAGGATCGCCCGGCCCCACCGCCCGATATGGGACAACCTGACCCTGGCGCTCGATGCCACGCCGGTCATCACCTACGCGACGGTCGTAACGGGGGTCCAGGTGAGCATCACGCCGACGGTGGTCATCACGCCGGTCTGGTCCGGGACGGCACCGCTCGCGGTCGCAGAGGGATTCGGCGATCGGGTCACGGTGGCACACGAGGCGTTCACCGCCGGGACCACGTATACGCTGACGCTCGGTGCGGGGCAGATCTACCCGGACGGCGGGACGGTGCTGCCAGCGACGGTGAGCTTTACGGTCGAGAAGGTGACAATCTTCCTGCCGGTGGTGTTCCGGGAGTAGAGCACCTCACCCCATCCCCGGCCCTTCCCCTCTCCACTGCGGTGGAGAGGGGAAGGGGGTATGGCCCGCGTTTTAATGTGTACCCCGCCGCTACGTCATCGCGTCATCACGGCGGGAGGTGTTCCTGCCGCTGATTCTGCGGAGGTATGCGGGGCCGTAGGGGCTCGGTTCTGGCTAACAGCCGTTGCCCTGGGAAGCCGCCTTCGAGGGTGCACAGCCTGCCCGTAGGGTTCATCGGCGGCAATCCCCCCCTCTGCACCGCCAGCGGGGAAAATGGAAATGCCAGGGGTTGCTGAATCCAACTACCATCGCTGTATGCGATGTCCGTTGACCAGCGGAAAAATGATAGTACCATAGGATCATCATGAAAGCTCAACTTTCCCCTCACATCGTTCTGGATGGACCGGGCCTCACTGAAGGCAGACAGCTTGACGTGACGATCGCCGTACACGCGACCATCGCGGTCAATACCAACACAGCCCGGCACAAGGTGACGGGTTGGCCCGTGAGCGAGGTCGGTAACCTGATGGTCGGTGGCGACCCCGCTCTGGTAATTGCCGATCGCGTTGTCTGGCGGGCACCGGTTCTTCTGACCTCATCGTCAGCAAAAGGGCGAAGAGACTCCGGCTAGATCTAAAGTCTTTCACCAGGTACCGGGCTTACTTCCAAGAACCAACGGGCAAGACACGCTTACTGGCTGTTGGGCACAATAGATAGGAGTTGGATATGGAAACGGTCACGATCACAGAGGTTCTGGATGATCTGCGGGTAGCCGATGAGCAGACCCGCCGTTTTGAGCGCCGGTACTGGCTCAGTTCGCGTGATTTTTACGAACTCTACTCCCAAGGACTGCTCGATAATGGAGAACACACGGAAGACTTTGCTATGTGGGCTGCTTTTCACGAGGTCAAGAGGGATCGCGAAGAAGCACTTCAAATCATCTCCGAAGCACGTATGCAAAAACTCCGGGCAGAAGCCGATGAAGACACATCAATCCAAATCGATCCCCAGGAACCGAAACTCGATCCCGTTTCGGCGTAAAATCTCGACTCTATGGCATTCCTGACGCGCCCCGAATATGAGCACCTGGTCTATGAGATTCTTGAGCGGTATCCTGAAGTTGTGAATTCAACCTTACATATGTACAGCACAAGTGCATTAACAGCTATCGTCCAGGGGCAGCTAACGTTGAGCAATGGCCTAGTCATCCAGATCGTCGAGATACTGGATTTCAAAACCGAACGCATACGACACTACAGCTACACTGTCTTTCAAGGGGATCAGAAAGTCCGCTGGTACGATTCTCAACCTCATCCCAACAATCCAAGCTTGGCATCCACGTTTCCGCATCATATGCATACACCGCCAGATATCAAGCACAATCGCCAACCCGCGCCTGGTATCAGTTTCAAAACGCCAAACCTCAATACTATTATCAAAGACTGCGATGCACTGACAAGGGGTGACCAAGGCGAAAACTAGCGAACCGCCGTGGAGGACCTGGAGATCAAGGGATACACTATCCCCACGCTGGATCGCACCCTGGCTTACGTGGGCCCGCATTATCTCGCCGGGGACTCCGTATCCCACCCGGCATTGAGGTCAGATCGGCGGAGGGCTCGCGCTTGGTCGCGGACCTGAAGGCTCGGATTCACGCGGGGACCTTCACCCGTCACGTGCATACGAACTTCCACAATCCCCCAAAGGGAGGAAGAACCCGGATCACGCCGTTGAAAGGTGACAACCTCACCATCAGGTATAGAATAAAGGTATGCGTAGCTTCGCAACCATTGGCTCATCAAGGAGGTTCCTATGGAGGCATCCATGCCCCAACGTGCGATTCTGCTGCATCCTGACGATAACGTGGCAACGGCACTCACCGATCTCAGGGTGGGCGAGGGCGTCACGATCACCCTGGAGGACGTCACCCACACGGTGACCCTGCGGGGTGATATCGCGTTCGGCCACAAGTTCGCCCTGGCGCCCATCCCGGAGGGTGCGCCGATCCTGAAATACGGCCTGCCCATCGGGAACGCGCTGGAAGCCATCGAGCCCGGCGCCTGGGTTCACGTCCACAACTGCCGCAGCGAGCGGTTCGGGTTCCGCCGCGAGAAGTACGGCCTGCGCGCCTGAGGAGGAGAGACCGATGCAATTTCTAGGTTACGCACGTCCCGACGGACAGATCGGGATTCGGAATAAAGTGTCCATCGTCTTCACCACCGACTGCTCGCGTTACGTCGCGCAGAAACTCAAGACGCTCTTCCCGGAGCACACGCAGATCTTCGGATATCCGGGGGGCTGCTCGCTGATTGAGGGGGCGTTCAACAAGCTCGCGGCGCTGGGCACCCACTCCGCCAGCGCGGCTGCCCTGGTGGTCGGGCTGGGCTGCGAGGGCACCGACGCCTACGACGTCGCCGAGGCCATCGCCGACTCCGGGCGCCCGGTCGAGGCGATCAAGATCAACGAATGCGGCGGCGACCTGCGCACGGTCGAGGAGGGGTCGCGGAGGCTGGCAGCGCTGATCCAGCAGGCGGCACTCGCCGAGCGCGTGCCGATGACACCGGCGGACCTGATCGTCGGTGCGGAGTGCGGCGGCTCCGACGCGACCTCCGGGCTGGCGTCCAACCCCGTGGTCGGCGCGGCGGCGGACCGGCTGATCGACGACGGGGGTACGTATATGCACACCGAGTTGAGCGAACTCCTGGGCTGCGGCGAGATCCTGGCCGATCGTGCGGTCAATCCGGAGGTCGCCGAGGACGTCCGCGAGGCCATCGCGGAGGCAGAGCGGCGCTCCTTCGAATCGGGCCGCTTCAGTTGGGGATACGGCAACATCCAGGGCGGGCTGACCAGCATCGAGGAGAAGTCCTACGGCGCCCTGGCCAAATCGGGCACCCACCCGCTCCAGGGCGTTCTGCGGCGCTACGGCCCGCCGCCGGGCAAGGGCTTTTACCTCCAGGTGGCGGAGCCCGGTTCGGGGTTCTTCCACGGCGATCCCGAGGGGATCAACCAGTTTGCAGCCTGCGGTGCCCATCTGGCGATGTTCACGACCGGGTGCGGGTCGACGACCGGCGGGCTGATCCCGGTGATCAAAGTGATCGCGAACCCAAAGCGGATGCAGCTGATCCGCGATAACGCGGATTTCGATGCGACGCCGATCATCCGGGGGGAACAGACCGTCGATGCGATGGGCGTCGCGCTCTACGAGGAGATCCTGGCGGTGGCTGCCGGCAAGTTGACGAAGTCGGAGGTCTACGGGCATTTCGAAGTGTAGGGGCAGCCGGGCCCCGGCATGTTG
>CAYMAQ010000060.1:0-17060 GCA_964388385.1 uncultured Anaerolineales bacterium | reverse complement strand
TTGGACCACGCGCGCATCTCGTGCTTGGCGATCAGTTCGCTGTTCGCCCGCAGGAAATCGGGCAGGACGTCGTAGTCCACCTGACCGTCCTGGAAGGCGACGATGTCGATCACCCCCTCCAGGGTTGCCAGGATCTCATCCCAGTCTGCATAGTGGTCCTCAAGCGAGATCGGATCGTTGACCAGCTTGTCCCCGGCGATGTACGGCGAGATCAGCGTAGGGAGGTGGGGTGAGAGCTGCTTGCAGCGCTCCCCCAACCGGCGCAGGCACGCCAGGCGCGTGGGATCCTTGCGGCTGATCTCGAAGGTGAGATACCAGCCTTTGAACGCCTCACGGTGTCCGTACCGGTCCCACGCCTCCTCGATGAACGCGCGGCCCAGATCCAGGTGCTCCTGGATCGTCCGTGCTTGTTGGGTATGAGAGACCGAATCATAGGTGCCGAAGAAAAACGTCATCCCGTTCTCCTCTGCCAGAGTCAAGAACCGATCCACCAGGTCCTCGTAGACGGGATAGATGTCCACTTCGCGCTGCAGCACCTGGGAGGGATAGGTGGCGATACGACCGCATCCGGCACGAATCAGGATGACCGTGTCGATACCGATGCCCTTCATGATCTGAAACTCTCGGGCCCAGTCCGCCCGACCCCAGTTGTTGGAGGGGATGTCGTGGGTGATCTCGTCGAGAAACGTACCGGTGATTTTCATCGTTTACCCTCATTTTGATCTGTCATCGATGATTCGATTGCCAGCTTGGGAAGCTCCACACGGGCAAGGACGGCTAACGCTAACATCGCCAGGCCCAGAATCGCCAGCGCGCCGCCGACGCCGATAAGATCGGCCAACGCGCCCAGGATAGGGGCGATCACTGCCATCAGCAGGGTGACCAGCTGCGATTCGACGGAGAGGCCGGAAGCCATCACTTGACTCTCGATCTGATCGCTGATGAACGCAACGTTGAGCGGCTTGCGGACGTTGTGAAGGAGGTAGAGGCCCAGAAAGACGAGGATTGAGAGCACCCGGATGTCCTGCCAGGAGGCCAGGCCCGCGGTCACCAGGAAACCGGCGCCGAGGAGAAAGGTGAGGTTGATCGCCTGCGCCACGTCGGTAAAGCGATCGCTCACACGTCCGGCCATGCGTGAAGCGTAGCTGCTCAGCAGAAAGATAACGAAGTAGACGATACCGATGATCAGGGATGAGCGCCTCTCGTTCTCCAGCGTGACAAACAGGGGCAGGCTCAGTGCGAACGTTTGAAGGATCGGCTGTAGATAATCCTTGGTCGCCTTGTAAAAGGCGTCGAATCCGGAGCTGTTGAGGATGGCCCGCATCGCCCGGGGGTTCCGAAATAGGTTCAGAAAGGTTCGGGTGGTCGCTTTTATCTGTCGGGGCAGCGTCTGAAGGTCCAATTCGGCCAGGTCGCCGTCGAGGCGGCGCGGGTACGTCGCCAGATTGAAGAGGTCGATCACGTAGGGCACGATCGAGGCGAGAAAGACGTACCGGTAGTTGCCGGTGTAGAAGACCAACGACGCCGCGATCAGGGAGTTGAGCGCCGACCCCATCTGCGAGGCAGCGCGTGTGCGTCCGTAATAGGGCACTTTGAGGTGCTCCATATCGCTGAGGCGCAGATGCTCGAGGATCAGAGCCTTGTGGGTGCCCGAGCGGAATGCTTCCCCGATGCCGAAGATAACCATTGCCAGGGCGTAGCTTACGAACCCCGGTAATGTGTAAAAGACCATGAAGGAGACGATGTAGGAGAGGAACGAGAGAACCATCGATCGGCGTCGACCTGCCGTGTCCGCGACGACCCCCGCCGGAATTTCCAACAGGTTCGTCGAAATGTCCCGCACGGCGTAGAGCATCCCGATCTGGAAGAAACTCAGCCCCGCATCGCGGAAGAAGAGCACCAGGAACGGTTCGAAGAACCGCAGGTTCTTGAGAAAGCCGTACATCGAAAAACGGAACATCAGGGGGTCATTATGGATCTCATCTTTTGAAGCCATTGGGAATCCTCATTTCTACGGGAGCTATAGGCATAACAATAGCATAAATTGGGCGGGTGATCAAATAAGATTTGGAGGCGTCCTCGGATCGTGAGGTCGGGAAAGTGTGCTAAGATGGGTTGGGTGATGTGTTAGCGAGATCAGGTCGGGCTATCGTAGGAATGGGGGATAGCCATCTGTGAAAGGGGTCAACAGACGATGAATTTTGAGACGATCAAGGACCGCGTTCGCTATTTCAACCGGGCTGTCCTCAATCCGATCACGCTTTCCTTTGCCGGGCGGCCTTCCAGCCCTTATGCGATTGTGCAGCACGAGGGCCGCAGGTCAGGAAGGATCTACACCACGCCCGTTGTAGCCTGGGAGGTCGAGGACGGGTTTGTGATCCCGCTGCCCTACGGCGCCGACACCGACTGGTGTCGCAACGTGATCGCGGCTAATGGCGCGGTAATCGCCGCGCAAGGTCAAGCCTACCGCGTGGGGCATCCCGAGATGATTCCGCCTTCCGAGGCCCGGGCGGCGTTTCCCTCGTGGGTGGGATGGCTGCTGGATTGGGTGGGGACCGACGAATATCTGCGCGTCAAGCGCGTATCCGATTCCCCCGAGCCCTCATCGATCTACCGCGCCATCATCGCGGACTATCCCATCACGCGGGCGGTGCTGGCGTTAGGATGTGTGCTTCTCGTGGTTGGGCTTTTGATCGTCCTGATCCGAGGGCTGCGGCGACAAGCCTGATCGATCAGCGGGCGATATCTCGGATCTCCCTGTCCAGCGTCAGGAGGGGCAGACCCGTGAAGGAGGCTTTTTGAATCCCCGGAACCCGTCGTGTGGCTTTCAGCCAGTTGACGTATGCTGACAGAGCCCGGATCGGCTCACGGTGCTCAGACAATCTGATGGCGGAAGGTTGCGTTTTTGGGGGAGTGCGGTACCCTACGGGAAGTTGGTCGGGATCGGCCTGTACCAGGCTTGGCGCTATCGACAAAAAGAACGCGACTGTGCGCTTTGCGTGTGCCACTCTGGCTTGGCTTCGGTGCGTCGAGAGATACTTACCCGATCCGGTCCCGGGGAGGTCGAGTTTTTCCTGGGGAAAGCTTCCGGGTCCGCGAGGCACCGACCCGCATATGATAACATTCCTATAGCTATTTGTATTGGAGGTAGGTGACAATGACGACGACGTTTATGACCGCTCCGCAGTATTTCTTCACCTCGGAGTCGGTGACGGAGGGGCATCCGGATAAGATCTGCGATCAAATCTCGGATGCGGTGCTTGACGCAATTCTGGCCCAGGATCCGGACGCACGGGTCGCGTGCGATTGCGCGGTGACCACCGGGCTGGTCTTTGTGACCGGTGAGATCACGACGGAAGCGTACGTGGAGATCGCCGAGATCGCCCGCCAGACTATCATGGACATCGGTTATGACCGGGCCAAATACGGCTTTGACGGCGAGACTTGCGGGGTCTTGGTCTCTATCAAGGAGCAGAGCTCGGATATTGCGATGGGCGTGGACGAGGCCCTGGAGGCCAAAAAGGGCGAGATGACGGCGGAGCAGCAGATCAAGGCGCTGGGAGCCGGCGATCAGGGTATGATGATCGGCTTTGCCTGTAACGAGACGGAGACTTATATGCCGCTCTCGACTTCACTCTCTCACGGGCTGTGCCGGCGCATGGCCGAAGTCCGCAAGAACGGCACGATGGATTATCTGCGGCCTGATGGCAAGAGTCAGGTGACCGTTGAATACAGTTATGGCAAGCCCAAGCGTGTGGACACGATCGTGATCTCTACCCAGCACCATCCTGACGTCCCGCACGACCAGATTGAGGCCGATTTGATTGAGCACGTCATCAACGCCATCGTCCCGGCGGAACTGCTCGATGAGAAGACCCGGTATCTCATCAATCCCACCGGACGATTCGTCACCGGCGGGCCCAAGGGCGATGCCGGACTGACCGGACGGAAAGTCATCGTCGATACCTACGGCGGCGTAGCGCGCCACGGTGGCGGCGCGTTCTCGGGCAAGGATCCGACGAAGGTCGACCGCTCGGCAACTTACATGATCCGTTACGTGGCAAAGAACCTGGTGGCAGCGGGCGTCGCCGATCGGTTGGAGGTCCTGGTGAGCTATGCGATCGGCGTGGCGAGACCCACCAGCATTGCGGTCGAGACCTTCGGTACCGGCAAGGTTTCCGACGACGTCATCGTCAAGTTGATTCGCGACAACTTCGATCTACGACCCGGGGCCATTATTCGCCATCTGGATCTCCTGCGTCCGATCTACAAACAGACCGCGGCCTATGGTCATTTCGGTCGACCGGATCTGGACCTGCCTTGGGAGCGTTTGGATAAGGTTGACGATCTCAAGAAACAGGCGGGCCTGGCGTAGTCTCCGGGGTTGATCGTTTCTTGATCTGAACGTCCCACAGTGCTTGAGCGCTGTGGGACGTTTTCTATCATGGTAGGTGTTGTCTGTTTTTGCTAGGGACTTTATTACGTGTACAATGCGATAGGGATCTTGCGTTGGGATTTAGGGATCCGGTCATGAATACCCGAAACGTTTCTGCGTTGCCGTGGGTATCACGGAAAAGTTTGGTGATTCGTGTTTGGATCTGTATCATAACGGTTCGCCTAAGGAGGCTGGGCTGATGCGTGACCTCAAATCGCTGTTTAAGAAACCTTCCACGTGGTACCGAGGTGCGCCCTTTTGGTCGTGGAACGATCGGTTGGAAGTCGATGAGTTGGTTCGGCAGGTGCACGATATGAAAGCCCACGGCATGGGGGGCTTCTTCATGCACTCCCGGGAGGGCCTGGAGACCGTCTATATGGGCTCTCACTGGTTGACGTGCATCCGTGAGACGGTAGATGCAGCCGCGGAGGCGGGGACGTACGCCTGGCTCTACGATGAGGATCGCTGGCCTTCGGGCGCGGCAGGCGGGCTGGTGCCCGCCCGGGGTGGGGATGCGTACCGCGCAAAGCGCCTGGCAATGGTCGAGGTCGACGTCTACGAGCCCGCAGAGGATGTATTGGCCCTCTTCCGTGCCGAGGTTGAGGATCACTCGGTGCGGCGGGTGGCGCGGATCGCGACGGATGCGGGAGCCGAGGCGGCGGAAGGGGAAACGCTGTTGGCTTTCCGACGAGAGATCGCGGACATGAGTGAGCGTTACAACGATGACGCTCCGCCTGATAATCTGAATCCCGAGTCGGTCGCCGCATTTATCGACATCACCTACGAAGCCTACGCCGACGAGGTGGGTGACGCTTTTGGGGATACGATACCGGGTATCTTCACCGATGAGCCCAACATCGCCGGGGCGAGCATCGGCGCCGAGCATCCCTGGGTTCCGTGGACGGATGGGCTGGATGCTTATTTCGCGGCACGGCGCGGTTATGACCTCCTGGACGTGATCCCTTACCTCTTCCTGGATGGTGAATCCTCGACCAAGACGCGACACGATTATTGGTGGACGGTCAGCGAGCGCTATACCGAGGCGTACTCCAAACAGATCGGTGCGTGGTGCGACGCGCACGGCCTGGCGTTTACGGGCCATTACCTGGCTGAGAATCAATTGGGCAGTGGCATCGTGCGGGGCGGCGCGATTATGCCGCACTATCAATACCAGGCTGTGCCCGGCATCGACATGTTGATGGTTCAGACGCACGAAAACCTGACCGTGAAGCAGTGTACGAGTGTCGCCCACCAGTTCGAGCGCGAGCGGGTGCTCTCGGAGACCTACGGCTGCTCGGGCTGGGAGATGACCTTTGAAGAGCAGAAGTGGGTGGGCGATTGGCAGTATGTTCTGGGCGTGAACCTGCGCTGCCAGCACCTGGCACTCTACACGCTGCGCGGATGCAGAAAGCGCGATTATCCCCCCGCCTTCAATTACAACACGACCTGGTGGAAGTACAACGGGGTCGTGGAGGACTACTTTGCACGCGTGGGGCTGTTGACGACCGCAGGTGAGGTCATCCGCGACGTATTGGTGCTCCACCCCACGGCGACCGGTTGGTCGATGGTGGGGGATGCCGGCGACTTCAGCGGCGGCGTCAAGCGGGCTGACGCCTACGGCGAGACGGTCAATGCCTTTACGCGGGCGGTGCTCGCAACCCATTACGACTTCGATTTTGGTGACGAGCAGATCATGGCCACGCACGGCAGGGTTGAGGATGCGACGCTGTGGGTCAATGCGGCGCCGTACAAGGTCGTCGTGATCCCGCCGGGCACGACCACGATGCTCGCCAGCACCTTCGAGCTTCTGCAGCAGTTCGTCGATGCGGGCGGTCGCGTGATCGCCTTTGAGCCGGTACCGATGCAGATGGAGGCCGTGGATAGTGTCGCGTTGACCTCTTTCTTTGCACGTTCCGACGTCACGGTGTTACGCGACATCGAGGCGCTGGAACGCGCGCTGGAGTCCTCAACTTCGCGTCGCATCAGCATTCGCGACCAGCACGGGGCCGAGTTAAACCGTTTCCTCGCGATGCAGCGGGAACTCGATGACGGACGTCAGGTCTTCTTCATCGTCAACAACGATCCGAATAACGCGTACCGGACCTATCTGACCTTTGAGGGGGTGGGACGGGTGGAGTCGTGGGATCTTCTAAGCGGGGAGGTCGCGCCGGTGCCGGTGACCGTCCTCCAGGCGGGCGTTCGGTTCGAGGCCGATTTCGATTCCGCGGGCTCGCGTATGTACGTGATGGATCGGGAGCACCCCCCGGTGGTGAATGAGCAGGCGCTGGCGATGCGGGCCGGACGCTCCGAGCCCCGGCGATTTTCCTTCTCCGCATTTATCGGGCCGGTCTGCGACTTTCGTCGTACCGATCCTAACCTGTTGACGCTGGACGTCTGCCGGTACCGGATGAAGTCGGAGGGATGGAGCGAGCCGATGACGGTCTGGAAGGCCCAGAACGCCATCCGCGACGCACTGGACATGCGGGCTATCTATTATAACGGCCTTCCCCAGCGGTATCAATGGGTCGATGAGCCCCACCCCAACGACGGCACGCCCGTGGCGTTCCAGTTTACCTTTAACGTGCACGACGTGCCGACGACGCCGGTCTTCCTGGTCGTCGAGGGGGCGGAGGATTACACGATCACCCTCAACGACGAGCCGGTCTCGAACGAACGCGTTGGCTGGTACCTCGACCGGAGCTTTGCTAAGGTGGCGCTGCCGGCGTTAGAGCCCGGTATCAACACCTTGACGTTGGCGACCGACTACGAGAATCGGATGGAGGTCGAGGATTGCTTCATTCTGGGGGACTTTGGCGTCGACGTCCAGCGTGCGATTGTCCGGGAACCCGAGACCCTTCACTTCGGGGATTGGTGTCTGCAGGGCTATTTCCACTATGCCGGCAGCATGGTCTATCTCGATACGCTGACCCACGAGTCGGACGAGACGCTCATCCTGACGTTAGGGTCTGTCTCCGCGGTGGATGTCGCTATCCACGTCAACGGAGAGGTCGTCGGACACATCCCGTGGCAGGACGCGAACGATTTCGATCTCACGCCCTATCTGAATGAGGGGGAGAACGAGATTGGGATTGAGGTCGTCTCCAGTCCGCGTAATATGTTGGGACCGTTGCACCGGAAGGCCGGGTACGAGGCATGGACCGACTCGCGGTCCTTCCGGCGGGAGGGTGAGGCCTATACGCCGGAGTACGTCGTATGGCCGTGGGGGCTGATGGGGCAGGTCCGGATTCGGCGTGCGTAGCGTCTCTGCCTGCACGCCGGGCCTGTGAGCCGATCTTCCGGTTGGCGCATCGTTCCAGGGTCAGGACTATAATGGACGTCAGAGACAAGAGAGATACTGTACGTTTACGATTAATTTCAGGAGGCCACGATGGAGTATCGAACATTGGGTATGAGCGACCTCGATGTCAGTGTGATCACGATGGGCTGTTGGGCCATTGCTGGCGGGCGTGTCTGGGGCGAGCAGGATGAGACCGCGGCGATCGAGGCGTTGCGCACGGCGGTCGACGTCGGGGTCAATTTCTTCGACACCGCCGAGGCTTACGGGGACGGTCGGTCGGAGCAGCTGCTGGGCAAGGCATTCCAAGGGATGCGGGATGACGTCGTGATCGCGACGAAGGTCTCCAACAGCAACCTTCGACCCCAAGATCTGCGGGCGTCCTGTGAGGACAGCCTGCGCCGGTTGGGCACGGATTACATCGACGTCTATTATATCCACTGGCCCAACTGGGACATTCCCCTGGCGGACACGATGGGTGAGATGGCCCGCCTCAAGGATGAGGGCAAGATCCGCTTCGTCGGTTGCTCGAATTTTGGCAAGCAGGACCTGCAGGAGATCCTGGAGATCGGCCACGTGGAGGTCAACCAGGTCGCGTACAGCCTGCTCTTCCGGGCCATCGAATACGAGATCGTTCCTACGTGTATGGAGCACCAGGTCAGTATCGCCCCGTACAGCCCGTTGATGCACGGGATTCTGACGGGCAAGTTTGAAACCATCGAGGATATTCCCGATGGACGGGCCCGCACCCGCCACTTCTCGTCCGACCGTCCGATGACCCGCCATGGGCAGGAGGGCGCCGAGGCCGAGACGAGCCGGGCGTTGGCGGCTATCCGCAGCATCTGCGAGGAAGCCGGCCTTCCGATGGTCAAAGTGGCGCTGGCGTGGCTGCTGCAACGCCCCGGTGTCACAACGGTCATCGCGGGTGCCCGGAACCCGGAGCAGATCCAATCGAACGCGGAGGCTGCATCGCTGGATCTCCCCGTCGACATGGTCGAAGCTCTGAACCGGGCGACCGAGCCCCTCAAGGCGAAACTGGGCTCGAATGCGGATATGTGGCAGGCGGATGAGAAGAGCCGGATTCGGTAGGGAAAGATTGATAACGATGAAACCATCAACCTGGGAGGGACAGGATACGATGAAAGCAGTGGGGCTTTTTGGCCTTCGGGATGTGCGGGTGATGGAGGTTCCCAGCCCCCGGGCGCCGGCAGCCGATGAAGTGTTGATCAAGGTTGCGTCCGTGGGGATATGTGGGTCGGACCATCATTACTACAGCGAGGGTGAGATTGGCGGTGCGGTGGTCGATGAGGGGATGATCATCGGGCACGAGTTTTCCGGCTGGGTCGTCGAGACCGGCCCGGAGGTCGACGAACGGCGCCTCCCGATTGGGCAGCTGGTGGCGGTCGAACCCGCGATCTCCTGTGGGACGTGTGAGTTCTGTCTCAAGGGGCACCCCAATATCTGCCCTAACAATCTGTTTGTGGGCTCCCCGAATCACGTCGGCGCAATGGCCGAGTACATCGTGATGCCGGCGGAGAACTGCTTCCCGCTTCCAGAGACGTTGACCCCGGACGAGGGCGCAATGCTGGAGCCCCTGGGGGTCGCCATTCACACGGTCGACCTGGCCCATCTGAAGGTCGGTCAGTCGGTTGCGGTGTTGGGCGGGGGGCCAATTGGTCTCTTGACCGCGGCGATGGCGCGGGCTTCCGGCGCGGCGCCGATCTTTGTGACCGAGCCGATTGCCAGCCGGCGTGATTTCGCCGCGCAGTACGCTGCGGATGCGACTTTCGATCCCGATTCGGAGGATGTGGTGGCGCGGATTATGGAGGCCACGGACGGACGGGGTGTAGACGTCGCGTTCGAGGCGGCCGGCGCTTCCGAGACCCCGGATCAATCGGCTCGTGTGGCGCGGCCCGGCGGCAAAGTCGTCGTCGTTGGGATTCCTGATGACAACACGATGACGATGACCGCTTCGGAGGTGCGGCGCAAGGGTCTGACGATTAAGCTCGTCCGGCGGATGAAGCACACCTATCCTCGCGCGATTCAACTGGTGGAAAGCGGGGTCATCGATGTCGATTCGGTGGCGACCCATCACGTCTCAATGGAGGAGATCGATTCGGCCTTTGAGATCGTGGCGGATTACAAGGATGGAGTGCTCCGGGCGGTCGTTCGCGTCGCCGAGCATTCCGATCTTTGACCGCCGGGGCGGTGCGCTTGGAAAATAGTTGTCGTAGGGGTTGAGGTCTTATATGGAGGTTGTGGATGATCTTAGATAAGTTCTCGCTGGAAGATCAGGTGGGTGTTGTCACCGGGGGCGGGCAGGGGTTGGGTCGGGCGTTTTGTCAGGCATTTGCCGAAGCTGGCGCTGACGTTGTCGTCGCGGAGATCAATCCGGAGACCGGTCCCAGGACGGTGAATGAGATCGAGCGTCTGGGCCGTCGGGGTTTGTTCGTCAAGACAGACGTGCGAGACCGTGACAGCGTGGAGGCGATGGTCGCGCAGGCGATCTCTGAGTTCGGGAAGATCGATTTCCTGATGAACAACGCGGGGGTCGTGCAACACCTGGAGGCCGAAAAGGTCAAGGTCGCGGATTGGCAGCAGGTCATCGACGTCAATCTGACCGGGGTTTTTCTCTGTGCTCAAGCGGTGGGGCGCCATATGATCTCGCGACGGGCCGGGCGGATTATCAACATCGCCTCGATGTCGGGCCTGATCGTCAACCGCCCGCAGTGCCAGGCGTCGTACAATGCCTCCAAGGCCGCAGTGATTCAGTTGACGAAGTCCCTGGCATCGGAATGGGCCCCGTATCACATTCGGGTCAACGCGATCGCCCCCGGCTATATGGCAACCGCGATGGCGGAGCCGTTCTTCGAGGATCCCGAGTACGGGGGCGTCTGGATCGAATCGATTCCGATGAAACGACCGGGCAAGCCGGAGGAGTTGGGACCTGCCGCAGTTTACCTCGCCTCTGAGGCTTCGAGCTATGTGACCGGTGAGACCCTGGTCATCGATGGGGGATATACGGTCTGGTAGGGTCTTGAGGGTTTGGATATCGGGCGTGACACAGCCCAGGGATATTGGGCCTGTCACGCCCTTCTGGTTGAATCAAAGTTAAAATGAAGGGGTCCGGCGTTTGGTATGGCGATAACAAAGCGCGTGCAATGGTGGCTCAGGAAACGGTTTCTGCCCTTTTTCCGGGGACCGGATCCGCGTCACGTCCGACAGCGTAACATCTGGCATCTCTATCAAGATCTCATCTGGCTGGGGCTGGCTTCTGCGGTCAATACCTACATCAACGTCTATGCTATCCGGCTGGGTGCCTCGGAGACCCTGCTGGGGCTGCGGGCCTCGATCCCGAGCCTGATGGTCGTGCTGCTCCGCGGACCGGCGGCCCAGTGGATGGAGCGTACCTCCGATCGAAAATCTCTCATCTTCCGCAGTCTTCTGCTTGGGCGGTCGTTTTACCTGTTGATCTTCCTGCTTCCGTGGTTGGCCTCTCTGCCCATTCTCCGACAGGTGCCGCGCGCCGAGCTGCTGGTGGCCCTGGTCGTCATGGTCGGTGTCCCGGGCATCCTCTCTGCCGCCGGATGGGACAGCTTCTTTGCCGACGTGGTGCCGGCGCACGAACGGGCCCGCGTCGTCAGTACGCGGAGTATGATGACGCACCTGATCATGCTGAGCGTCGTCCCGCTGATGGGCAGTCTGCTGGAATGGATTCCGTTCCCCCTCAATTATCAGATTATCTTCCTGCTGGCGTTTATCGGCGCGATGGTCAGCCTGTGGCACGTCCGGAAGATCAAGGTGCCGCCGCGCGAGAGAGCATCCCAGACTCACGAAAAAGGATTGACGCTGGGAACTGTCCGGGCCATACTCTTCGGTTCGCGGCATTTTTCGGCCCTGGTGTTGGGGACCTTCGTCTACCAATGGGCGGTCTCCATCGCATCGCCACTCTACAACATCTACTTTATCGAACATCTCGGTGCCTCGGAGAGCTGGATCGGGTGGCGGGCCACGTTAGCCAGCGTCGCTGCGATTGCGGCGTACCGGTTCTGGCCTCGCCACATAGAGAAGGCAGGCGACCGGAAAATCCTCCTGGCTGCTACCCCCATGATGGCGTTTTTCCCCCTGCTGACGGGATTGGCGACAAGCCTGACACCGCATCTCTTTATCATTCTCATCCCCCGGGCGTTTGGCTCGGCTGTGATGCTGGCGCGGTACAATCTGTTGTTGAAAAACTCGCCGGAGGCCCGAAGGCCCACCTACTTGGCGATCTATGCGATTCTCGCGAATATCGCCGCATTTATCGCGCCGCTGGTAGGGACCAATCTGGTGAGTTTGATTGGAATCCGGGCGGTTTTCTTCATCTCCGCCGCGCTCAGATTAACCGCTGCGCTGCTTTACCGACGGATCCCCAGATCGGAACCGGAGGTAAGTCCCGCTGCAGGAACGGCATAGAGGCGTTCTGAAGCGTCTCATTATGCCCCAAAGGCACTGGCTGTGAGGGCTCAAAGCCCTTTTTTTGCGATACGAGCCTTGGCTAAGGGGACATTTGGTCCCGAAACTGCCCCTAAAACGCGGGGACGAAGATGCCCGTTAGGGTACTTTGAGCCTTTTCGGCCAACTGCGATCGCCCTATTATACTCTTGCTGGATAGGTGCTGGATATTGTTGGAGGTAAAGTATCTGTTATAATGCTATGACAGGCTGCGTAGGGTTTGATTCTTGTAGGGTTGAGAATTATGCTGAAATCCCGGCGCGCCATATCAAAAGCGGGATGTAATCGGGTTACGTTATTGAGTTGTCCTTTTTTTATTCACAACTCGGAGTCTTTTGTGTTGGCGGAGGTTTTTCCTCCTTATCATTTCTAACAGGTAGAGGATATGTTTAAACGTCTCAATAGGTTCTTGGGTATTGTGCAGTTCGCTGTTGAACGATTGATTCATCATCCGGGCCTGACCTTCTTGGCGTTGTTGGGTGTGGTCCTGGCAGTCGGTCTGGTGAGTAGTGCCTCGCTCTTCTCTCAGGCTGTTGATCAGGTGATGCTCAACCGGGAACTTGAAGCGTTCAGTGAAATGACCGAACGCCCTCCCTTCTCCACGAGTGTCTATACTTTTCCATCGGGTGAGACGGCGATCTCTCTCCCGATGGCGGAGGATTTAGGGAGGGAGGTGGCGAACGTGCTCTCCACAGAGGTCGGGTTGCCCCTGCAGCATATGGGGATGCAGGTGCATAGCGGCAACCTCATGCTGCAGCCTACCTCGGATAGCGCTCAGTATGGTGAGGAGTTTCTCGGCACGGTGGACGTCGCCTACATCGCCGACGTTGTGGAGCAGATGGAGATTATCTCCGGCAGCCCGATGGATCCCGAGGGGACGTCAAGCGATGTCCTTGAGGTCTGGATGCATACACGTCTTGCTGAGACGATGGGGGCTAACGTCGGAGATGAACTGCAATTGAGTGAGAACCTCTCCAGGAACCCGGAACGCGTCCGGATCGTGGGTATCTGGCAGGCTTCGGATCCGGAGGATGAGTTCTGGTTCGAGAATCCGGATGCGACGCTTCGCAACGCGTTCCTGGTACGGCGCCAGGATTACATCGACCGCATTCAGCCCATGGTCCCGAAGAAGACCTGGTATCTGAGCTGGCATTTGATCCTGGACGACTCCAACGTCTACCCTGAGTTGGCCCAGAGTTATCTCGATGGGTTCTCCCGGGCAGAGGTGGTCATCGGCAAATTCCTTCCCAACGCCAAAATTAATACGCCGCCCCTCGATCCGCTGGAGTCCTTCGTCACGCGAGGGGATACGTTAGCCATTCTGTTGTTGGGCTTCAATCTTCCGGCGCTGGGATTCCTGGTCTATTTCCTGGTGCTCTCCTCGGCGATCATCGCCCAATGGCAGCAGCGGGAGACCGCGATGCTGGTCAGCCGTGGCATGCGCGCGACGAGCATTCTGACCCAGACGTTCATGGAGGAGATGATCCTCTTTGTCATCGGCACGCCGCTGGGCATCGGTGCTGGGATGGTGTTGGCCCGCTTGATGGGCCACACCTCGAGCTTCCTCTCGTTTGTATCCCGGGAGCCGCTGCCGGTTCACTTGCGGGGACTGAACATCCCGGTGACCGTTCTGGCGCTCTTCGTCACACTGATGGCCCGGTTGATCCCGGCGGCGCGCGCGACGCGTCTCAGCGCGAAGGATGTGGATCGAGAGCGTGCCCGCCCGGTCAAGGGGCCGTTCTGGTATCGTGCCTACCTGGACTTTCTGCTGATTCTGCCGACGTACTATGCCTGGCGGCAGCTCACGCAGCGTGGATCCCTTTCGATGTTAGTGACGGACAGCCCCGCCGACCTTTACCAGGACCCCCTGCTGATTCTCGTCCCGGCGCTGTTTATCCTGACCGGTGCGTTGATGACGCTGCGGATCTTCCCCTTAATCATGAAAGGGTTGGACTTTGTCGCGAGCCTCATCCCGTGGCCGACGCCGCACCTGGCGCTTCGACAGTTGGGCCGGCGCAGCACGATGTACATCAACCCGCTCCTGCTGGTGATCGTGTCGTTGGCGCTTGGCGTCTACACGATCTCGATGGCTGCGAGCCTCGATCAGTGGCTGATCGATCGCATGTACTACTTTTCCGGTTCCAAGTTGAGTTTTGGGGTCTATCCTTACTCCGCGGAGTCATCAGCCTCCGTCACCATCGTGAGCGGGGAGTGGATACCCCAACCGGCGAACTTCGAGTCCTTATCCGGGGTAACGGCTGCGACACGCGTGGGCGATTTCCCGATGTCCTCTCAGCTTCCGGCGAGCGGGCAGGTGCGAGGGCGGTTCCTGGCAGTCGATCGTCTGAAGTTCCCGCAGGTGGCGTGGTTCCGCGAGGATTTTGCCCGCGGTGAGTCGTTGGGCGCCTTGATGAACCGGCTGGCGCTGGCGTCCAACAGTATCCTCGTCTCAGAGGAGATCCTGGCTGACAATCCTCTCCAGGTCGGGGATGACATCGTGGTGCAGGTTGGCATCAATTACGAAAGCTTTGTGCGGACCACTTTCAAGATCGTCGGAACCTATAATTATTTCCCCACCGTCTACGAAGATGAGTCGGTCGCGTTCATCGGGAATCTGGAATATCTCTCCTTCTTTATGGGTCTCGTGCCCCCTCACAACATCTGGCTGCAGTTGGAGGATGGGGTCCAGGGGCAGGACGTGCTCGACCAGATCCCGGCAGCGATGGGGGTCAAGACTCGGAAGGTCCGGAATGCCGAGGCGCTCATCGATGAGGAGCTCGCGCAGTTAGAGCGCGTGGGCGTCTTCGGCACGCTCTCCGTCGGCTTTATGGCTGCCGTCGTGATGGCGATTATGGGCTTATTGATCTATACCTATGCATCCCTGCAGGATCGTCTGCACCGTCTGACAATTCTGCGCGCGGTGGGCCTTCTGCGCGAGCAGATCACCGGGCAGGTGGTTCTCGAATACGCGTTCCTCACAGCCTATGGATCGGTTGCCGGTGCGGTGATTGGTTCGGTCGCTGCGAATATGTTTGTGCCGCTCTTCCGTGTGACTGCGGAGGAGGGCGTGCCATTGCCGCCGCTGATCCCCATTATCGCCGAGGATAAAGTTCAATTGTTGGTTGTCAGTTTTGTCGGCCTCATTATCGTGCTGGAGGTCTTTGTGATCGTCCGGGCTCTATCGAGACGCGCCTTTAGTATGTTGAAAGGTGTGTTTGGATAACGGCACGACAGGGCCACATACCGAGGGCCGGAGGTTAGATCATCTCGATTCTAGCCTCCGGCCCTTTTTGTATCGCCGGGACGGGTTTGGCGAGACCCGCGGTTCCGTGCTACAATAGGGCATATCGTGAGCCGACCGGCTGCTGCCCACGTCTTGGTGCGGAGGGCGAGCAGGAAGTGGGCCACCATTCAGTCACCGTTTATCCTATAGGTTTGAGAAAAAGGAGTGCGCATGGCCGACAAAGTTCGCATTGGGATTATTGGGGTTGGGCAGATCGGGAAGCATCATTTGCGTCGTTATCGGGAGATCGAGGACGTCGAGGTCATAGCCCTGGCCGATATCGACGAACCGGAGGGCGCTCGGGTCTCTGAGGTTTTCGATATTCCGCATGTCTATAACAATGGTCATAAGATGTTGGAGCGGGATGACATCGAAGCGGTTGATATCTGTCTCCATAACAACTTGCACGTGACGGGGACGGTCGCGGCGCTCCGAGCCGGCAAACACGTCTACTGCGAGAAGCCGATGGCCGGGACCTATACGGACGCGGCGACGATGTTGGAGACGGCTCAAGAGACCGGCAAGATGCTCCACATTCAATTGGGCACGCTCTATTCGGACGAGACGAAGGCGGCTAAGTTCCTGATCGAGGAAGGGCACCTGGGGAAGATCTACCACGCCCGCTCCACCGGCTTCCGACGTCGTGGGCGCCCCTACGTGGATGGATATGGAAGTGAAAACTTTGTCCAGAAGCAGACCTCCGGGGGCGGAGCGTTCTACGATATGGGCGTCTATCACATCTCCAACATCCTCTACCTGTTGGGCAATCCCGAGGTTAAGCGGATCACCGGCAAGACTTATCAGGAGACCGCCATCGATTCGCGGCGCCTGGAGTTGAGCGGATACAACGTCGAGGAATTGGGCATGGGGTTCGTGCGGCTCGCCGACAATATCTCGCTGGATATCATCGAATCCTGGGCCATTCACCTGGATGGTTTCGCGGGTTCGTACGTGGTCGGTTCCGAGGGCGGGGTTCGAATGGATCCCTTCGGCTACTACCACAATATCCAGCATCTGGCATTGGACTGCAAGGTGGATTTGGATCAGTTCAATTATCGCCTGCACAACGTCCGCGAGATCGGTGATATCTACGACAGCTCACAGCACCATTGGGCTGCGGCTCTCCAGGGCCGGGTCCCGCTGCTTCCCACGGCGGAGGTGGCCTTGAACACGATGCTGATCTCCGAGGGGATCTATTTCTCCGAGCAGTTGGGTCGAGAGGTCACGGCCGATGAGGTCAGGGAGATGTCGGAGTCCAAGGCGGTCCCGATTTAGCCTTCACGGGCATCGATGAGGCACTTGCGGTGGATCCGGGCGTGTCGTCTGAGAACGACGATGCGCCGTGGGCAGGTGCCTCATATCCATAGATGGGGGCGTGAATAACCGAAGCGCTTCTGCGTTTCTATGGGTATGACGAAAACGTTTAGGGCTGAAAGCTCAATAACTTCCACGTTTGGGGTGCTTTCTGCACCGCTTTCAGCTTGATTTCGCGGAAGTTATTTGACAACCAATCCTAGTCTTCTATATCTGGATCTGGACTGTATTTATACATA
>CAYMAQ010000059.1:0-17067 GCA_964388385.1 uncultured Anaerolineales bacterium | reverse complement strand
AAGGGCACGGTACGACGTTTTCCCGCAACGTCCTTGAGCGGCACGGGCACCGATTTGCCGTTCTGCAGGGCTACCATCACATTGTAGTGCTTCTCTTGGATCAGCCGTGCACACGCGGTCCCCAGCTGGGTGGCTAACATCCGGTCGGTCGCAGTAGGTGTGCCCCCGCGTTGAAGATAACCCAGCGAGGTCACCCGTGATACCAGGCCCGTTCGTTTCTCCAATTTGCGAGCTACTTTCCTGCTGAGGTTCGACTTCGGCTTTTGTTTCTTTCCTTTTTTCTCCAGTTTCTTGACCCTTTTTTGGGAAATGGCGCCCTCAGCCAAGGCGACAATGCTGAACCGTTTGCCCCGCCGGCTGCGACTGAGAACAGCTTCGGCGATGATATCGATATCATAAGGGATCTCCGGGATGAGGATCACGTCTGCGCCACCCGCCACGCCCGATCCAAGGGCGAGCCACCCCGAACTATGGCCCATCGTCTCCACAATGATAACTCGGTGGTGGCTCTCCGCCGTGCTATGAAGCCGGTCGATTGCCTCGGTCGCGATAGCCATCGCGGTGTCAAAGCCGAATGTTACGTCTGTCATCGCGACGTCATTGTCAATGGTCTTGGGTAAGGTCACGACGTTGAGACCTTCTTTGACGAGATGATAGGCGTTCTTCATTGTGCCGTCCCCACCTAAACAGACGAGACAATCGAGGTGTTGTTCGTGGTAGTTAGCGACGGCTAGCGGGGTCATGTCCATCTTTCCCTCATCTCCAACGGGCATCTTATATGGCTTGTCACGACTGGTTCCTAAAATGGTTCCGCCAACCGTGAGAATCCCGGAGAGCGCGTTGCTGTCGAGCCGAATGAAGCGATTCTCGACCAGTCCGTGAAATCCATCAAGAAAGCCAATCACGCCCATATCCAGCGCGTTTGCTGCCTTGCCGACCCCACGAATCGCCGCATTGAGTCCGGGGCAGTCGCCACCGGCTGTGAGAATTCCGATCATCTGCTTTGGCATGATACCCTCCTTGGGATTATGCTATTTGCACACTCTCATTCTATCACTTATCAGGTCGAACGCGGGTAATCGCTCAGAGCTTTGATCTATGCATCTGATGGGAATGGTATGGACATTGCAGGCTCCTTCTTAAGGTTTATAGTTGTCAACGGCGTGGGGTTGAGTGGGCACCGTGTTTAGGGTGAAGGATAGTGAAGGAAGAAGGAATTGTCAAGCGGTCGCTGATCGCAGCGGTGAACGCCCGAGCCGGTCCGCTGACAAAATGCTATGTGGTCTGGTCGCCATCTGTCTCCCGGGCCAGCAGGCTGCCGGTTGCCACAATTTGATGATCGGAGGGAGCGTATGGTGATCCAGGAGAAGACCAGGGCGGCGACTATGCCGATGACTGCAAATCGACTCTGCTCAATTCCATCTGGAATGGGGAAGGAAATTATGTTAAGATGCCATTATGGGACGAAAACGCTATTTAAGACTCGCTGCGTTTCTGGCGCTCATCGGTATTGTACTGTTGGTCTTTCCTGTAATCATACGGGCGCTGCCGGGTCGCTATGCATATTATTTACCGGAGCCGTTGCAGAAACTGCGGCAGAATGACCATCCCATCACCCTTCCCACTTCGCAGATAACGCCTGCGCCTACCTATCCACCGCCGACGATAGCGCCGACATCGACGCACACGGCGACGCCTTCTTCTGCATCCACCCAAGCGACGACGGCGACGTTGTCGCCCACAGAGACCTCCGCACCGACCTTGACCCCGACGCCCACACCACTGGCGTCCGTGCTTCTCCAAGGACTCCTTCACGAACGTCAGGGATGGAACAACTGCGGGCCGACCACGCTCGCGATGGCGATGTCCTATTGGGGTCGGGAGGAGACACAGGTCGATATTGCTCCTATCTGCAAGCCCGATCCCGAGGATAAACACGTGGGTATTCACCAGATGGAACATTATGCGCGCAACCTGGGCCTTGACACAGTCATCCGGGTTGGAGGGACGCTTAGTGACCTTAAGGTCCTATTGAACGCTGGATATCCAGTGATTATCGAATCATGGTACGTGCGTGATGCTCGCGATCAGTTGGGGCACTACCGCCTCGTCATCGGCTATGACGATGAACAAGGGCGGTTTTCACTCTACGATTCGCTCTACGATCCGCCCACATATATGAGCTATCAGGAGCTGGATGAGCTATGGCGGGTCTTTAACCGGACCTATCTGGTCATCTATGAGTCGGATCGCTGGAACGATCTCTCGATTTTACTTGGGCTTTCCAGTCCGCCGCCCCCGATGGAGGCACCCGAGGCCGTCGGGCCGGAGTTGGACGATCCTGCGATGTACGAGAATGCACTGATGACAGCATATCAGGAGATCGAGAACGTGCCTGAGTCTTGTGTGGCGTACGCTAACTGCTCGGATTGGGTCGCTTTTTCCTGGTTTAACGTGGGTACGAACCTGACTGCATTGGGTCGGTTTACCGAGGCGGCCTCGGCCTACGACCAGGCGCGGCAGTTGGGATTGCACTACCGGATGCTGTGGTACCAGTTCGGTCCGTACGAGAGTTACTATGCGGCGGGACGTTACGACGACGTCATCGCGCTGGCGAACGCGACTCTGGCGACTGCTAAGAACCTCGAGGAGTCATATTACTGGCGGGGGCAGGCTCGACTCGCTCTGGGAGAGATGGATGCTGCGCGCGCTGATTTCGAAGCGGCGCTCAAGTATCACAAGGAATGGACGCCCGCCGTCGAGGCGTTGGCGGGGATGGATGCCGATCAATGATGGGCGCTTTGAAAACCCGGTGCACGGCACCTGGATGGTGGGTGGTTACGGTGGAAGACGGATTTCGCGAGGTGGTTGGCGGTTGGTTCCGGAAGTGCCTCGTCACCGATTTTGCCGCCGGTTCCCGGCCTGTTATCTGATAGAGCTCAATGATTGAATCGATAAACGAGACGGAAATTCAAGACTCGGGGTGGGGGGGCTTTACCTCGAACGTGGTCCGATCCGCGACGCTGGTGGCTCTCTTTTTCACCGTGGATAAAGTTCTGGGACTGGTGCGGGATGCGGCGATTGGGCACGCGTTTGGGGCCTCGCCTGCACTGGATGCTTATTACGCGGCTTTTGAATTGCCGGATGCTCTCTTTAACGTGGTAGCGGGATTGGCGATGGCAACGGCGCTGATCCCGGTACTCTCCTCTTACCTTGTGAAGGATGAATATGGAAATATCCATTCTTCGGAGGCCTGGCGTCTTGTCTCGACGGTGATTAACTGGGCGCTGCTGATCGTGGCAGGGACCAGCATAATCGCTGCGGTCTTCGCGCCGCAGATCATTGATGCCGTCGCGCCGGGTTTCGAGGCCACGCGTGCAGAGATGGCGACCCGGCTGATGCGCCTGGTACTCCTGCAGACCCTGGTCTCGACGGTGAGCGGCATCGTAATGAGTGTGCTTCAGGCCCACCAGCATTTCCTGCTTCCAGCTGTGGCGCCGCTTGGGTATACCCTGGGCCGTATTGGTGGGGCGCTCTTGCTGGCACCGCATTGGGGGATTTACGGCCTGGCCTGGGGCGGGTTGATCGGCACGGTGGGGCACTTCCTGATCCAGGTGCCGGGTCTGATCCGCTTTCGGGCGCGGTGGTGGCCCATTCTCAGGCATCCTGGCTTGCAAGATCTGCTGCGGTTGATGGGTCCGAGAGTGCTCGGGCTGGGTGTTACGTATCTCAATTTCGTGTTACCCACGTTCCTTGGGTCACGGCTTGCCTCGGGTGCAATTGCTACTTACGAGTACGGCTGGCGGTTGATGCAGTTTCCCGAGACGGTTATCGGCACTGCCTTGGGGCTGACGGTCTTCCCCACGCTCTCGGAACGGGCCAATGCCGGGGATCGAGAGGGGATGTGGAGCACCGCGTCTTGGGCGCTGCGGCTGGTGCTGGCGCTCGCGATCCCGGCAGCGGTAGGGCTGTTGGTCTTAGGGCGTCCGCTGACAGCGATTTTTCTGCAGCGGGGTGCGTTCGATGCCCAAGTCACCAACCGCGTCTACCGGGGACTGCAGTTTTTCGCACTTGGATTGATCACCCACAGTGCGTTGGAGGTGATGAGCCGGCTTTTCTATGCCCAGCGGGATATGTGGACGCCGTTCTGGGCGGCGCTGGCGGGATTAGTGATAAACGGATTAGTGGGGTGGCTTCTGCTGGACTCCTTGGAGATGGGTGGACTCGCTCTCTCAAATTCCCTGGGGGCGGGATTGCAAGTGGGCATTCTGTTGGCGGTGGCAAATCGTCGGTTAGGCGGAATCCGGATTGAGCCGGTACGTGCTTCGCTGGCGCGGACGGCGCTGACGTCGGCGTTGATGGGGCTGGCGGTGGTCGGGTTTCGGGCACTGGTGCCGGACGCGGGTTTGCTTGTGACATCCCTGGGTGGGGTGATCGTGGGTGGCGGGGCGTTTGTGGGTGCTTCGGTGGTGGGAGGGAGTCCTGAGTTGCGAGCGCTGCCGAGGATGCTGTTGGAGAGAAAGTAGGCTGTCCGCGAACGCTGTGGTTTGTTGAGCTTGGGGTGCCCCTCTTTTTCTCCTAACTTCCCTCTCCGCGTGTAGGTTGGCTTCGCGCGTGTGTGGTTATGCCTCAGATTGACAGTCTATGAACACCCTCTATACTGGTGATTACACGGCGGTTGACCATACTTATCTGATTTGCATAGTTATGTGTATTCCAGATGGGCGAGGAGGATGGGATGAAAATGGATAGCTCCACCCCTCATTGAGAAAGGGATCTTTGATGAGGAAGAACAACTGATCTTCGCCGCCCAGAATCGAAAAGGGACTGCCGTTCGGATCAAGATCACGAATATGTTACCCCTGGAACCCGAAGGGGAATCCCAAGACGTGGTTCTGTCGATAGAGCAGGTGAGGGTATAGATATGGATCGTCATTTTGAAGAACAGATCTCAACGGCCCAGGAACGGCTCCAGACGCTGTTGACCCGGGTGAATGGCGCGACTGAAGACCCGGAGTCGCTGGTGCGGGATGCAGTTCAGGATCTCTCGGCCAGCCTGGAAGAGCTACACCTCGCTGAAGAAGAGCTCATGCAGCAGAATGAGGATCTGGCGGCTACCCGGAAAGCGGTCGAGGCAGAGCGTGCGCGGTACGAGGGGCTTTTCGAATTCGCACCGGACGGGTATGTGGTGACCGACGAGTCTGGCGTGATCCGGGACGCGAACCGAGCCGCCTCAGAGATGTTGGGTGCGTCTCAGACTGTGCTTCAGGGCAAGCCCCTCGTGGTTTTTGTGACAGAGGCGGACCGCGGGATGTTTTTTACGCAACTTGCTCAGTTGAGAGCTCGGGGCAGAGACGCGGGGACCCTGTCCTTTGATATCCGTTTGCGGCCGCGGCCCGAGGGTGAGTTCTTCGCCTCCATTACGGTTGCTTCAACCTATGAAAATGAAGCAGTCAAAGGGCTGCGCTGGTCTCTGAGAGATATTACTCTGCAGAGACGTGCCGAGCGTAGGCAGCAGGAACTATTGGATAAGAATCAGCAACAGCGTACGTTCCTGGAACGTCTGATGGAGACAGCGCCGGTCGGTATCGCTGTGGTCCGTGGGGATGATCACCGTTATGAGATGGCGAATGCCCACTACCGTGCGATGGCCCCGGAGAGCCAACCGGTCATCGGGAGGCCATTCGCAGAGGTCTTTCCGGCGGTCGCAAAACAAGGTGGGATCGATCTTATTCAAGAGGTCTATCGAACCGCCACGGTGGTCAGCGTTCACGAATGGTCGACGACCCCGGGCCCAGGATCCACAAGGGGGTTCTGGAATGTGGATCTGGTACCGCTTTGGGAGTCTGACGGTTCCATACAGGGGGTCCTGATCGTTTCCCAAGAAGTCACGCCGCAGGTCCGCGCTCGGCGGGAGATTGAGCGTTTGGCCGTCGAAGCCCAGCGGCAGGCGGATCAATTGACCGCGGTTTTTGATGCGATGAACGATGCTGTGGTCGTCTATGACGCAGAGGGCGTCCCCGTTCGGGCCAATCCCAGGGCGGTCGAAGCTTACGGACTCGATCCGGTGGGAATCGACTGCGTATCCTCTGTGGCCGAGAAGCTGGAGATTCGTACGCCAACAGGTCGTCTTGTCCCGGTTGAAGGTCTTCCTTCCAGTCGTGCGTTGCGGGGGGAACAGGTTGAGAATGTACGCTATCGCTCTCGGAACGCGCGGGGTGAGGATCTGGTGATCGTGGCTTCGTCCGCACCCCTTAAGACCAGCGGAAATGTGACCGGGGCAGTCGTCGTGTGGCACGATGTTACGGAACAAGAGCGCCTACACGCCCAGGTTGATGCTCAGAGAGAGAGAGCCGAAATGCTCTCTCAGCGGGTCGAGGAGGAGCGGGACATCCTGCGGACGATTATGGAGTCAACGCATGCGCAATTGGCCTATTTGGATGCCGATTTCATCTTCATCGCGGTCAATGACGCGTACGCTGAGGGGGCCGGATACGAACCGTCTGAGTTGGTCGGACGCGACCACTTTGATCTTTTCCCTGATCGGGAAAACGAGGCTATTTTCGAGAGAGTTCGGGCGACGGGTGGGTCGGCGGTTTTTCATGCCAAGCGCTATGATCATCCTAAACGCGGAATCACATACTGGGACTGGTCATTGGTTCCGGTCAAGGACCCGGAAACCCGGGAGGTGCGTGGGCTTGTCTTTTCGCTCTTGGATGTCACCGAGCGGGAAGAACTGCTGGTGGCATTGGAGGATGAGCGGGCCAAGCTTGCTGCGATCATCCAGAATGCGCCGGAAGGAATCGTCGTTGCTGACGAGCAGGCACGGATTGAGCTAACCAATCCGGCCGCGGATCGGATTTACGGTCGGAATGTGCCCTATGGTGAAAGCTATGCGCGTCACGCTGTCTTTAAATTGTGTCGACCGGATGGGACGGTTGTCGATCCTCGCGATCTGCCTCTTACCCGCTCAGCGCTCGATGGCGAGGTGTGTCGCAACGTGGAATTGACGTTTATCCGTCCTGGTGGTGAGCGACGAAGTTTACTGGTTAACACCACACCGATTCGGGATGCCAATGGTTGTATTACGGGGGCGATTGGAGCATTCAGCGATATCACCGAACGAAAACGGATGGAGGCCGCAGTGCGACGGTACGCTGAACAACTCAAGATCCTACACGAGATTGATCGAGCGATTCTTGCGTCAAGTACAGCAGAGGAGATCGCTGATGCGACGCTCTCATATCTGGGCGATCTGGTTCCCCTTACCCGTGCCAGCGTTGAGCTCTTCGATTTCGAGACCGATCGGGTTCGGATCATCGCTTCCTATCCTGATGAGATTGAGGCGGGGGCCCGTGTTCGAGAGTTGATCTGGTATGAACCCATCGAAACGCTCAGGAAGGGGGAAGCGTATACCGTGGCGGATGTTGAGTCGTTGCCGGACAACGCTTTGACGCATACACTGCGAAATCAGGGGGAGCGCTCTATGACAACTCTTCCCCTTACGACAAGAGACGAGCTAATCGGCGTTCTCAGTATTATCCGAGATCAGAATGGTACGCTTACCGAGGATGACTTGCAGATTTTTCGGGATTTGGTTGATCAACTTGCGATCGGCATCCAGCAAGCTCAACTCCGCGAACGGATTGAGAACTACGCCGAGGAGCTAGAGGCGCAGGTTTCCGCCCGAACTGCGCAGCTCCGGGCGAGCGAGGCCCGTTTTCGAAGCATTTTTGAGCAAGCTGCTATCGGTATTACGCTCGCGGATGTAGAGGGGCGGATGATCGCGACCAATCCGGCCTTTCAGGCGATGTTAGGTTATGAGGAAACGGAGCTTCAAGGTGTCCCGTACAGGGCGATTACGCATCCCGACGATCTTCAAAATAGCACAACTCTTCTTCAAGAGATGCTGGAGGGCGAGCGGGAACGTTATATCCTCGAGAAGCGATACGTTCACAAGGAGGGTGACGTGATCTGGGCGCGGCTCGTCGCGTCGACTGTCCGCAACGGAGATGGACTTCCTCAATATGTCATTGGGATGGTGGAGGACATCACCCAGTGGAAGCAGGCGCAAGCGGCGATGATGCAGTCGGAGAAGCTGGCGATGACGGGCCAACTTGCGGCGTCGTTAGCACACGAGATCAACAACCCCCTTCAGACGGTGATCGGGTGCCTGGGTTTGGCTGAGGAGGCCTTGGAGGAGGATGAGAACGTGGACACCTTGCTCAATATAGCCACCGAGGAGTTGCAACGGACCGCGCGGATCGTCGGTCGGCTGCGCGATCTCGGTCGGCCCGTGGAGGAGGATGTGCGCGCGCCGACCGATCTCAATGCGATCGTAGAACGGGTATTGACCGTGAGCCAGAAGGAGCTTCAGAATCACGGAATCGTCGTCGAGATGGCGTTATCCAACCCGCTTCCCAGGCCTCAGGTCGTCGCCGACCGCATTGAACAGGTCATCCTAAACTTGGTGCTCAACGCCAAGGATGCGATGGAGGATGGAGGGGAGTTATGCGTGCGTACTTATTATGATGATGCCACACAGGAGGTCTGCATTACGGTGATCGACGAGGGCTCAGGTATGTCCCCTGAGGTTCAGTCTAAGCTCTTCAATCCTTTCTTTACGACCAAGAGTGAGGGCATGGGCCTAGGTTTGTTCGTCTCCCATCATATTGTCAGTGAGTACGAGGGACGCATCGAGGTCGAGAGCGAGGAGGGGGAGGGGACTGCGTTCACTGTGAGGCTTCCAGCTTAACTTAGGGCGCCGAGGATTTGTCATCAACATTTTTCTCTGATTCCAACCCAACTCAGCGTCAGCCCCAACCTGTTCCTTCGGTTGGGGCTGGCTTTTTGGGGTATGCTTAGGCTAGGGCATTAATTGATGGACATACTGGGCCATCAATTGTCGGTCAAGAATCGCAGATTTTGAGTTTGAGATTTAGGAGGGTGAGAAAGGCCTCGGCGTATGGTTCGTGAAGGCCTATCAGATCTGTTCCGATGAACCGTTTTGGGAATTCCTCGGTGGACTGTTCGCGGATGAAGAATCCATAGCGAGATGGGATCGTGTGATGACGAAACGAATTCTGATTGTCGATGATGAGCAGCGTGTTCTCTTCGTGCTACGCCACACAGTCGCCGGATTAGGGAGTGGCTATGAGGTCGTCGCTATGACTGAGGCCGCAAGGGCTTTGGACGAGATCACAGAAAACCCAGTGGATCTGGTGATTACTGATATCTTCATGGGGGGCATGAATGGGGTTGAGTTGACTGAGAAAGTCCGAACCCTGATGCCAGATGTGCCAGTGATCTGGATTACGGCCCATGGATGCCAGCGTTTTAGGCAGCAGGCGAGGGATCTGAGGATCTTTCGATGCCTCAATAAGCCTCTGGAGATCTCGGAGATTCGCCAGGTCGCGCGGGAGGCTATGGAGGTGGAGGCTTAGTCTGAACGGAAGGTATTGGTTTGTCTGTCTTACCTCAGCGGCGACCGATCGGTCGCCGCTGAGTTTTGGATGTAAAGACCTAACGGTTTTCCAGTTCGCCGGAGAAAAGATTCGATGGGGCGACTATCATAGCCGAGGTGTGACTTGTTGCGAGGTTGATTGCAGGCAGTATGCCTGCGGTCCGGTATAAGCGGGCCCGGCTTCCGATTCGTTTTCGTTCAAAATCGGGTACACTGTGCGGCAGGACCTCCTTTCGGACGACTGGATCGATCACAAGACGAGGCTGAGTGACGTATGGCGCAATCTTTCCCACTGCAGGAGTTGGAAGGTACACTGGAACGCATTACCTTCCAGAATGAGGAGAACGGCTATACAGTTGCTAAAATTGTCCCCCGTGGCGAATCCTACGAGATCACCGTGGTGGGGCCTCTGTCGGGCGCGCAAGTGGGCGAAGCTGTTAGGCTGCGGGGCCTCTGGACGACCCATCCCCAGTATGGACGCCAGTTCGAGGTGCGCACTTACAGTGTGCAGCTGCCGGCGACGGAAGAGGGCATTCGGAAGTACCTGGGCAGCGGATTGATCAAGGGTATCGGTCCGGTGATGGCGGACCGCATCGTCGACACGTTCGGCCTCGATACGCTGTCCGTGATCGAAGATGAGGTGAACCGACTCCGCGAGGTTGACGGCATTGGATCGATCCGCGAACGCCGCATCGCTGACGCGTGGGAGGAGCAAAAGCAGATCAAAGCGCTGATGCTCTTTCTGCAGGCACATGACGTCAGCACCGGGCTGGCGGTCAAAATCTACAAAGCGTACGGCGACGCTGCGCTGGGCGTTGTGCGGACCGATCCTTATCAGTTGGAGAAGGATATCTACGGAATCGGGTTCGAGACCGCCGATAAGATTGCCCGGAAGCTGGGGCTCGACCCGGACGCACCGACACGTCTGCAGGCTGGCCTACGATACACACTGAGCCGGTTCAGCGACGATGGTCACTGTTTCGCGCCTCGCCGTGCGCTGATCGACGAGGCCGCCAGGTTGCTGGAGGTCTCGCCGGATGCTTGTAAGGTTCAACTCGAGGTATTGATCGAAATGGAAGACGCCATTGCTGAGACCCTGGGTGAGGAATATGAGGCGGACGTCGCAGTTTACCTGCCTCCCTTCTATTATGCTGAGGTCGGTGTGGCGAACAAGCTTCGGCAGCTACGGGACAGCGATCGCGACCGGTTAATCGCCTATGAAATCCTCGATTGGGCTGCCGCCTTCGATTGGCTCGACGGGCGCAATCCTTTTAAGTTGGTCGACTCGCAGCAGGAGGCTGTGCGGATGGCTCTGACCGAGCGGGTGAGTGTCCTGACCGGGGGGCCGGGAACCGGCAAGACGACGATCACCAAGGCCATCATTCAGTTACTGCAAGCGAAAGGGCATTCAGTGCTCTTGGCAGCCCCAACGGGACGGGCGGCGAAGCGCTTGAGCGAGCTCACAGGCCTGCCGGGCAAGACGATTCACCGTCTGCTAGAGTTTTCCCCAGGGGAAGGCAGTATGTTTTTGCGCGATCGGGAGAACCCTCTCGATGCGGATATGATTATCGTGGATGAGGCATCGATGATCGACATTCTTCTGATGAATCACTTGGTCAAAGCAATTGAGGCCGGAAGTCATCTTCTGCTGGTCGGCGATATCGATCAATTGCCGTCGGTCGGCGCTGGGAATGTTCTGCGGGATCTGATTGCGTGCGAGACGATCCCCGTTACCCGGCTGGAGACGATCTTCCGTCAGGCCGAGGACAGCTATATTATCGTGAACGCCCACCGAATCAATCAGGGACAGATGCCCATCTTCGCCGAGAGTGCACAGGATTTCTTTCTCTTTCGCTTCTCCGATCCCGAAGCCGCCGCCGATATACTGATCGACGTCGTCTCGCGGCGGATTCCGCGGACGTTTGGGTACGATCCTCAGACATCGATCCAGGTGCTCAGTCCAATGCATCGGGGTGAGGTGGGCGTGGCGGCTTTGAACCAGCGTTTACAGGCCACGCTTAATCCGGCGCGGGATGGTAGGGTTGAGACGCAGCACGGATCCCGCGTTTTCCGAATTGGGGATCGGGTGATGCAGATTCGCAATGATTATACTCGACAAGTCTTTAACGGTGATCTGGGACAGGTCGTCGGGATCGATTTGATTGATCATCTGGTGACAGTGGATTTCGACGGCACGCCGGTCGAGTACGAGTTTGCAGAACTGGACGAATTGGTTCACGCGTACGCTATTAGTATTCATAAGTCACAGGGCTCCGAGTTCCCGGTGGTTGTCGTGCCGGTCCTCACGCAGCACTATGTGATGCTGCAACGGAATCTGCTCTATACGGCGGTCACCCGGGCGGAATCGCTGGTGGTTCTGGTGGGAGACAGGCGAGCCTTAGGCATCGCCGTACGCAACAATCGGATCGCCCGGCGCAACACACGGTTGGTGGATCTGCTTTCGGTTCGTTCGGAAGGGGATACAACGATTTACGGTTCAAGAGGAGCGTGAAGAAATGACAGACAGAAACGTGGTGGATTCTGGGGAATCTGCTGGATGTCGTGGCGAAAGATTGGAAGTCGGAGACGAGAGACTCGGAGGCGATTTTCCTGCTGAGGAGTTTGTGGCGAGGCGAGCACGCATCTGTGAGGAGATTGGTTCCGATGCATATGCGCTTGTGGTAAGCGCACCCCCACCCCGTGGATTTGTGGTCTTTCAACAATCGAAGCAATTTTTCTACTGTTGCGGGCTCGAGACACCGCAGGCTTATCTCTTGATGGAAGGCGGGACGGGAACCAGTGCGCTCTATCTGCACCCTCGGGGGAACGCCGCACTGGAGGAGGGGGCGCCCCCGGGCCTGGAGGACGCGGCGCTGGTAAGGGCGATCACGGGAGTCGAGACGGTCTATCCCATCGCTAAGCTGGCCGATCACTTGGCTGAAGCGCGCTATCTCTACACGTCGTTTGCACCGATGGAGGTGCGGGCCGCGTGCCGGCACGAACTCGTTGAGGCTAACAGGATGATCGCCCACGATCCGTGGGATGGTCGTCCCACCCGCGAATATCACCTCGTGAGTCTTCTCAGGTCGCGCTATCCCAATCTTCGCGTCCTCGATCTGACCCCAATCCTGGACGAGATGCGCTCGATTAAGAGTCCTCGCGAAGTGGATGTGATGCGACGCGCAGGTCGATTATGCGCCAGGGCGGTCCGCGAGGCGATGCGGGTTACGCAACCCGGCGTGATTGAGTACGAGCTGGGTGCGCTGGCAACCATGATTTACACAATGTCCGGTGCGCAGGGGGAGGGGTATCGACCGATCATTGCAACCGGGAGGAACATTTGGTACGGTCACTATTTCCGCAACGACGCGGCCTTGAAAGCAGGTGAGCTCGTGCTGATGGACGTGGCGCCGGAGTGTCATCACTACACCAGCGACATTGGGAGGATGTGGCCCGTGAGCGGTTCGTACCTGTCATGGCAGCGGGAGCTGTACGGCTACATTGTAGAGTATCACAAGGTGCTGCTCTCCACGCTGCGGCCCGGTCTGACGCCAGATGCAGTGATGGATGAGGCCGCCGAGATGATGCATAAGGTATGGGAAGGTTGGTCGTTCTCCAAGTCAATCTATCGGGAGGCAGCGCGGCGAACGCTGGCTTACCGCGGTCACCTCTCTCATCCGGTTGGTCTGGTGGTTCACGATGATGGTGAATATGATGGTCGTCCGCTGGTCCCGGGCACGGTCTTCACGGTGGATCCGCAGATGTGGATCCCGGAGGAAAAACGCTACATCCGGGTGGAGGACACGGTGGTCGTGACCGAAGATGGGATCGAGGTTCTCACCCAGGGCGCACCGTTGGAGCTCGATGCTGTGGAGGCGCTGATGGCCCAGGAGCCCGGGACGCTACCCTATTGGGAGGGGATGGGACAGTGACGGCAAAGGTACAGACCCTTATCGACCGGCTAGTGGCGCGATATGATCGATGGTTTGAGGACGAGAGTGTGGATCGATCTGCAACGATGACCGGCGATCTTCATCCCTATCCCCACCTCTTCTCTCCGATCGACGTCAACGGGGTCAGGATCAAAAACCGGATTGTGATGGGACCGATGGGGAACGTCTCGATGGCCGAGGAGACTGGGCGGCCCAGCACCAAGATGATCCGGTACTTCGTTGAACGAGCGAAGGGAGGTGTAGGGCTCATTACCTCCGGGTTGGTGCCGGTCAGTTTCTCGGTGGATCCGTCATTCCTCGAACCTGGCGGGCTCACGTACCTGCCACGGATCGACGGTTCACGCAGCGTATTGGCCGGGTGGCGCGATCTGGCGGAAGGTATCCATGCTCATGGAACCCGTTTCTTTATTCAGTTGACGCCGGGCGCCGGACGGGTAGGATCTCCCGAGTGCGTGATCAAGCGATGGCGGCTGCCGGTTTCCTCGTCCTGGAACCCCAACTTTTATATGCCCAAGATTCCATGTCGCCCCCTGACCGATTTTGAGTGCCGGAAGCTGATACGGGCCACCGGACAGGCAGCGGCCGACGCCAAGGCGTGCCTGATCGACGGCGTATATCTTCACGGTCATGAAGGGTACTTGCTTGAGCAGTTTGCGAACCCTGCGTTCAATCGGCGCAAGCTGGGGCGGTTCGTCGATTGGCAGGTGTTCGGCCTTGACCTGGTCAGGGAAATTCGCGAGCGGTGCGGTCTGGAGTTCCCGATTATGTACCGGATCGATCTCTCCCTGGCGCTGCGGGCGACCTACCGCGAGCGGATGGACACGGTCAAGCCGCTGATACGATTTCGAGGTGAGCGCACGGTCGAGATGACCCTGGATTATATTCGTGCCCTGGTCGAGGCAGGCGTCGATCTCCTCGACGTAGATCTCGGATGTTACGAGAATTGGTGGCTGCCCCACCCACCGGGGCCGATGCCGCCGGGATGTCATCTTCCGGTTGCCGCGCTGGTCAAGTCGTTCCTGGAGGAAGCGGAGATCCGCTCCAATGCCGGTCAGGCGGTCCCTGTGGTAGCGGTGGGCAAGCTGGGATATCCGGATCTCGCGGAGCGGGCGTTGCGGGAGGATCAGTGCGATATGGTGATGTTGGCACGCCCGCTCCTGGCCGATCCCGATTGGCCACGCAAGGCCTTTGCAGGCCGGGTTCAGGAGATTGTCCCGTGTATCGGTGATCAGGAGGGATGCATCAACGAGTTCATCCACGGTGGGCATATCCAGTGCGCGGTTAATCCGCGCACTGGATTCGAGGAGCAGTTGCCTTCGGAGATCTCACCGGCCCGGCACTCGATGCGGGTTGCGGTGGTGGGCGCTGGTCCGGCTGGGGTGACGTGCGCGACTGTGGCGGCAGAGCGAGGGCACAGGGTGATCCTTTTCGAGCGGAAGAGCCGGATTGGAGGGATGGTCGGACCCGGATCCACGCCACGGTTCAAGTTCGACGTGGCGAACTATCGGGCTTATTTGGAGACGCGGGTGCAAACGTGCGTTCGCGAGCATGACCTCACGCTCGAACTGCGCACCGACGTGACCGCTGAGACACTCGACGTGGCGGCATTCGACGCCGTGGTGATCTGCACCGGCGGTCGCGCGAAGACGCTCCCGGTGCCGGGTATCGAGCAGGCCCACGTGGTGCAGGCGGTGACGCTGCTCTCCGATCCCTCGCTGAGCGACGCTGCGGAGCATGTGGTGGTCGTGGGTGGAGGCGACGTGGGGTGTGAGACCGCGCTCTTCCTGGCCCGGGAGCGCGGGAAGGCGGTCACGGTTGTCGAGATGCTGCCTCATTTGATGAAGGCTAGTTGTACCGCTAACCGAGGTTACCTAATCCACGCGCTGGAACGGGCGGGCGTCCGCCTGTGGAACTGCGCGCGCGTCGAACGCATCGAAGGGTATCGCATCCGTGTAATGCGCAACGTCTCCCCGACCGTGCCGTCGCCCGCGGTGACGTGGGCGCCGGTTTTGCCCGAGAATGTGGTCAACCCCTTGGCGCGACCGATCCGCGTACAGGAGGAGGAGAGGACGCTGGAGGTGGACTTGATCGCCTTGGCTGTGGGAATGGATCCGGACACCAAGCTCTATGATGCATGTGTCGAGCGTAACGTGGCTTCCGAGGTTCAGATCGCCGGCGATGCATTTTCGCCGGGGCGGATTTTCGAGGCGACGAAGGCGGGATACGCAGTGGGACGCGCCCTGGGGACGGTGTAGGAGGATGAGGGCGAGGCAGTTGAGCCCCGCCCTGTTTTGCTGGGATTTCCCGTTCGTGCAGGGTCCTGGTATTTGACGGTTGGATCCGGGAGTGTCTCACCCCTGTGTTTGTTCGGTGAGCCACTTTAGGGGGAATCGATCTAGGACGATGGACTTATAGGGATGCGCTTCGCCTTTTTCATAGAGGCACCCCACGTCGCCATTCGGAAGCATGGCCAAGCATGAGTAGGCGCTCGGGCCCGCGTGAAGCGAGCGCTCCGTGTTCCAAGTTCGCCCATCGTCGTGGCTCAGGCGGACGGTCATATTCCTGCGGTCGGTTTTGTGAGCGGGATTAGAGAAGAGGATGAGGCCGGGTTCATTGCCTTCAGGCCAGCGATAGCGGCGGATGCTGGCCTGACATACCGGCTCGATCAACTCGAAAGCGGGATGGATGGCGCTCCAGGTAACCCCACCATCACTGCTGATGCTGACTTTTCGTGTCGGCTCGGAACGGTCGTAGTTGCGCATATTCAACATCAGTTGCCCGCCGGTGAGCTCGACGACCTCGCACTCGTTGACTCCGGGTTGGGGTGTGCATCCGCCCAAGAGCCAGGTTTGACCGTGGTCATCCGAATAGATGGTGTGCGAGTAGCGATTCTTGGTCTCGGCTTCGATGTGATCGCAGGGAATCACCAGCCGACCGCGGTAGGGACCGTGCTCGATCTGGATCCCGGCGCCGGGGCCCGTGGCGTACCAGGTCCAGTTATCCAGTTTGATGTCGCGGGTGATCTCCTCAGGCTCGACCCAGCTTATGCCGTCGTCCTCGGAGTGGGTGACAAAGACGCGGCGGGTATCGTCACTCGTCCGTTCGATGATCTCATGCTCGGGATCATCGCCGCGGTTCCAGGTCATCAGGAGCCAGATGTAGCCCGTCTCCCAATCAACCACGGGGCAGGGATTGCCACAGGTATTGTCAGGATCTTCCCAGACGACCTGGGATTCACTCCAGGACTCCCCGCCATCTGTAGACCGCCTGAGGAGCAGGGCGATGTCGCCGGCGTCGCTGCGCCCGTGTTTGCGTCCCTCGCAGAACGCGAGGATGGTGCCCTGGTGGGTCACAGTCATCGCCGGGATGCGGTAGGTGTGATAACTGCCCGTCTCGCTGCGAAAGAGGGTCGTCTCCTGGAGGTGCGTGTTGGTTTGTGTCTGCATCTCGCCACTCCTTTTTGGTGGGTTCTTGGGTTGTGAGATAGGTATCGGTTGAACCCGGTGCAAGGCACTTGATGGGTGATCTGTACTGTAACCTTGTTCGTTTCTCTCGATGGTCATGTGTTGATGGTTGACTTCGGGAGTGCCTCGCACCTGATTAAGGCTTTGTGACTTCCGGGATACTATTTGTGTCTGAAGGGTGTGCTGC
>CAYMAQ010000058.1:0-17303 GCA_964388385.1 uncultured Anaerolineales bacterium | reverse complement strand
TCATCTTGTAGTTCATCCTAAATGTGATAAGATAGATATCCATTGATTGAATTCGCCCCCCATAGCATTGACGAATGGTTGCTGGGGTTTTCCTTTAGGAGATTGGTACTATGACTATGACAAAAAAGATCGTCATTGCCGTCAGCGTCGTTTTTCTCGCTGTTATACTGGCCACGAGTGCATTTGTCGGAGGCCTCTTTGTAGGGCGTGCGACCGACCGCGGTGCAGGCAATCCAACACTGGTGGAGCCAGCGACTGACACCTTGGTGGAGGATGAGACAGAGATACCCGCTTCTGAGGTGCCTGTCGATCCAACGGCTGAGGATGACGTTCAGGAGACAAATGCGCAAGACTCGGAAGAAGAGGATGTAGAAGTAGGCGAAAATGAAGCTCCGAATGCTTCCGATGCGGTTGATGTCTCGGAATCTTTTGACTACGAACTCCTGGAGGATGTGTTGGGCATTCTCGATGAGCAGTTTTACGGTGAGATACCCGATGGTCAGACACTGACCCACGGTGCCATTCGCGGCCTGTTGCTCACGCTTGACGATCCCTACACTTCCTTTATCGAGCCACGGATATCGGAAATTCTAAACGAGGATGCCAGCGGTGAGTTCGAGGGGATCGGTGCGATGGTCACGATGCGACAGGATGGCTATCTGGAGATCGCAAGCCTTATACCGGAACAGCCCGCAGAGAAGGTCGGTGTGAAGGCTGGTGATATCATCATCGCAGTTAACGAAAAATCAATCGTTGGGTTAGGTCTCTATGAGGCGATCAGTTACATACGGGGTCCGGCCGGCACCGAGGCTGAGTTGGAGATTCTGCGTGAAGGCGAGCCAGACTCGATATTTATCACTGTGACCAGAGCTCGCATTGAGATCCCGATTATTGAAACTGAAATGCTGGAGAGCGACGTTGCTTATCTGCGATTGACCGAGTTCGATGCGGTTGCCACGGAGCGAGTGGAAGAAGCGCTTGAAGAACTGCTGGCTGAGAATCCCCAAGGGCTGATCTTTGATCTGCGAGGGAACCCCGGTGGGTTCCTGGGTCAGGCGATTGGGGTTGCAGACCTCTTCCTTGACAAAGGTGTTGTGGCGATTCAACGTGACAGTCAGGGCGGCGAGCGGGTCTTCCGTTCGACGCGTGGCGACATCGCTGAGGAGATTCCTCTTGTGGTTTTGATCGATGGCGGGAGCGCAAGTGCTTCGGAGATTGTGGCTGGGGCTATCCAGGATCGTGACCGCGGTGTGCTGATTGGGATGCCGACACTTGGTAAGGGATCGGTCCAGTTACCTAATGATCTTGAAGATGGTTCGCAACTCCGGGTTACGATTGCCCGGTGGTTTACGCCGGATGAGCAGGAGCTTCATAATAATGGGCTGACCCCTGCCATCGAGGTTGAATATCCCTTGGATACACCTGAGGATGAAGACCCACAGCTTGACCGCGCGATTGAGTACATCAAAACCGACGAGTAGCGGCGTATGAATGTTACTGAGAGCGGATTTTGCCGAAATGGCGTTTGCCATCCCACCCTGATGAATGAATCTGAGAAGTGAGGTTGCATTGTGAGTGAAGATCGAACCATCGCAACGAATCGGAAGGCACGACACGAATACAACATCGAAGATACATACGAGGCAGGGATTGCTCTAAAAGGTACAGAAATCAAATCTGTGCGCGCTGGCGCTGTAAGCCTCCAGGAGGGCTATATCCAGGTTCGTAACCACGAACTTTGGATGATGGATGTGCATATCGCACCCTATCAAGAGGCCGGGCTCTGGACGCACGATCCTCGCAGACCTCGCAAGCTGCTGTTGCATCGAAGTGAAATCGATAGGATCGAGCGGGATGTGCAGCGGAAGGGATACACGATTGTCCCCTTGAAACTGTATCTACGAAACGACTATGCGAAGGTGTTGATTGGTGTGGCCCAAGGCAAACGTCAGTACGATAAGCGACGGGCGATTAAGGAGCGAGACGCCGATCGTCGCATCCGCCGAGAGATGAAAGAGTACGGACCTATTCGGTAATAATGAGTAAGGCCTCCTGTTTCTTCCCGGCACGGGATCTCCGAATTGAAGAAATCAGGGGTTGTTGTATCATAAGGGCTGAGAGGGTTCGGCGGTATTTGACACGTGGTGCCCTTTGGCTATAATACAAGTGTTGCTATCCCATGTAAGGAGTTACAAGTCGAATGTCGGAACAAACCACCCCACAGCCCACTTCAATTGGCGATCTTGAGCCCAAAATGCGCCTACACGGCACGGTGACGGGTACTCAGCTTTACGGTGCTTTCGTGGACATTGGCCTTGATCGAGCCGGTCTTGTTCACATTTCCAAGATGGACAAACGGAAGATTCGCAAGGTCTCCGACGAGGTCAGTGTCGGTGATGAAGTTTCTGTCTGGGTCGATTCGGTCGATCCCGATATGGGACGGATTTCACTGACTATGGTTGAGCCGCCTGACGTCGAATGGCGTGAGATTCAGCCGGGTCAAGTGTACGAAGGTGAAGTCGTCCGTCTTGAGCGATATGGTGCTTTCATCGATATCGGTGCAGAACGTCCCGGTCTGTTGCACGTACGGCAAATGGGTCAATATGTACGGAACCCCCAGGAAGTCGTCAGCCTTGGCGATAAGGTCGAGGTTCGGGTAACCAGCGTCGATCTTCGTAAACATCAGATCGATTTCACAATGGAAACAAGCTCTGGTGATTATCAAGACGATGACGAACAGCTGGACTCCGCCTTGTCCCCGATGGAGATTGCTTTCCTGCAGGCACAAGCTCAGTCTGAGGAACGCCGTGAGAAGGTGAATCGTAAGCGACGTAAGAATCGCTACGATGATGACGATCAAGATATCGAGGATATCTTTCGTCGCACGCTCGAGAACGGTTAGACCTGACGCGCAGCGTCAAGGTCAGCCTCTGCTTACTCTGAGTCGCCAGTTTATTTAATACGATAGCCGAGTGGTATTTCGCCACTCGGCTTTTTTCTTGCTTGGCTGTTCTGCTGTGGTGTTTTCACCTCTTATGAGCGTTAGTGTTATAGTATCACCGTCTCAGACTGAATGGCTATCGCGTCACAAAAAGCTGGCGCGATAGGACGGCCGCATCGTTTGTTTCATTTTGAGCGGCATCGATGACTTCCAGACGGCGATTTTCTTTCAATCTATACAAGCCTACGTGGACTGTATAAGTGCCGTCAGGAGCCCCGGGTTGCAGCGTCAATTGATGGTGGTCGCGGATATATCGATCGAGTGGCCAGCGATCGGTTGGGAATCCTGCCGGGTTAAGGTGATCCGATTGTGCCCACAGCCTTCCCACCGGCCCGATGATATGTACGAAGGATTGATAGGTCTGGGTCATTGGACGGGCTGCCATCCAATAAAGCGTGACGTTGAAGGTCCGACCGGGCTGGAGCGTCTCGTGCGACAGATCGTACCCCAGTAGCTTGATCTCCTCGGTGTCGGGACCCTGTCCAAAGGCGGCATATTGGGTTGTCTCTGCAGGGCGCGCTGTGCCTAAATCAGATGTATAACGGAACCATCCGAGTGGATTGAATACTAAAGTGTTGGCCAAGAAAAACAGTCCAATAATGACCACGGGTATACCTACAGAGCACTCTTCGTATTCTACATCTGGGGATTTGTCTTGAACAGCAAGAACGCGAAAGAGCTTGGGCATGCCGATTAAGCTCATCATAGCACCGATTAAAGTGAGAAGCCATCCTATACGCCTCGGAGAGGTCGATTCAAAGCGGACCTCAACCCTATGTTCTCCAGCCGGTACGTCAACCGTGATAAATCCTTCAGGATTTGCCACCTCAATGGGGACCTCTGAACCATCCACGTAAGCGGTCCATCCCGGAAAATCAAAGAGATAAAGGCGAAGCGTAAACGGTTCACTCCCATTCACCTCGAATCGGTTGCTCTGCGGTCCATCGGCGACGACCCGGACTTCCGTTCCCTTTGGGAGGGTATGACGGTTAACCCGGTCGATGGGGGGATTGTGATACGAGGCTAAAACCGATTCTTCAGGACCGGGAATCATCTGAACAGATCGCGGGACAAAATCATTGGTTGACGTTGTCCCGCGCCACCGGTCGGTCAATTCGGCTTCCACAATTGCCAGGCGATCGATGGCGCCCCATTCTGACTGCCACGACCGCGGATAGAGTCCGGGCAAGCCCAGAAGAATCAGCCCGCTGACACAGATTCCCAGCACCCAGCTACGAGCCCGACTGCGCGGGAGATTGCCAATTCCAGCGACTAACGGGACGAGAAGCGTAGCTATGGGACCGAGAAAGCGCCAGGGAAACTGAAAATAGATAAGGCCGGGGATGGTCCTCCATATCCAGGCACTGCTGCGCTGCGTGAGCCAGATACAAAAAAGTGCACTGATACCAAAGAACAGCATATCATTACGGGGATGCAGGGCTAGATTCCGCTTCGTTTTAACAGCCACCTGTTGTGAGATGAAGAGGCCCACTCCGGCCAGAACCAGCATTTGGGGACCCATCGTCATAGGGGCTATAGGCGCACTGGATCGATAATCCTGCTGGGGGAGGAGTTTCAGGAGTGTCGGGAGCGCGACAAAGTTTTGCCGGTAGTCATAATGTCCCTTACCCGTGACATCCTCCAACTGGATGTACTGCCGTTCAAGTAAGAAAGGCAGCCAGAAGAACGCTGTCAGCAGGACAAAGCCTACGCCAGCGAGCAGCACGTTTCTCAGCGATGCTGTGTGACCGCGGATCAGCAAATGCCATACCGAGAGTCCGCCTACAAGTCCCAACATCATCAACCCGGTCAGATTGTGACTCAGCAGTGTTGCTGCGGCAGATACAATTGCCAGCACACTGAATTTGAAGCCAGCCCCTTGCCACACGTTGTGCCAACTCCACAGAACCCACGGCAGGCACCCCAAGGCGAAGACTTCAGCTAGGTTACCCCGAACGTGAGGGTTTATGAATTGGATATAGGGCGAGAAGGCAAAGGCTGTCGCTCCCAAAAGCCCCCCACCCCGCGCCCCAAAGGTCTTCCCTAGTTGATAGGCGCCGAGGATGCCGATCATATGGGCGCCGACAAACAATACCTTAGCGGCCTCAGCTGCGAACTCGGGCCGTCCTAATGAGATCCAGTATCCCAGATAGTAAGTTAACGGCGCATAATAATTGAAAATCGGATAGCCGTAACCGTGGTAAAAATCCGGTGCCCATCGCGGATACAGAACACCCTCGTTAAGACTGTGACCCATCTCTGCAATGCGATAGATGTGAAGTTCTGCATCGTTGTCCGCTGGCAGAGAGTCATTCACGAGAAAGGGCCAACTGCTCAGAGCTGTTAATAGAACGAGCCCGAGCGATAAAAGAAGTGCGCCCTTAAGGTGCGTTTGAGAGGTCGTCGGTTTGTGCAATATTGAATGTTTTAGAAAATTTAAGTCCATTTTGGTCAGGGTGTGTTGAAATTTAAGTTTAGAATAGCAAGCGACTATACGAAGTCGGAGAAGGGCCGCGGCTCATAACGAAAGCCATGCCCTCGGACGGTGACCACATAATTGTGATCGGGATCGAGTTCGGCCAGACGTTCGCGGAGCCTATAAATTAAGGCATCGACTGCTTGGTCTGTTACACCACCAACGGCCTCCGGCCAGACCTCGTCAATTACGTGTTCTCGAGTTACGACATCACCATCGGCTTCGACGAGGAGTGAGAGCAACCGGAACTGTGGCGGAGAGAGCGGCGGGTCCAGGATCTGCCGTCCAAGATAGACTTGACGGGCAGCCTGATCGAGTTGTAGTCCGCCGGGCTTTCCCAGATCCCCGGTCAGTGGCAAGGTCGCTTCTCCGGAGACAAATCCCAATTGAATAACCGTCGCCAACTCGATTTCATCGCCGTCCCGGAGGCGGTAAGGTTGTCCTCGGAGCAGTTCTCCGTTGACATAGGTCCCATTTTTGCTCCCAAGATCTCTAAGTAGATAACCACCGGCATCTCGCTCGATACGGGCGTGATAACGGGAGATTTGCCTGTCGGGGATCACAATATCACAGTCATCTGCCCGCCCCAGAGTCAAGGAATCCGTTTGGATCTGCCATCGCTGTCCGGACAAGACTCCTTGATAGGCGATTAAAATGGGGGCGCTCTGCTCAGACTCTTCGGATCTTGTCCTCGTATCGGTTATATTCGCCTCTGTCATCATTCCTCCTCAATTATGCAAGTACTGATCACGATAAATGCTGACCTGTCCCTTTGTATTATAGCATCTTGACAACACCTGTGAACACGTTACCATTCACCTAATGGTCAGATTACTTGAATCTCAAACTCTTTTGAAAAAGAGATATATGATCGCGGGCCCCATTGGTCAGGGTGGAATGGGCGCAGTTTATCGAGCCGAGGATACCCTGCTCTCGGGACGTATCTGTGCGATCAAGGAAATCGCTCCAGACCCGGATCTGGAGCCGGACCTTCTTCACCAGCTTCAGAAGCAATTCCGGCAGGAGGCCTCTGTCCTTGCCCGACTCGATCACCCTAATCTCCCGAAAGTGTCGGATTATTTCTCTCAGCGAGGGCGTGAATACCTTGTGATGGACTATGTGCCGGGCCATAATCTTCGGGAGATCATTGAAGAGGCGCGCACAGATAACCGGTTTCTTAAAGAGAGCCAGGTTCTCGATTGGGCGGATCAGCTTTGTAGTGCGCTCTCTTATATGCATCAGGAGGCGCCCCCTATCCTCCACCGTGATATCAAGCCCTCCAATATTAAATTGATGCCGTCTGGTCTCATTAAACTCGTTGACTTCGGTCTCGTAAAATTGATGACCAGTGACGAATCTCGAACTGTCACCGTCGTTCAAGGCCAAGGAACGGCAGCTTACACACCTCTTGAGCAATATGGTGGGGACGATGCACATACCGATATACGCTCGGACGTTTACGCGTTAGGAGCGACACTTTATCACCTTTTAACCGGCCGATCTCCGGCTACCGCAAGAGAGCGATTTCTCAATCCTCAGGTGCTTGTTCGCCCCCGTGCAATCAACGCCCACATTTCCCCAGGTGTTGAGGAAGCCATCTTGTCAGCCATTGCGCTACACCCCAGCCAGCGCCCTATGAGCGTTGAGGCCGTCCGAACACAGCTACACCGGTCTGTCTTGCCACCTACCCTTCAGCCGGTTGTATTGACATCGCAGGAATGGCGCAGATCCCTGGCAAGTAACCTCCCGATGTTGATTACAACCGGAGTGATGATCCTTGTCGCGCTGCTAATCACACCTTAGTCAGGCAGCCTAAGAGTCGGCTTGATTCCTCCGTAATCGCCAAAGGGCCGCTATGATCATTGTCAGAGCTCCAACTCCTAAGGCAGCCGCGCCCATCAAGTATTCGCGCTCCACAAGACCATAGCGAACCGCGGGCATCCACCATCTCGCAACCGCCGAAATCAGGATGTAGCCACCGAGTCCGCCCAAGGCACCATAGAGTCCCAATCGCAATGCCAGGTCTGAGTGTAATGAGCGTTGGCGTGCCCACAGAAATCCAAGCGCCAGCACCATCCCGGCTGCTCCCATCCCCCAACCGAAAAGGTGCCAGCGGCGGGGCTGAGGCATCACAATCTTATCAGGGAGTTTTTGAACTTTGGGAGGGATTGGATCCGGTGTCGGTGTAAGGGTTGGGGTCGCTGTCGGTGTCGGCGTTGGCGTCGCGGTGAGCGTTGGCGTTGGTTCAATCTCGGTAATGGTGACACCGTCATCCTGGATCATCAGCTCCAGCCTTATGGAGGAGACGGCGGGTTCGGACTGGACGGTGATATTCAGTTGACCGACGCGTTCGAGGTTCACGTTCGCCTCAGCAATACCCTCCGCGGTTTGAGCAACGATTTCCCGTTCGATGCCTTCTTGAGGGTAATTCAGGCCGAACTGCACAGGTGTTCCATCGGGTACCAGGTGTCCGTTTCGGTCCACAATGGGCTCCGTGCGGAGCCGAATGAGGTCGCCGACGTGAATATTGACCTGGGCTGTTGGCGTCAAGGGCGCTCCGGCTTCGTTGACCAGATTGAAGGAGATCAACTGCTCTGGATCCGGCATAGTCTGATTGGAGATTAAGTAATTGAGGGAGGGGATGCTAACCGGAGAATCTCCAGGCGCAACCAGATCGCGGAATATCGCTCGCGCTCCGACATCGACGAATGAACTCCCTGTCGAGAAAAGACCATAATACAGATCCAATTTACTGACCTCGGTGCTATCAAGCTCATAAGGTGGCCCGTAAGCCAGCACCACAAGCTTTGCATCCAGAATGTTCGCCTGTTCAGCCAGGAACCGTTTAAGCGCATACGAGGCGCTGTCTTTCGGCGTGTCGAGTCCGGTAGGAGCAAAGATGATCCAGTCTGCCTGATTCAATGCACCAAGCACAATTGTTGAAAGGGGGGTTGGCCGAACTCCCTCCTTTTCCTCCTCAACTGTTTCAGCGACGGGGGTCGGTGTAGGTTGGACCGTTTGGCCCTGATCCAAGGCTAGAAGAAGATCTGTGAAACTGAATGAGCGGACCGCATTGCGCCTTAAGACATCCGTGCCTTCAGGGCCGTATAAGCGAAGTAGGACCTGCTCGATTGCATTCTGTTCCAGGAATACATAGGATGATTCCTGAATCAGAGGCATTTCGGCGTTCTGTTCCTGCGTAAAAACCACAATAGACTCCCCAGCTTGCGGGGACGGGGGGAGTTGATCATCCGATAATGGGCTGATTAAATTCAGGGCGTTTAATGCGACCTGAGAATTGACAGGTTCTCCGTGCCCCAGGGCTTCCGCTACTTTCTCGGGAGACGATTCTATGACATCTAATGAGTAATCAGGATACATACGAAGTTTCATCTGCAGAATTCTATAGACGGCATTGTCCACCACCCGCTGAAAGGCTGGATCGTCCTTATAGCGGGAAGCCAGGAACCTTAGTGTATCGCGAATGTTTGTGAAATGTCGATCCCAATCCTCTTCGACTGCGAACCGATCAAGAATGAGGAGATCGTTTCCTGCACTCAACGCGTCCTGGGTGATCTGCCGTGCGTTGAACGAGACACCGGTTGGATCGTAGAAACGATGCACGGAGGCTAATCCCAGATTATCCGCGATCAGCACCCCACCGGACTCCCTCCATGGTTGTACTTCATCCAGGCTGGTGACAAGTTTTAGTGCTTGGGCATCGAGACTGATGGGTCTCGTCGTCTGGCGTATGTTGCCCTGAAAACCCCGATATCGGATATGGGTGACCACAAACGCGTCGGCTGCTCGCTCTGATCCGGGAAGCGCGCTTGAAGCCGCAAAGAAGGGGGCTAACTCGATCTGTTCGAGTTGCTCAAGGGGTTTCTGGACTGTAGGAACCTCTTCTTCCAAGGGCCGATCTGCGCTGCCAAGTCCGGGGAGGTGACGGGGCGCAACGAGAAGATGGCCGTCCGATCCCTCATGAAGACCCCGAATATACGCGGTGCCCATCTGTCCGACCCAGAAGGGATCGCCTCCAAACACTGCGGTTCCCAAGTCCGCGGGGTCACCTGGGCGTGGCGTATACAGCACATTGAGGTCCGGTCCCAAATATAGATTGAATCCGAGGGCTGTGAGTTCCTGAGCCAATACAGCGCCCACCGCTGTGGCGAGTTCTGGGTTCCACGTGGCTCCGATGGCCAGGGGTGTGGGGAGGGCCGAGGTTCCAGAGATATAAGCTGTCGGCGCAGCCCCGAAATTGGTGGGTTCGACGCCAATAAGCAGGGGGACACGGGGCGCCGAGGTCGGGAACACAGACTCTCCTCCCGCCTCGGGAATAGGATCAGACTCGGCAGCAGACCAAGCTATGGACTGAAGTTCTGACGTCATCGACACGACATCTCGAGACGATATCAGCCCTTCCCCAAAATTCCCGTTTTTGGGTTTTATAAGAATGCCACCCACGCTGTAATCCTCAATCAGCGAGCCAATATCCGATGCTGGCCCAACGTCGGTACCAGGAAAAGAGATCAGCACCAGCTGACCTACCTTGGCCTCTGGGGACATCTGCGACATAAGTTCAAGCACAGGATCCAGCGTGCTCTCCTGTGCCTTGAGTGGGGGGACAAATACGACCAGGCATAGGAAGAGCATACAGATCCCGTGACAAAGCGCACGGATTTTCATCGAGCCTCCTCCTTATTCTTATTGTAACGCATTCAAAGCACCTAGGCAAATTTGACATCCAAGCGCAAAGTCTGTCACATTTGTCATCCCAGGTGGGTCTGGTAGACTTTCTTGGATACCGAGAGCCCGGACTATACAAACGTCTGAGAAACAGCATCCTATGATCTTTTGTCAATCCGAGAATCGGTACATTCATCCATCTTTGAGTTCAGAGGTCGTGTTGAGGAGGGACCCTTTGATGCCAGCATCTCGTTCGGAGATAGTCCGACAGTTATTCTTGGTGACAAAACTCTTTTTTTGTATAGCCCTGCTTCTTTCGGCGACCGCCTGTGGCCCACGTCCTGTATTGGAGAACGTCTCAGTTTCCCCCACCCTTATTACACCCAATGCGGACGGACAGGAGGACTTGGCCAAGATCGAGTTTATTCTCAATGAAAATGCCGAAGTCAGCCTCGATCTCATCGATGATGCGGGAGAGATTTATAATTTCCGCCCCTTGACCCGGCTGGGAATTAACGAAGACCCCTATTCTGTCTATTTTGGAGGCGTTGTGGACGCTTTTGAAGAGGGAAATCCTCCGGAAGGTGATGCGGGCTATACTGTGCTCAAGCAGATGTTGCCCGATGGCCTATACACGTGGCGCCTTTACGCGATAAGTGAGGAGGGTCGGTCGGAAACAGTGACGGGTACTTTGACGATCGCGAACGCCGATACAAGCCTTCCGGGCATCCGAGGATTCACGGTCTCGCCGGAGCGGTTCTCACCCAATCAGGACGGTATCAACGATCGGGTGACGATCAACTTGGTGTTGGAGAAAGATGTCGAGGAGCTACAAGTTTATCTTGTAGGCGAGGATGGCATTCCGCATTATATCGCGGAGGACGATACTCAGCGGGTTGTCGAACCCAATGCTGCGGGATGGCATACGTATGATTACGACGGCAGTATTGATGCCGGCAGTGAGCCCCCTCCTGATGGCATCTATGATCTGATGGCCGAAGCTCGGGATGCGATGGGTCAGCACGTCATTGTGAGCCGGACGCTGGCTATCGAGAACGCGGGGTTACCTCGGGCCTATATTGTGAATGGAGCGGTCGATTATTCGACGACTACCATGGTTTTGTCCGATACTCTGTGCTATACGCTCACTGTGGAGAACGACAGTGATGCTTATATCAGAACAACAGGCCCATGGCCGGGGACGACGTATCACAGTGATCAGAACTTTAATACTTTGGGCTGGTCTGAAGAATCGGGTGTATTCCGGGTCGCGATGGATTTCGACACCAGCCTTCGGAATTATCCGTTTCGTTGGGGTATAGGTCAGCCCGGTGTCGATCTCGTCGAAATCGATGGCTACTGGTATCTACCACCCCGTGCGCGTTCTCTTGTGACCGGCTGTGTAAAGGTTGTCGATATTCCCGTTCGTAATCCGCTCTACTATTGGATGGGGTTGATTCACGAGGATGTGGAGATTGCGCCTGTGAACAATCGCGTGGACCCGAATTTTGTGACGATCTGGGAGCCCTGACTCTGATGGACGCGCGCTCTCTGTCGGTCGTGATTGTTTCCTGGAATGTTTCCGATCTGCTTGATCGATGTCTGACTTCCCTACGAGCTGAGCTGGAACGTGCGAAGGTGCGAGCATCGGTCTGGGTTCTGGATAATGGTTCCGAGGATGAGACCCCTGAGATAGTTCAGTCTGTTCATCCGTGGGTCAATCTGATTCGCAGCGATGAAAACCTGGGGTTTGTCGAGGGCAATAACAGAGTTATGCGGCGGCTGCTGGATGGCGACGAAGTTCCAACCTATATCTGGCTGCTAAACCCGGACACAAGGGTGCACCCCTATGCCGTTGAGCGCTTGATTGGTTTCATGAACTCCCATCCGCGGGCAGGCCTTGCCGGGCCGAAGTTACTCAATGCTGATGGCTCACTGCAGATGTGCGCTTTCCGTTTTCCCGGCGTGATCCAGCCGCTTTTCGATCTTCACTTAATGCCTGAGCGCTTTTATTATTCACGCTTTAACGGGCGTTATCCTCGGAATTGGTTTGATCAGAAAGCCCCTTTTCGAATCGATCACCCTTTGGGCGCTGCTATGTTTGCCAGGGCTCAGGCGATTCGAGATGTCGGGCTGTTGGACTCTCAGTTTTTCATGTATTGTGAGGAGGTCGATTGGGCGTGGCGCATGCGAAACGCTGGGTGGAGCGTGTGGCTCGTCCCAGAAGCCGAGGTAACCCATATTGGAGGCGCAAGCACGGACCAGGTTCTTCCCCAGACAACTCGTTATCTCTGGCAGAGCCGTGCCAAGCTGTATGCGAAACACCGAAGCTTGATCGTCCGAAGCGTGGTTGGACATATTGTGCAACGAGTGTTTGAGGCGCGTCTCGCCGAAGCCGATGAGCCAGCGTGGCGGCAAGCCTATGAAGCGATTATCGAGGCTTGGAAATGATCATCAAGTGGGGACCAGCCTTGAGGATGTATAGGCTGATCATCTGCGCGCTTTCTGAAGCGATTATCGAGGCTTGGAGATGAGCGCTAATTCCCCCACCCTTAAGGGCGTGATCATCGCGCTTAACGAACAAAATCACATCCAGGCTTGTATTGCGAGTATGAATTGGCTGGATGCGGTGGTTGTCCTCGATGCCTACAGCAGTGATGCTACGGTTGAGTTAGCCCGTCAAGCGGGTGCTTATGTGATCCAACATTCATTTGAGAATTTCGCCCAACAACGCAATGTGGCGCTCGATGCCGTTGAAGCTGACTGGATTCTTTTCGTCGATGCCGATGAGCGCACGCCCCCAGAATTGGGAGATGAGATACGCCGGGTGATAAAGGAGCGGTCCGAGACAGGTTGGTGGATCCCGCGGTATAATTATATTTTTGGCCATAAGATGCGGGCGACGGGGTGGTATCCGGACTACCAGTTAAGACTCCTGAAGCGAGAATGTGCCTATTACGACCCGGAGCGTGCGGTCCATGAGGTCGTCGTTCTTGAGGGTGAGGCGGGCTATCTAAAAAATCCATTTATCCACTATAATTACGAGACCTTGAAACAGTTTACGGAAAAGCAGCGACGTTACCTTGCTTATGATGTCAGCATTCTTCAAGAGAACGAGACACCCACCCGCTTTTACACTCCCTACACCCAGGCTGTACGTCATTTTCTCTGGCGCTTTTTCACGTTGTCTGGCTGGCGTGACGGTGTCTATGGATTATCGCTGAGTTTATTGATGGGTGCTTATGAATGGGCTAAGTATAACCGGTTGCGAAAACTTAATCATCAGTCAGCAATTTCCGACAATCTGAGGGAGCATTAGCTCAATGAAGCGGTGGTTACAGATCCGGACACGAATCACTAAACTTTTACGTGATGCCTATGGCAACACCGAAGCGTTTTAGTTATTCATGATCAGATCCATAAGCCGCTCAGGCCTCACTCGGATTCTTGTCCCTCTGTCTATTTTAGGGATAGTGTTGGGTATCGGTCTGCTGGCATTTGCGGCACCTATCTCCTCCAGCCTCAAGGGGATGATGGGATATGAAACCCATATGACGTTGCCGCCCGTCAGACCTTCACCGACGTGGGCGCCTATGCCAACCCGAGCCCATAGGGTGCAGATCATCCCAGTGGATACCTCTGGACCGTTGGAGGATCTTCGTCTTGCCCTATTACGGCGCGAATTCGAAACTGCCGAGTTTATCTGGGCCCAGAGCCCTGTGCCGGCCCCACCCGACCAGGCGGCCTGGTATCGGAACGGCGCCCGTCTTTTCCTCGCGTTAGGACAGACCGACCGGGCGGAAGCGCTCGCCTGGAACGCGATTGTGTTATCTTCCATCGAGCCGAACGGGTGGTTGGTGTTGCATCTGGTCTTGAGGGAGAGGCAGGATTGGCGCACCGCAGAGTATGCGCTGGAGACCGCTTTGCATTTAGAACCGTTGCGAACCGGCGACCTCTTCTGGGACCGCTGGCTATTGGCGGTCGAGAATGAAGATGTCGGCAGTATGACATCCCTGGCTGAATCCTTCAGGTTAAGGAATCCGGATGATTCGCTGGGAGCTTATCTCAATGCCAGAGCGCTTCTGGCTGTGGGCGAGGCTTCTGAAGCTGCTGCTCAGTTGGTCGAAGCGCTGCAACAGGATCCAAATGCTCCGGTTGTTCTGTGGTACACTCTGGGTGAGGCTTACTTGGAGCTTGATGCACATGAAGAGGCATTGTCCGTGCTGGAAACCGTCGCTCGCCGCCTTTACACGGACGATGCGGCGATGATTCATCTCGAAGCCCCGTTTTTGGAGACGTTGAACTTTAGGTTAGCTCAGGCTTATCTGGGAACGGGAGCGTGTGCCAACGCGGAAGCTGTGTTTCGGCGTCTGGTTGCTTCAGGGCCAGACGCCGAGAGAGAGGCAAGTCGCTTCGATGCGTGGATCGAACAGGCAATTCGATGTCAGACGCCAACGCCAACGTTAACACCATGGATTCCGGATCAGTACGCCCCCCTGCCGTCCCAGGATTGATAACTTGCGGTGACTCGCCTACTTCAAGCCCTACCCGATCTGAAATTCGCCGGATTGATAGAGAAGTTCGTCGTCAACCCAGATTTCACCACCCTCACGCATATCGCAGATCATATCCCAGTGAATGGACGATCGGTTTTGGCTTCCGGTTTCGGGGTACCCACTGCCCAGGGCCAGATGAAAGCTGCCACCGATCTTCTCATCAAACAGGATGTTCTTGGTGAAGCGCTGGATGCCAAAATTCGTACCGATAGCAAACTCTCCAAGATACCGGCTTCCCTCATCGGTATTCAGCATCTGCGTGAGGTAGTCTTCATTCTTGCTCGCCTGGGCATTGACCACTCGCCCTCCCTCAAAGGTCAGCTCGATACCCTTGACCTCGCGCCCCCCACTGATCGCCGGATACGTAAACTTCACCCAGCCTTGTACACTGGTCTCGACCGGTCCCGTGAAAATCTCTCCACTCGGCATATTGTGATGCCCATCTGAGTTGATAAACGTGCGATCCTTAATTGACAGGGTCAGATCGGCGTTAGGTCCGACGATCTTGACCTGCTCGCGGCCTTCAAGCCATTCGATAACTTTAGCCTGCTCGTCATGGACCGCTTGCCAGGCCGCTATTGGATTCTCCAGGTTACAATAGCAAGCGCCGTACACGAAGTTCTCGTAATCCCGCAGACTCATATCCGCCTCTTGAGCATAAGCCAAGGTTGGGAATAACGTTCCGGACCACTTAAGCTCTCCGGCGGCTGAGCGCTCCATATAGCTCTGCATGAGCGGGCGGCGAGCTTTACTGCGTGTCGTCTGCTTAGAGGGATCCATATCATTGAGCTCTCGGGTATTGGTCGCGGCACGGATGCTGATCAAAACCTCGTACTCCTCGAAAATAACCCGCTCGATGGGGTTGATGAACTTAAGTTGTTCCTCGGAGGCCACGCGGTAGAAGATTTCCTCCGTACCCGGAAGATCAATGCCTAGAAAAGGGTACCCACCCCGTTCGAGCACTCGTTCATAGACAGGGCGAACCAGGTCGGCAGCAGCGGGACTCGATAGGATTGCAACTCTCTCGCCGGGTTCAACTTCGACCGAGTAGTCCACGAGCAGATGAGCAAGGCGCTGCACACGGATATCCATAAAATTGACTCCTTCAGATAGGTCAAATGAGAGACAGCTTAAAAACTGTTGTATACGGATCGTACAGAGAATTGATTGGTTGTCAATGCGAGCAGTTCAAGATGAGCGAAGGCTTGCGCGTGTGTTAATCACCCGCACCCGCGAGAGATACGCGATAGAGTTGCTCTCGATTGCGACGGAACTGGCGTGTATAGAGATCGTAGTAATGGCCCCGAGCGCGAATCAGCTCGCGATGAGTGCCCATTTCCTCGATGGCTCCATCCCGGATAACGACGATTCTATCGGACTGTCTAATGGTCGAGAGTCGGTGAGCGATGAAAAACGCCGTCCGCCCCTCTATAATAGCCTCCATACCTTGCTGAATATGCATCTCCGTCAGGGTGTCTACCGAGCTTGTGGCTTCGTCCAGGATCAATATATCCGGATCAGCTAAGACCGCACGGGCGATGCTGATAAGCTGTTTCTGGCCCACGGACAGTCTATTTCCCTCCTCCCCTACCTGCTCCTCGTAACCTCGATCGAGTTCTTGGATAAACGGGTGGGCGTGAGCGACTTTCGCGGCCTCAATGATCTCGGCGTCAGCTGCATCGAGTTTTCCGTAGCGGATGTTCTCTCGAATGGTGCCTGAAAAGAGATGGGGGTTCTGTAATACCATCCCAATGCGAGATTGTAGACCCTGCTGTGTCATTGTTGTATAGTCACGATCATCGATGAGGACCGTCCCTTCAGAGGGCTCGTAGAATCGGCAGAGTAGGTTGACGATAGTTGACTTCCCTCCCCCGGTCGGTCCGACCAATGCTATATGTTCGCCGGCACGAACGTGAAGCGTGAAATCAGGGAGTACTTCCTGATCCTCTTCGTAACGAAAGACAACGTGATCGAACAGTACCTCGCCTTTCAATTTTCCAGGATCCGTTGCGTCCGGATGATCGATGATATCAGACTCGGTGTCGATCAGGGAAAAGACGCGCTCTGCCGATGCGATTGACCGCTGCATCTCCGCGTAGACGCGGGCCATATCCTGAATGGGCCACAGAATAAATGTCAGATAGCTCAGGAAAGCCTGAATTCCTCCGATCGTAAGGTTGGTGGCTTGGATTTGTAAACCGCCGTACCAGATCACCGCACCGGTTACCATCGCGCCAATGATCTGCACAACGGGCAGGAAGAGCGCAGACAGCCAGGCTGCTCGATAGGCTGCCCGGTACATCGATACGGCCGTCTCATCGAACTCCTGGAGGTTCTCCTTTTCCCGCACGAGGGCTTTTACAACCCGAACTCCGGTGATATTCTCATTGAATGCCCCGGTGATCTCCGAGTTCAGTTTTCTCACCTCTCGATACTGCTTGAGAATCCGTAGCTTGAACCAGAAGGACAGCGCGATCATAATCGGGACAATCGCGGCGACTATAAGAGACAGACGCCAGTTGATGCGCGACATGAAGTAGATGGCTGTGCTGATGTTGAAGACCGCCCAGGTGATATCTACCAG
>CAYMAQ010000057.1:5756-17416 GCA_964388385.1 uncultured Anaerolineales bacterium | reverse complement strand
TGATGTTTTGTTAACGTTCTTCTAAGGCTCGGGATATAAGCTTAGCGTGCATTTAACATGAAGGTAAAGGTATCGATGTCGCTTTGTTCAGCGCCCAATTCCGGATTTCGTTTTTGAAGTCCTGAGAGAATTGACGCGAAACAAGGCATATTAGTTTTTTGTATTTGAGACTTTTAGGGGGAAATATCATCATGGACCCAAATCTATTCACGGAAAAGACGCAACAAGCGATCATGAAAGCACGACAGATGGCGTCGGAGCGGGGCAATCCGGAGATTGATCCCGCGCATATGCTCCTGGCGCTCCTGGAACAGCCGGAGGGCGTCGTACCTCGAATCCTGCTCCAACTTGGTAACGACCCTCAACGGCTGCGTATGGACCTGGAGCAGCAGATCGACAAAAAACCGCAGGCCCGGGGGGCCTCGGCCCAGCCCGGTCTCTCGCCGGTCTTGACCCGGATCATGCAGGCCGCCGAGCGTGAGGCCCAGGGGCTGAACGATGAGTACGTGAGCACCGAACACGTGCTCCTGGCTATGGCGGATTCGAGCGCGGGTGCCATTGCTCGATTCCTCGCCGCCCAGGGCATCAATCGTGAGGCTGTCCTGCGCGCGATGAGCACGATCCGCGGCGGGCAGCGGGTGACGTCCCAGCGCCCCGAGACAACCTACGAGGTGCTGCAGAAGTATGGGCGCAACCTGACCCAGTTGGCGTATCAGGGTATTCTCGATCCGGTTATCGGTCGCGACGAGGAGATTCGCCGCGTGATGCAGATCCTGTCACGGCGCACCAAGAACAATCCTGTGTTGGTCGGCGATGCCGGTGTCGGTAAGACCGCAATTGTGGAGGGATTGGCCCAGCGTATCGTCAAACAGGATGTCCCTGAAGGGTTGAAGAACAAAGAGATCTTTCAGCTCGATATGGGCGCATTGATCGCCGGTGCAAAATATCGTGGTGAATTCGAGGAACGTCTGAAGGCGGTGCTCAATGAGATCGCCAATTCGGATGGGCGGATTTTCCTTTTCATCGACGAGTTGCACACGGTGGTCGGTGCCGGACGTGCCGAAGGTGCGATGGACGCGGGCAATCTGCTCAAGCCCATGCTGGCCCGCGGTGAGTTGCGCACGATCGGCGCCACGACGCTGGACGAGTATCGTCAGCACATCGAGAAGGACGCGGCGCTGGAGCGACGTTTTCAACCTGTTTTTGTGGACGAGCCCGATATCGCCGATACGATCAGTATTTTGCGGGGGATCAAGGAGCGGTATGACAATCACCACGGCGTCCGTATTCAGGATGCTGCGCTGGTGACCGCCGCGCGGTTGGCCGACCGGTACATCACCGAGCGCAACATGCCGGACAAGGCTATCGACCTGATCGATGAGTCGGCTGCCCGGCTGCGCTTGGAGATCGACTCCAAGCCGTCGGAACTGGATGAGATCGAGCGGCGCATTCAGCAGCTCGAGATTGAGCGTACGGCTCTCGAACAGGAGAAGGACGAGATGAGCCGCGCGCGGCTCGCCGACCTCAAAGAGGATCTGGCGAATCTCAAGGAAGAGGCGGCCGCGCTCACCGCCCAGTGGAAGCAGGAAAAGCAGCATATCGAGAAAATCCAGGAGACGCAGCGCGAGATCGAGGAGCTGAAGCAGCAGATCGAGCGGGCCGAGGATCGGCAGGATTTCAACGAGGCCGCCAGGCTCCGCTATGGTGAAGCCCAGAGGCTGGAGGAGAAGTTGGCCGATGCCGAGCAAAAATTCCATCAGGCCCAGGGCGAGCGTCCGCTCCTCAATTATGAGGTTGGACCCGAGCAGATTGCCAGGGTCGTCTCCGGATGGACGGGTATTCCCGTTTCCAAGCTGATGGAGGGCGAGCGCGAAAAGTTGATGCGGATGGAGGACGAGCTCCACAAGCGCGTGGTCGGCCAGGACGAGGCGGTGCAGGCCGTATCCAACGCGGTGCGCCGGGCGCGGGCGGGGCTGCAGGATCCAAACCGCCCCATCGGCACGTTTATCTTCCTGGGGCCGACCGGCGTGGGCAAGACCGAGCTGGGCCGTGCGTTGGCCGAGTTTCTCTTCGACACTGAGGACGCGATAGTGCGGATTGATATGAGCGAGTACCAGGAGAAGCACACGGTCTCCCGCTTTATCGGGGCGCCTCCCGGCTACGTGGGATATGAAGAAGGTGGGCAGCTTACCGAGGCGGTCCGCCGCCGCCCCTACAGCGTCGTGCTGCTGGATGAGATCGAGAAGGCGCACGCTGAGGTGTTCAACGTGTTGCTGCAGCTCCTGGATGAGGGGCGGATGACCGATGGACACGGTCGCACGGTGGATTTCACCAATACGATCGTGATTATGACGAGTAACACCGGGAGCCGTTGGATCAAGGAGAAGGGGCCGGAGGAGGCCCGACCGCAGGTGATGGAGGAGCTCGACCGGACGTTCCGACCCGAGTTCCTGAACCGTATCGACCAGGTGATTCTCTTCGGCAGCTTGAGCCGTGAGGACCTTAAGGAGATCGTCAAGATCCAGATTCGGCATCTGCGTGAGCTCTTGGACGAGCAGCAGATCGACGTTGAACTGACCGAGGAAGCGATGGCCTTCCTGGCGGACGAGGGATACGATCCTGTCTTTGGCGCGCGGCCGCTCAAGCGAGCCATTCAGCGGGAGTTGCAGGATCCGCTGGCTATGGCGGTGCTCGAGGGACGTTTCACCACGGGCGACACGGTCTATGTGGACGTGGACGAGGACGGCGAGCGGTTGAGTTTCTCGCCGGTGCCTCAACGCGTCGCCGTCCCGGCGTGATCGACGGATAATCGCAGCTTACTATGACTGACGGCGCCCCGGACACTGTCAAGTGTCCGGGGCGCTTTTCTCATGGCGTATCGACCCCTCTTCGCTTATCTTTTCACAGCGTAGCTTTCGCGCCACCCGATCACACTCCCCCGGTCAGCGTCTTTGTGAAATAGATCACGAGGTCGTCGTCGAAGGGATAGGATTTCCCCATCACGACGGGTTCGGTTCCATAGTGGACGCCGTGTCCATCGAGTTTGTAGCCGAGTTTCGAGTAGAGCTTCTGGGCATGGTTATAGCCCGGATGCAGGCCCACGCCGATACCGAGGGTCGCGGTCCGCACGAGGGCCTCGGATTCACACCGGGCGATCAGGGCCGTTCCGATGCCCTGCCGACGGTAGGTGGGCAGGACGTTCAGATCCTGGATCTCGGGGGTGCCGGCGGCTTTAAAGTGTGGATAGTCAGGCCGCCACACGAGCTTGACGTGACCGACGTATTGACCGGGTTCGTGGGCGACGAAGCCGACACTCTCTCCTTCCTGTTGAGCGGTCAGACACTCGAGGAAGTAGCCCGGTGGTTTGCGCCATCCGATCTGGGAGAACTGGGCCTCGCAGAGTTCTGCGAGAGGAACGTCAAGGATTGAAATTTTCATCATTGCACCTTCAGATTTGAGTTCCAATAGTTGGAGGCGAAGCGCGTGAGGCTTTGCCGGTCCCTGAGTATACGCGATATTCGAGAACCTGCGAATCGTGAATATCGCTCTGCCGGTTTTGGACTATCATGATAGGGGCGTGAGGATCGATGCACCTTGAGCTGTGCGTGATCCGGCGTCTTGTGGATTCAAAGCGGTTTTTAGCAAGCGGGTATGGCATGGATGATACCAGGAGGTAATAGTATGCGACCCAACAAACTTCGGCAGCTTTTGAACGAGGACCAGCCCACGCTGGGCACCCATCTGATCAGTCCGTGGCCCGGTATGGTGGAGGTTGTCGGCCATTCGGGGATGTTCGACTACGTGGAATACGTGGGGGAGTATTCGCCCTTCTCGCTTCCGCAGTTGGACAACTTCGGCCGGGCGGTTGATATCTTCCCGGAGATGTCCGCGATGATGAAGGTTGAGGAGCAGACCCGTGGGTTCATCGCCCAACGGGCCATCGACGCCGGTATCCAGAACGTGCTCTTTACCGACGTCCGGACGGCGGACGATGCCCGTGAGTGCGTCCGGTTGGTCCGTGCTGAACTCCCCGAGGTGGGAGGGGTGCACGGCGCGGCGATGCGCCGATCTGTCGGCTACGTGGTCGAGGGCGGATCGGAGGCCTGGGCGGAGGCCCTCAACGAGACGGTTATCGCGTTGATGATCGAGAAGAAACCGGCGATGGAGAATCTCGATGAGATCCTGGCGGTTCCCGGCATTGATATGGTCCAATTCGGACCGAGCGATTACTCGGTCAGCATGGGCAAGCCGGGGCACGGCGGCGATCCCGATATCCAGGCCGCTCAACGGGAGATGATCGCACGGGCGCTGGATGTCGGCGTCCATCCCCGCGTCGAGATCGGCAATTGGGAGCAGGCGGAGGCCTATAGGGAGCTGGGCGTGCGCCACTTCTGCATCGGCTGGGACATTCGGACGCTCTTCGTCTGGTGCAAGGAACAGGGCCGCGCAATGCGCAAGCTCCTATCCGGTGAGAGCGCCGGTGGGGAACGTGAAGCGGCCGTCGACAGTGGCAGCCCGTATCAGGCGAAGTAGCGCTGCCGGCGACGGATGGCGGAGGCGGGGGTATAGCCCCCAGGATAGTATCGTAACTATCAGAAAGGACGGTATATGAAAGCCTTAATCGGACCCAATCATATGGGACTTGAGGGAGCGATTCCCGAGCTGCAGGTCGATTTTCCGGACGTTGAGTTCGTGCATTGCGACCGGCGGGAGGATCTCTCCTCGACGATCGCCGACGCGAATATCTATATGGGGTGGTTAGGCCGCGAGCAATTCCTCGCAGCCGAGAAACTGGAATGGATTCAGTCCACAAGTTCGGGAGTCAATCACTTCCTGGCGATCCCCGAGCTGGTGGAGAGCGACGTGTTGCTGACCAGCGCAGTCGGCACGCACAGTGTCTGCCTGGCGGAGAGTGTGATGGCGATGATCCTGGCGTTTACACGCGGGATCAAGGCGGCACTTGCTGCGCAGCGCGAGCACCAGTGGGCGGGGCGGGAGATTCGACCCACGCTGGTTGAGCTGACGGATGCGACGATGGGCATTGTCGGCCTGGGCAGTGTTGGGCGGGCGTTGGCGAAACGCGCAGCCGCATTCGACATGCGGGTGTTGGCGGTAGATCTCTACACCGACGATAAGCCTGACACCGTCGAGGCGCTCTGGCCCAACGACCGGCTTCACGAGATGCTGGCCCGGTCGGATTACGTGGTCGTCACCGTCCCCTGGACGCCCAAGACCGAGGGGCTGATCGGGCCGGAGGAGATCTCGGCGATGAAGGAGGGCGCAGTCCTCGTCGGCATCTCCCGGGGTGGGGTTATCGATCAGGACGCGATGGCAGAGGCCCTGCGGAGCGGGCATCTGAAGGCCGCTGCGTCTGATGTCTTCAAGCCGGAACCGCTGCCCGAGGACAGCGAGCTCTGGGACCTGGAGAACTTCATCGTTACCCCTCACGCCGCGGGCGGCACACAGTATGAGGGCGCACGGGTGCTGGAGATCTTCACGGACAATCTGGAACGGTTCTTGAGGGACGATCTCCCCCTGAAGAATCAAGTCGACAAGGACCGCGGATTCTGAGCTGACGCTTTCCTTGAGCCGTCGTCTCATAGAGCTCAAAGGTCCGGGAAGATCGCGCTCGTATTCAGAGCGCGATCCCCAGGCCTTTGAGCTCTTGACGTGGTCTCTATAATCGGGCCAGGATCTCGCTCCGCTTGAAGGTGCGGATGCCAAGAATCAACAGGACGGCATCGATGATCCAGAGGATGAGCCCGACGCCCAGGACCAACAGCGGGCTGAAGAAGACGACGCCGCCGATCTGTCCGATCATCAGGGCCACGATAGGGATCACCACGACCCCGCCGAGTTGATAGGCGTCTTGAAAGGTATTGACTTTCGAGCTGATCAGCACCATTGAGCTCAGACCGAGGCCTGCAGCGGCAGGGGCTAACCAGATAATCAGCAGGACCCACATCAGGTTGGGAAAGAAGATCTGCTGCATAGTGCGCCAGGCGGCGACGTTGACGACGAGTCCGTAGAGCAGGAAACCGATCAGGGTGATGGCAAGCGCCGGCAGCCATGCGGAGAGCAGTTTGCCCAGGTAAAGTTCGGCATCGGTGGTCGGAGTGTACAGGAGCGCCTCCATCGTCCCCCGTTCCTTTTCGCCCGCGAAGCTTCCCGCGGCGATCACGCTCGCCGTCATCATCGGCAGAACCAGAAAGAGCGGTGCGAAGAAATAGACCAGCAGCGCGACCGTCATCATCTGAATCTCATCCAGGCCCGCCAGCCCGCTCTGCATCGGGGCCGGCATCATCTCCAGGAATTGTTGGATCTCGCTCAGATCTCCGGCCCGGGCCATCTCCGGTATGAAATACCCGAGGATTCCGGGCAGGAGCACGACGAGCATCAGGGGGACGGCGATCATCGTCAGTATGACGGTCTTGCTGGTCGCGATGATTTTGAGATCCCTGCGGACGATCAGGTTTACCCGGCGGACGTTCAGGGGGCGGTTGACCTGGGGGGCTGTTTTCTCTGTGTGTAAGGACTCGTTCATCGCTGCGCCTCCCTTTCATCGTGCAGGGCGAAGTAGATGTCCTCCAGCGTCGGATCCTGCGGGGCGACGCGGGCGATCCGGGCGCCGGCTTCGACCATAGCGCGCACGAGATCGGGCACGACTTCGCGGTTCGAGAGCCGTATTGTGGCTTCTCCTGTCTGATCGTCCCACGTAAACTCCCCTGCGTCGGCAGGGAGCCTATCGGAACCGATGGTCAGCGTCCTGGGATCGCGGTCGAGTTCGATCACCACGTTGACGCCCTGCCACAGATCCCGCGCCAGGGAGGTCGGGGCCCCCAGCGCCACGAGCTGTCCGTGCTCCAGGACTGCGACGCGGTCGCAGAGCCGCTGGGCCTCGTCAAGGTTGTGTGTGCACAGGATAATCGTGTGTTGGTCCTCACGACTCAGTCGGCCGATCAGGGTGTGAACCTCACGGGTGATCGCCGGATCGAGGCCCGCTGTGGGTTCGTCGAGGAAGATAAGCTTCGGGTTGTGGAGCAGGGTCCGGGCGAGGGCCAGCCGCTGTCGCATCCCTTTGCTGTAACCGCCGACCTTGTCGTCGGCCCGACCGGCGAGTTCAAAGGTTGCGAGCAGATCTTGGACCCGGTTCGGAATATCGGCGTCGGACAGTCCGTAAAGCCCGGCGTAGATCGTCAGATTCTCGCGGGCGGTCAGGGCGTCGTCCAGGGATGGGGCCTCGGTCAGCACGCCCGTCTGGCTGCGGAGCTCCGGGCCGTCGCCCATCGGATCCAGGCCCAGCACGCGGATGGTGCCGTGGGTGGGGGCCAGCAGGCCGTTGAGAAGGCGGACGGTGGTCGTCTTGCCGGCGCCGTTGTGTCCGAGTACGCCGAGCACTTCGCCTTGGTTCACCTCCAGGGTCAGCCCGTCGACGGCGACGGTTCCGTCCCCGAATACTTTGGTCAGTTGGTCGGTTTGGATGACGGTTGAAGGCATTGAGATCTCCTGAGTAGGGCCGGCACGTTGGGAGCGCCGGCTGTCCCTATCGGTCCTAGAAAATGCTGCGGATCATTAACAGAAAGCCGAACAGGATAAGCGGGAGCCCCACCACCGCGCCGATCACGGTCACGGTCAGAATCACCCCGACCACCATCAGCACCAATCCAAGGACGGCCGCGATTAACCGTCCGGTCAGTTCCAGGATCCACGTGATCAGCCGCCACATCGCGACAAAGGGCCACAGAATCCAGGGGGTTCGTTTCTTGTTCTCAGACATTTTTACCTCCGATTGGATAATCAGCATCTCAAATAACTCAGTGTGTCGATTGCCAGGATGCGGCGGCTATCTTTTTCCCTGCCGCACGAGAAAGACCACACCCCCGATGATCAGCAGAATAGGCCACAGGATGTCGACGTCCAACCAGGCCATTCCGGGGATGTTGAGATTTTCGAGCAGATAGAAAACTCCGAGAATGATCAGGACAAGTCCGATCAGCAGCTTGGTCCGAGAATCGGGGTGAAAAACGGTGCGGCTCATGCCTTCGCCGGTGCGGACTACCTCCTCTGTGACGCTAGCCGCGCGGCCTCGGTCCTGATACTCCGCCGGCATAATGACCCAGAGCACGATGTAGAGAAGCACGCCGATCCCATCTCCCAGGGCCAGGAGGACGAAGAAAAGCCTAACCAGGGTCACATCGACCGCGAGGTATTCCGCAAGCCCACTGCATACGCCCGCGACCATCCGATCCGAAAGGTCCCGTGTGAGTTTATGAGTTTCCATACTCTCTTTATCCTTTGCGTACGTTACGTACCAAGATGAAAATCCCGGCAGCGATCAGAACGATCGGCCAGATCAGATTGGCCCAGGCTGTGGCCGAGGCGAGCACGATCGCGCCGATCACGGCCAGGATGCCGGCCGGAATCAAGGCCCAGGAGGTATCCCCCTTGGGTAGCGGAAGGACGTAGACCAGGGCAAAGGTCGCAGCAATGCCCAGCAAGAATGTGCCGGCGAATGCGTCCTCTCCTATATAGGGCTCGATGGCCAGCAGCAGGCTCAGGATCAGCAGAATACCGCCGGGGATGACGGCCCACCACTGGTCCCCGCCCGTGCGGAGTGCGATGGCGATAAAGGCCAGGCTCAGGCTTCCCAGAAAGAGCCCCCCTCCGATGGTCTCGCCGAGCTCGGGGAAGAGTGCATCCACCCCGATCAGCAGACCGATCCCTAACAGCGCGAAACCAGGAATAGCGGCCCACCAATCCTCGCGCCGCCCGATGAACGTTACCAGGAAAATGACACCGCCCGCCGCAAAAACGAGACTCCATGCACTGCCTAACTGCAGGATATCCAGGCTTTCCAGCAGGAAGAAAACCCCTGCGGCGATAAGTAGAAGGCCCCATAATGCACGCGATTGAAGCGTTGACTTCATGTTGTTATCCTTTCTATTGGATGACACGGGGATGGATCAAGAGATATCGAGAGATCCGACACCCATTTCGAGGTGGATATCGACTGTGTTTTCGGCGGTCTCATAGTCCGGCGAGAGGTAGACCCCACCTTGGCGTGGGAAGCGGCTGCGGTTCACGTTGATGCTGGCAATGCCGCCGGATGCGCGGATGCGGGCCGCGACCCCTTCGGGCACCTTCACGCTTAAGGATGCCGCACCGCTGGATCCGGTTACCCGGGTGTGGCCCGCGTGAGCGGGCAGACGCACCTGGGTCGAGCTGGCTCCGGTCTCCAGGCGGAGTTTTTCGACGTGCAGGTCGGTCAGATTCAGGCGGCAGTCGCTGGCTCCCACCTTGACCGTGAGTTCGAGCGGCATCTGATCGTTGAGTCGGACCGACCAACGATGACGAAAAGTGCTCCCCCAGTTCCATGGCCCCCAGAAAACCTTTGCCGGGTTCGAGAGGCGGACGTTTGCGGTATCCCCGCTCCGCCGAACGCGATCCTCCACGCCGCCCTCGAAATCGCCGCTGAGGATTGCCCCGGGTTCCGCACCGCTTTCCACAGAGAACTCCCCGGCACCGTAGTTCAGTTCGATTTCCGCCCGCGTGCTATCCTCCGCGGGGATGACTCGGTGCTCCGCTTCGGGGCTGGTGCTCCGCCCGTGCAGCGTTCCCCAGAGCACCCAGGCCCCGAGGGCGATCAGAGCTACAGGCCAAATGATCTGCCAGACACTCACGTGTAGGTCCTTCAACAGACCGAGGTTATCTGCCAGAAGGAGCGCTCCAACGAACAGGAGGATGAGCCCCCATAGGACACCCTGTTTTTTCATATTTTGTTCTCCTGTGCAGCGTAAACGCTGCGGCTGCCCGAGAATAGAGGGTCCCCGTTACTTCTTACCGACCAGCGCCCGAACGAAGAGGAACAGTCCCAAAGCAATCAATAGGATGGGGAGGTAGGTGCTGAACGGGAAATAGCCGAACGCGTCACCGATAAGCGATCCGAAGACCAGGAAGAGGACAGCGCTCACGAGCATCGTCTGGAGCCCCTCGAAGATCTGTTTTTTCTTCCACTTGATGAGACCCGCCAGGAAGACGCCAAGCCCGACGAAGCCGGGAATCAGCGTCCATACGTAGGCCCAGCTCTCCCAGGTGAGGACGCCGCTGTTCTGAAGGTAGAGGATCCCGCCGATGCCCGCGACGATGCTCGCGGGGACCAGCATATCCGCCTCTCCGGTCAGGACTCCGATCACGACCAGACCCAGTGCGATCAGCATGATGTTCATCGGCCAGGCGTATTGCTGGTCGATCCACATTCGAATCTCGGGCACGAGCTGGATCGCCAAAAAAGCCAATCCGATAAGGATGAGAAGAATCCCTGAGGTGATACTTTTCCGTCGACTTGCGCTCATAGGGGTTGCGGTCCTTTCTCTGTTTGATCCGTGTTCGTGACGTCAGTCTATCATAACTATACGGAGACCGGACGTAAAAGTTGCAGATCGCGGCAAACATATGTGATGCGTTGATGATGTCTGCGTCTGCTGCCTACCCATTGTAGATCAAGGTTAGATCCACGCAAAACGAACCCCGATAAATGGTTGTCTTCCCACTCCGGCTGTGCTATGATGAGCGCTGGATTTTATTGTCGACATAGTGCTACACGTGACGGAGGTAAGCATGCGCCAGCCATCTCATAGACATTGGGTCCTTCAAGCACTGATGCTGGTTGCGCTCCTGGTTGGACTGGGCAGCGCAGCCCCGGTGAGGGCTCAGGAGGACGGTGTGGTGCGCGCCGTGCTCTTCTATTCACCGTCCTGCCCGCATTGTCACATCGTGATGGACCAGGTGATCCCGCCGCTGGAGGAGAAGTACGGCAGCGCCTTGATCGTCGCCGAGCTGGATGCATCGGCGCCGGAGGGCAATGCGCTCTACCGTGCGGCGGTTGAGAGATACGAACCGCAGATGGTGGGCGTGCCGATGTTGTTCATCGATGACCGCGTGCTGATCGGCTCCGGGCAGATTCCGGCGGAGTTACCGGACTTGATCGACACGTATCTGGAGGCGGGTGGGGTGGGGTGGCCCGATGTGCCGGGCATGGAGGATGCGGTCGCGGATCTCGAGCCCCAAACTCCGACCGCAGACCCTGAGCCGACGCTTCGCGAGCGGTTCACCCGGGATCTGGCAGGAAACAGCCTCTCGGTGGTGGTGCTCCTCGGCCTGGTTGTGACGTGGGGCGCGGTTTTGACGCCAAGGCGATGGCAGGTGGCGCTTGCCAATCGGGTTGGCCCGGCGGCGATGCTGATTGTCCTTGCCGTCGGGTTGATCGCCGCTGTCTATCTGGCGTACGTGGAGACGACGGGATCCGAGGCCATCTGTGGCCCGATCGGCGATTGTAACACGGTCCAGCAGAGCGAGTTTGCGACCCTCTTCGGGTTCTTGCCGGTTGCGGTCCTGGGGTTGATCGGGTATCTGGCGATCCTCTTTGTCTACGTCTACGGGACCTGGATCCAGGGCGCTGGGGACGAGTATGCGCCGGCGCTGGTCTTCCTGATGGCTTTCTTGGGGTTGAGTTTCTCGATTTTCCTGACGTTCTTGGAGCCGTTCGTGATTGGGGCGACGTGTGCGTGGTGCTTGACGTCCGCAGTCTCGATGGCGTTGGTCACCCTGTTCAGCGCAGGGCCGGGTTGGCCCTCCCTGCAGCTCCTGCTCCGGGATCTCGG
>CAYMAQ010000057.1:3090-5656 GCA_964388385.1 uncultured Anaerolineales bacterium | reverse complement strand
GTGCCGACGACCGGTGGGTCGATCGGGCTGTCCTCGACGTTGACGCCGGGCAATCGGTCGCCGGTCGCTGCGTCGAATAGCCCGATTTCCACCCGGTAGAGCCTCGGGGCGTCGGCCCATGGCTCGAGGGTAAGCCGGTACGTGTCGCAGAAAGCCCGGCCCTCAGGCCACAGCGAGGTTGGGAAGCGCCCCAGGCCCGGGTAGGTGTGGCGCTCCGCGACGCGGGTCGTCTGGTCGTCGATCAGGTGGACGAAGACTGTGTAGTCGTCAGTCATCGGACGTGCAGCCTGCCAGCACCCGGTAACCTTGACGGTCTCGCCGACCGATACCCGCGCGGGCGTAACGTCAGCGCAGAGAAGCCGCGCCCGGTCCCCGTAGGTCAGATCGCGCGGTTCGCACCCCGCAGGAAGGTCCGTCGGATCCCTTAACCGGGGTGGTCCGTAGGTGGCGAGCAGACGCGCACCCGGCGCTAATGCCGTCAGCGCCGCGAGCGATCCGAGGAGCAGGGTGCGTCCGCCTCGGATCGCTCGCGGTCCGGCGTCGGCGGGACCGAGCCCGAGGGTCAGCCACAGGGCCCACGCACCGATAGCGGGGAAGAGAAGGCGTCCGTGCGGCGCTTCGACCATCTGCATCCATCGCAGCAGGGCGATGAAAAGGACCGCGGCCCATCCCAGGATCAGGATCATCACGAAGCTTCGATCGAGGGCCGCCTTCGCACCCTCTGTGGTGGATCTCAGATTCTCTCGAAGCCCTTGCACCCAGCGCCGGAGGGCCCGAAGCCCGAGTGCCGCGCTGAATGCCGTCAGGATCCAGGCCACGGATTCGGGCCAGGTCACGTGTCCCCAGCCGTACCCATTCCAGAAGGACCGGATGAGCTGGGGCATCTCCGCGATCAGCCGGGGAAGGGGGGCCGGTTCCGCGCGCGCCCAAGGGGTATTGCGGTGGGATCCCAGGCCCAACGGGTCTTTGTAAAGCAGGGCGTTGCGCAGATACCACCAGCCTGCCACGAGGATGGCAGTGATACCGAGGAGTACGATCGTGCGCACCATTTGCTGCGTTCCCCTGCGAGCGGGTGCCTTTGTCGGCGTCCTGCGGTGCCGAAGCTCGCCCCAAAGGACCGCCACGATCATAAACCCGATCAGCGGTAGGGTGCTGGTCTTGGTCAGGGCTGCCAATCCCGCGGTGGCACCCATGGCGAGGCTGTGCCATCCGGTGCTTCCCCGGCGCACGGCTCGCGCCGTCAACCAGAGGCCCAGGGTCGAGAGAGCGGTCGCTGCTGAATCGTTGTTGATGACGCTGCTCATAAAGACGAACTGCGGATGAAACGCGACCAGGCTCGTGGCGGTGACCGCGGCCCGCCGGTCTCCGAGCGTCTCCAGGGCCAAGTGCCAGAGCCCGATCAGGGTCAGCAATCCAAACCCCAGTGAGGTCAGGCGGGTCATGTGGATCGCCAGCGCGGCACCGCGCCAGGGCCACGCCTCTAACTCGGTGTGGATCAGCATATTCTTGTTGTCCGGCTGCGTGCCCGGTGCTTGCGTGCCGAATCCGGGATTATGCCAGCGGACATCCGGGAGGTTCCCGTCTGGGAACGGAGCGCGGATGAGCGCTGCAACGAGATAGTAGAGGGGCGGTTGGGCCACTTCCTGATAAGCTCCGCTCCGGTCGCTGTCCTGTGGGGGGAATTCTCCCGTGCGGACGAGCCAACGGACGTACGCGTCGTGCCATATCTCATCCGGTGCTTCATAGAGGGGGGTCGCTGCGTTATGCATAATCCCCGTGATGGCGAAGGCGAGGAGAATGACGACGAGCGGGCGCGACCGGACGATCTGTATCAGTCTGTGTAGACCTGCAAGCCGTTGTGGATCGTTCATTGCGCTGATTATAACATACCTGTCGCGTTCGGCGATTGCGCATCACGCGTGGATCCTGTCTCACGTGTCTGCGCTTAGGGTAATTGCAGTAAGGGCTCAAAGCCCCTTCTTTGGCGATTTTAGCCTTGGCTAAGGGGGCATTGGGCAGCGAAACCGTCCCTAAGACGTGGGGACGAAGATGCCCGTTAGGGTACTTTGAGCCTTTTCGGTCAGGTGCGATCGTTCTATGGTTGCGCTTCTTCCCGGTTGCTTTGTAGGGGAGCCCCGATAGAATGGGAGGGACGTTTTGAGGAGGATGGGAGATATGGACAAGCAACGGGATCGTGGGAATGGGGCGGTGGTGAGCGAGCAAGCTGAGAGCGGCCTCCCGCGCACGGATGAAGTGCGCAGACCCGATCTGGGCGAGCAGCTCAAGGGGGCGGCTATCGGCGCGGTCATCGGATTGGGATTAGGCTACGTCGCCAAGGAAGGGTTGGGTGTGGTCCAAGGCCGTTTGGTCCAGTATGCGCTCTGGGGTGGGGCCATCGGTGGGCTTCTCGGGGGGGCGGACGAGCTTGCCAGGGCGGGGTCTCGCTTGACCAAGCGAGATGAGAAATGGCTCAACGTCCTGGTCTCCGTGATCGGATTCATCGTCATCTTCGGGGTGATGATCGGCATTATCTCGCTGGCCGCGTGGATTGTGAACTTGTTCCTGC
>CAYMAQ010000057.1:0-2990 GCA_964388385.1 uncultured Anaerolineales bacterium | reverse complement strand
GGCCGCATAGCGGTCGCAAGCATCAAGCATGGCAGCAGCCAGCATACCAGCATAGTGGATGCATAATTGGGAGAATTGAAAAGCGCGACCGGGCTTCATACCCGGTCGCGCTTTTTGCTCAGATACGCACCGTATGCGTGTCGCATCGTATGCGCGACGTGGGCTCTATGCTTCCTCTTCCGGTGTGGGAAGCTCGTACGCTTCCGTATCGGCACGCATGGTCAGAATCTCGCTCATCGCGTCGTGAACCGCTGTGAAATCATCGCCGACCGCGTCCGCTTTGGTCAGGGCCTCCCACAACGATCCGATCACAAGCAGGGAGAGGTTCGGGCTGAGGACGCTGATGGGGCTCTTGGTGGGGACGATGACGGTGATATCCGCCTCCCGGGCGGGGAGCACCGTCCCGGCGTTGGTGATGCAGACAGTTTTCAATCCCTTATCTTTGGCCAGGCGAACGGCATAGCCTGTGTCCAGGCCGGGTATGCCGACGGCGATGGCCAGCAAAGCATCGCCCGGCTGCATCCGGGTGATCGTTGCCGACGTCTCGGAGATGCTGGGATGAAAGTAGCTCGCTGGAATACCCGTGGACGGATCAAGATTCTTGGCCATCCACGTGGCGAGGTCGAAGGACGTGAACTCGCCGGTGATCCAGATATGATTAGCCTCTCGAAGGACCTCGACGGCCCGCGCCAAGCGGGGGATTTCCGTCGTGCGGAAATGCTGAAGCTGCTGCTCGGTGTTGTTCAGAATCACGTTGAGGACGTCTTCCTCGGTCTTCGCTTCCTTGGCCTCACGGTAACTCGCGGTGACCTGGTCCCGAACGTATTGCTTGATCTCGCGTGACAGTTCGCGATATCCTGAATACCCGATCTCCTGTGAGAACCGGACGACCGTGGCAGGATCGACGCTGACACGTCTCGCTAACTCACTGGCGGTCAAGAATGCCGCGTCCAAGGTATGTTGCATGATAAAATCCGCCAGCTTTCTGAATCCGGGGGTAAGGCTGTCGTAGTACTCCTGTATGCGATCCTTAAACATTGTTTAACCTCCAAATTGTATACTGTGATATTGTTTCCGCACCCTGGCGCTCTGGAACCGTCCTGCGTTGATCGCCCTGAGGCACTGGGGCCATGCAGGGTATATGCACAGGGCATATGCACGCTGAAGGCCGGTGGTGGACATAAATGACGCGGCTAAAGCCCTTTGTTCTCCAGGCTGTCCTCCCACATTTTCTGCGGCGAGGTTACCTCAAATTCAGAGGTTTCCATGCGCATTTGTAACATTCGGCTCATCTGGGTGAAGATCTGCTGCTTGTATTGTGCGCATTCGGGCTCCCGCTCGACGATCACCGCTTCCCAGATCAAACTGGTGATCTGAAATAGCAGGCCGAACGCCGAGATACCCGCGGGACTTTCTTGAGGGACGGTCACGGTCACGTGGGCTTCCCGGGCGGGAAGGATCACGCCGGACCCGACGAGCGCGACTGTCTGAAGCCCCTTTTTCTTGGCCATACGGATGGCATATCCCGTGTCCAAACTCGCGTCGGTGCCGGCGAAGGCGATCAGCGCATCCCCGGCTTCCATCTGAACATACGCTTTTGATGTGCTTACGATCCCGGGTTGGAAGGCGGTTGCGTTCTGCCCGTAGGACTGAAACCGCTTGGCCAGAAAGGAGGCCAGATCGAAGTACGTGAATTCACCGGTTATCCATAGTGTATGGGCTCCGGCGATCAGATCGACGGCTTCGGCCACCCCCTCCAACTCAGAGGTGACAAATTGCCGCATCGCTTGATCGGCGTGATTGATCAAGCCGACGAGTACCGCATTTGCCGTATCGGCTTCCGTCACTGCGCGGTCGGGTGCGGTCACCCGTTCCCGCACGTACTCCTTGATCTCTCTGGATAGCTCACGGTAGCCTGAGTAACGAAGCTCCTGTGAGAACCGCACGACCGTCGCCGGATCTACGCCCACGCGACGCGCAAGCTTCGTCGCGGTCATGAACGCAACATCAAAGCTGTTGTCCATGATAAAATCGGCGAGCTTGCGAAACCCCGGTGTTAGATCGTCGTAATTTTCGCGAATCCGATCCTTGAACATTCGCCTCTCCTTGGATGGTCGGGCCATCCCGTCCTCACGCCGGGCATGACCTGGTATGTACCAGTGGTTCGGTAAAATTTTTGATTCACTTTCAGTCTATCATGAAACTTACATTAGTCAAGCATTTGGGACCTGAGACCAACAATATTTGAGAGACCGGTTGACCAAGGTCGCGGGTGCGCTACAATTCGCTCGAAGTGAAAAGTCGCTCGGTATCCATCCCGAGTCTCTGTCGCCACTCGAGGATCCGCAACGCTGTGAAGAGAAGAATCGTTGGGTATTTAAGCATGCTTTGGATCGCCGTCCTGTCAGCCGGTTGTGGTCTCTCCATGCCCTCGCTGGATCCTGACGCCCCGACCCCCACGCCGACGCTTCTCTCTCAATGGGCTGCTTCGGCAGAGGCCAGCTCGCAGTATGGCCTGCCGGATTGGAGCGCCGCCCGCGCGTTGGGGCCGCCAGATGTCGAGACGTGTACCGATGATCCCCGGGCGTGGGCCAGTCTGCGAGGCAACGGCGTGGAGTGGCTGACCCTCACCTTTCCGGAACCCGTGCATGCGTCCGAGGTGCGGGTCCATCAGAGCTTTGGGCGGGGGGCCGTCTCACGGATCACGTTAATTGACCTGGATGGGGATGCGCACGTTGTGTGGGAGGGGACCGACCCGGAGGATCCCTGCCCCGGGATGCTGGTCGTGAGAATGCCCCTCACCGACTATGCCACGCAGACTGTGCGGGTCGATCTGGATGAGTCGCGGACCGACTATTGGAACCAGATCGATGCGGTCGAGCTGACAGGCACGGTTGTCCGTTAGCGGATGGAACTCTCTGCGGGCGCAGCCTCCGTTAAGATCCCTGCGTGTCGGTCAGGCGAGCCCGTAAGGCCGGCGGCACATCGCC
>CAYMAQ010000056.1:0-17453 GCA_964388385.1 uncultured Anaerolineales bacterium | reverse complement strand
GACCGGGATGCCAAACTTCTTCGCGATTTTGATGTGAGCCTCCAAATTCGAGAGACCCTCACGCAAAAGGTCGAGATTTTCCTCGGTGTAGGCCTTATCCAGCTTGCGACCGGGAACAACGCGAGGCCCCCCACCGTGCATCTTGAGCGCCCGGACCGTTGCGACCATCACAACAGCATCCGGGATCAAACCGGAGGCACGGCACTTGATATCGAAGAACTTCTCCATCCCAATATCCGATCCAAAGCCGGACTCCGTGACCAGGAAATCCGCCATCTTCGTACCGATGAGGTCGGCGATAACCGAGGAGTTACCGTGAGCGATGTTGGCAAACGGCCCGGCGTGTACGAAGGCCGGCTGCTCCTCCAGGGTCTGGAGAAGGGTGGGCATAACCGTGTCTTTCATCAGGACCGTCATTGCCCCTGCGACCTGTAAATCTTCAGTCGTAACGGGGTCTGGGTTATGGACTTTGCTGTTGGTACCGATCACGATCCGTCCGATACGCTCTCGCATATCCTCGACGCTCGTGGTCAGGGCCAGAATCGCCATCAATTCACTCGCGACCGTGATATCAAAGGCTGCCTGGCGAAGGGGTCCATCCGAGATGTCCCCCAATCCTACCATGATATTGCGAAGCGCACGATCATTGACGTCCACGACACGATTCCACGTCACCGAGTATGGATTGATGTGCAGCTTATGCATCCCCTTGCGTTCGAAGAACGAATCGCTCCAGCGGTTCTCGTGATAGATGCGAGCGTCGATCGCAGCCGCGCAGAGGTTATGGGCCACACTGATCGCGTGAATGTCCCCGGTGAGATGCAGATTGAAATCCTGCATGGGCACGATCTGACTGTAACCGCCGCCAGCAGCCCCACCTTTGATGCCAAAGGTCGGTCCCATCGATGGCTGCCGAATAGCAGCAATAGCGCGATGCCCAAGGTAACCCAACGCCTCGGTCAGGCCGACTGTCGTCGTCGTCTTTCCCTCACCAAGGGGTGTCGGCGTAATCGCCGTCACGTCAACGTATTTTGCATTAGGCCGATCCTTAAGTTTTTCTCGAACGTCGAGATGGACTTTTGCTTTGTACTTCCCGTAAAGCATCAAATCCTCTTCACTTAAACCCGACTTCTCAGCGATATCGACAATCTGCTGCAGGTCCGCAGCCTGGGCGATCTCAATGTCTTCAGGGACAGGCGTCACTTTCTTTACTGCCATTGTCTTGCCTCCTTATCTACAGATCCGGACACAAAAACCAAACGTTTCCGTGGCACCTATGGAAACGCAGAAACACTTCCGGTATTCATAGTCAGATCCATAATCGCTTCACCTACATCAAAATCTTGCCCAGAAAGAAAAAAAGCGCGTCTCCGCGCCTCTCTGCCGCGTCAAAAAGCCCCAAGTTGACACGAGGCGATGTGTATGCCGAGTCCGTCGGCCACGTATCCTACGAGCATTCGAGGAATATCAAATTGCTCTGCTAACTGCCACGCTCTGACACAGGCCAAATTCCCTGACGCACCCACCGCCGTTCGAATAGCGAGAGGAAGCCCCTCCGGCACGGGGTGTTCATTGATAGTGGCGGTATCCCATCCCTGTTTGCCGGGATAACCAAACAGCCCCAATTGACACCGGCTTAATTTCACCCCGAGCCTGTCTGCCGTCTGCCCCACCACCTCAGGCGTCACATTCAAGCTCTCAACGATGAGGAAGGCCCGAGCACAGGGGAGCTTGCCTTCAACTCGATGAGTCTTGATAGCTTCGACAAGCGTCACATCCAGATCCATGTCTTCAGATAACGATTTGTCCTCAAGTACCATAGAGAGCCTCCGCCGAAATCATAGCACTGCCCAAGTTTTTGCGCCCAACCACAGATCCAGACATAAAACACTAAACTTTTCCGTGATAGCCACGAAAACACGGAAACTCCTTGGTTATTCCTGACCGCATCCATAAATAGGATACATCGAATCACTGAGACTCACAAGTGCTGATCGACGGACAGGGGCAAGCATTCTGTAACGCCGGGCTCGGAGCAATTGCCATTGGAACTGTTTGACAGTACACTGCGTATACGATTGACAGATAGAAAGGGGACGAGATGAAACTATGGAAAGAGTTCAAAGCGTTCGTAACGAGGGGTAACGTCCTCGACTTGGCCGTAGGGTTAATCATAGGCGGAGCCTTCAACAAAATCGTCTCATCCTTGGTCGACGATATCCTTATGCCGCCGATAGGACTCCTCCTGGGACAAGCCGATTTCTCAAATCTTTACATCAATCTCTCCGGTCAGCAGTATCAGACGCTTGCTCAGGCCCGGGAAGCGGGTGCAGCAACGATTAACTACGGCCTTTTCATCAATACAATCATTCAGTTTGTGATTGTCGCCTTTGCGGTCTTTCTGTTAGTCCACCAGGTCAACCGGATGAAGAAATCCGAGGTCCCCCCACCACCGTCGACAAAGACCTGCCCACACTGCTTCACCACGATACCTATCGAGGCGACGCGGTGCCCCAACTGCACAACCCATCTCGAGCCCTCCGAGTCGAAGTCGGACTAAGCGCTATCGGGCTCGCTTTACCGGTCCGGTTTGTCGGTGTCGATTTTAGCGGGGCCAAAAAGGCAGGTCGCGCGATCTAGCTGACCGAAGAGCAAACGGACACCGAAACTTCAGGCCGCCGTCGCGTAAGGGAGAGAGCGCGACCGGCGGCGGTACCGGGTGAAGATTCTCTCAGCACTGCTCGAACGGGATGATTTCATCCTGAGCGATACCTCTTTGGAGGACCAGTTTATCGATAGCAGCGCAGGGGATGCACCCGAATCACACGCCGAACCAGTTACCGAGAAGTTTCCGAATACGGCCTGGAGAGCGTTCACCCACAATCTCAGCGGTCTGACCGTTGACGAGAACGACGTAGCTCTCACCATCTAGCCGATAATTGCCCAACCAGAGGGGTACCAGCAGCAGCTTATAGGACTGGACAGCCAGGTTCGTGGGGGTGACCTGAAAATGATGAACGTCACGCATCCGAATCTCAGCTTGAATTCTTGCGTTGCGACGCGCCGTCTCCAATACCTGGCGTCGCGCGAGAAGGGATGCATCGGAAACCGTAACGTCATATCGGACCGCCGGTTGATCGGCCAAATAGGCCGCGTCGTAAGGGACCACGCAATCGAACTCGAAGGTGGTGAAAGCTTCACAAAGACGGTGAGGCAAGAGATGGCTGGCTGGCACGCGTGTGTCATCCACAAGAAAGCTGTGAACGCCCTCATAGACCCGCCGCCCACCCTGAAATAGGGCGGTGTCCCGTGTGCCGGATAGCGATAGCCTCCCACCCCGATCGGAATTCTCGACCGCTCGCCACTTCACCTCTCCGATCAAGTCGAAAGTCCACAGCGGTAAATAGAGCCCCCGAACGCGGGCGACGCGGGAAGGACGTCCGCGGAGCGTCCCCCGCAGCCAGTCGGCCAACCGGCGATTGGCCGTACGCGCTTTGACCGCAAAAGGGATAAGGCCCTCAGGTAGAATCTGAGCCTGGGAGACAGCTTCAATCATATGGGAGGACCCACAATAAGGACATTGAGCGGTGAGGTTATCCGGGGATAAGAGCTCCGCCTGACATCCCTGACACCTGAGAGTCTTGACGCCTTGGGGAACAGTGTGTCCCTCCAGGGTCGCCATAGCAATCACAAAATCACGCTCCTCAATCGCCAACCCCTCTTGCATCGCGGAAAGTATCGTCGTCCGATGACCGCAATATCCACATCGCAAGCGCTGGCTGCCCGGATCAAACGCCATCCGACCCCCACATTGCGGACAGACAAATCGACGGACCTCTCTCGCTCCTTGAGATTCTTGTGAGGAGGATTCCGGAAGACGATCGGGATCGATAATGTCATCCGGATCCAGATCCCCGTCAATAATCGCCAACTCGCGCCGGGCTTCGGCGTGGGTGGGATCGCAGGCAAGAATCTCTTCCAGATGATCGCGCTGTTCAGCGATCCCATCGCTGAGGTTGAAGAGCCACCAGTGCGCATCGATCTGCTGATCGCGTGATGCATCCAGATACAAGAGGCGCTCGAGATATCGGCGCGCTTCGGCTTGATCTCCGGCTTTTGCAGCAGCGACGCCGCGAACGAGCATACGCCGAGTAGTTTCAGACATCAACCCCTATCTCCTTGAAATTCGCTATCACATAACTTCCCTAAATCAAGCCCAAAGCGGGGTGAAAGGCACCCGGAAGGTGGAAATTATTGAGCTTTCAGCCTTTAGCCGTTGATAAGCATCCCAGATTATCGACGGAAGATTGGCGATTGATACCTCTCATTATATCATGCCTTTGAAAGCCAACGTCCAGAACGTGGGCAAGTCGAAAATGCGACAGGAGCGGGTTGAATGACAAATCGTCTGCTATTGGGTATCGACATCGGAACGTCCAGTGCCAAAGCCGTCCTTATTCGGCCTGACGGAGAGTACATAGGGTCGGGAGCAAAGTCGTATCCTGTGGATACGCCCCATCCCGGATGGGCGGAGCAGCATCCAGAAGCATGGATAGAAGGGGCGGCCCTGGCAACACGCGGCGCTCTCCAGAAGGCGGGATGCGGACCGGATGAGATCGGCGGGATAGGCTTATCGGGACAAATGCACGGCACGGTCTGCCTCAATGCGGCGGGCGATCCCGTGCGACCAGCCATCATATGGGCGGATCAGCGGTCCAGCGAAGAGGTTGCCTACGTCAGAAAGACTCTGGGCAAAGCGAAGCTGGCCGAGTGGACCGGTAACCCCCTGGCGACCGGATTCATGTTGGCCTCCTGGCTTTGGCTCGAGGGGCACGAGCCCGAAACAATGAGAGAGACCGTCAGTCTGCTGTTGCCCAAGGACTACGTACGATATCGATTGACCGGTGTCAAAGGATCGGAACCGAGCGATGCTTCCTCAACGCTGCTCTTCAACCCCAGGGAGCGGACGTGGAGCCCACACCTATCTCAGGCGCTCGATCTCGATTTCGGAAAACTCCCCTCCATATCGCCCTCTGCAGCCGTCGCCGGCGTCCTCAACCCTTCCCTGGCAACACAGTTTGGCCTTAAAGCCGGGACACCTGTCATATTTGGCGGAAGCGACCAGGCAATGCAGGCCTTGGGAAATGGGATCATCGATCCGGGAACGCTATCGGCCACAATTGGGACCGGCGGACAGCTGTTTGCCCCCACGGCAGAACCCGCCGTGGACCCGAGCTTACGTATGCACAGCTTCTGTCACGTCATGCCCGACCGTTGGCACGTGGAGACGGCGATACTCTCGGCTGGGCTCTCACTGCGGTGGCTGAGAGACCAGGTGCTGCATCTCGACGCCTACAGCGCGATGGCTGATGCTGCGGCTGACATACCTGCAGGTGCAGAGGGCTTGATCTTCCAGCCTTATCTGGCTGGAGAGAGAACGCCGCACATGGATCCCAAAGCCCGAGGCAGTTTCATCGGCCTGACCCGACGTCACGGCAGAGCTCATATCATTCGAGCGGTTATGGAGGGGGTCGTCTTTGCTCTGCGACAGGGTATGGATCTGATGGTCGAACTTGGCGTCCCTATCGATCGGGTGCTCGCCTCCGGCGGGGCAACACGGCATCCGCTGTGGCTACAACTGCAGGCCGATATCTTTAACCGCCCGATCTATCGCACCACCACCCAGGAGGCCGCGGCGAAAGGGGCCGCAATGCTGGCAGGCGTCGGCATAGGTGTCTACCAACATGTCCGGGAGGCAGCCCATAGAGCCGTGCACATTCACTCTGAGATCGTCCAACCATTTCCCAGCCACACCGTGATCTATGAGGAACGATACCCGATCTACTGCGGCCTCTATCGAGCACTTGTAGATATCTCCCATCACCTTACCGGGAGAGAGGAGACCTAGCCTCCCAAAAATCACGGCTCCCCTGACGGTGCGTCAGGGGAGCCGTGATTCAGATCTCGAGTCTGCTAGAAGGGGCGTTCGGCCGCGCCCATCAGATAGCCATACCGCTTGACTAACTCATCCGGCGTCATATTGACCAGAGACGCCATCCGCGAGTGGAGCATATCATCATCGCCATGCTCTTCCTTAAGCCGAACCATCAACTTATAGGCAGCGTCATACGCGGCCGAGTCAACGTTGACGATGCGCACCTCGGTACGTCCGGTCTCCGGATCCATCATCTCCTCAAAGGGGATCGGAACGACCTTGCCCTGCTGAATGGTCACCGTGGCGTGACTGCCGCCGTCGATGAGGAAAGCCGCAGCCGCCTGCCCGATACTACGCGTGTAGTCGATGTCATAAGGGCTTGGATCCGCGCAGCGAAGCTCGTATCCGATCTTCTTGCTCACGATGCGCATGTCAATGCCCATATTTCTGAGGTCCGAACGCACCTCGTCCTTGACCAGATCGGCAAAGTTGACCTCAGAGAGTCGGATATGTCCGTGAGCGTCACGCTCGACGTCCTTGAGCGCCTCCAGGTCCTCGACGTCCATCTGCTCGATGACGCCTTCGGCGACAACGGCGACCCCATAACGACGTCCTTCCGCCAACCGACGTAAAATCGAGGTTGCCAGGATATCCACGACCTCTTGCATCCGGATTGTACGACCCCGCCATTCCTCCGGAATCAGTGTCAGGGTCGCACCGGAACTCCGACCCATAGCCAGAGCCAGATGTCCGGCCTTCCGCCCCATAGCAATGACAATATACCATCGCTGGGTAGTGAGCGCATCCTCCATAAGATTCATGATCAGGTGAGCGCCGAGTTCGCGCGCGGTCTCAAACCCAAACGTGGGAATATCTTCCGGTATCGGAAGATCGTTGTCGATCGTTTTGGGCGCGTGAGCGGTGCGAATGCGGACCCCCAGATTCTCATCCGCGTATTTCGCTACCCGATAGGCAGAATAGGCTGTATCATCGCCGCCGATAGCCAGCAGACAGCTCACGCCTGCCTCAATGAGAGCTTGACCACAGGTCCGTAAGTGCTTCTCGTCTGTGGTAGGATTTGCCCGGGATGTATAAAGGATGGAGCCCCCTCGTCGATAGATACGCGTGACATCCTCGTAAGACAGAGCAGCGCCGACCACCTTGCCTTCCATCAAGTGCTTGAAGCCCTCATAGATGCCGACGACTTCCATCCCGTTGTTAAGTGCCTCGATGGTAGCCGCGTGGATGACACCATTAATGCCCGGTGCCGGACCGCCACCAACAAGAATACCAAGTTTTCCATGTTCTGATTCGTAAATCATGCCTCTCTCCAGTGTTTGTAGATCCCAACTTATACCTGATAGCCAGATGCGGTACGATAAGAGCACCGCCGATGCCATCACTGAGTATAATGCAAGGCACCGATTAATCAACGCTTGGGAATCCTCCGAGCGTTGCGCAAAGCACTCCGAAGGCGAAAGTTATTGAGTTTTCGGCCCTTATCTGATCAACGGAACCCCGCGTTTGACGAGTTGGAGCGGAATCCCCCAAGGATCCCGTAACATAACCAGTCGGGAACCGTTATCGAGTGTCTGTTCGGAATAAAGTTCAGCACCCGCATCGAGGAGACGATCCCGCTCAACGTCGATATCCTCCACAGCAAACGCAATGTGGAGACAGAGCGGATGCTGCGTGCCGTATTCTGGAATCGACGCCTCAGGATTGGCGTAGATCTCAAGAATGACACGCCCCGTACTATCCGCCAAAAAGCTCGTATAGGGTGGTTCGTCCTGGGTCGAGACAAGATGAGCACCACAGTGTCTCACGTACCATGCAGCCATCGCCTTAGGATCTGGAACATTCAGAGCGGCATGCTCGAAATGCATCGAATACCCCCTTCGGAAATAATGTGAAGTCGATTCCCACACCAGCAACGTTCAGGGCTAATTGTATCCGCATGAGGATTGACTGCAAATACCAGATGGAGCGGGCATGATTCTCCAGATGCACGCAGCGCAAGGAAATCGTAAGAATTGCGTCAAGTTAAACGGGGAATTCCCGCGTATAGTATAGACACATTGGGCGCAGGAACATAAGCGACAAACATTTGATTCTCCTCCTTATGAAAACCGAGAGCGTTTTGGGGACCGCTCTCGGTTTTCGCTTGTGTATGAGAATAGATAAAGGATATGCAAGCAAAAGGCACGAACGCAAAACCCCTGGGAATGCCCCCTTGGATTGTACGCACCTGCAACCTGTTATCCCCTCCTCCGCTCTCCGGGCTCAACCTTCAGGAGTTGCATTAAATAGAACCTATGCCATAATGACAGGTAAGTAATCGAGATTCCGATAACAACTTGGCAACCGTTCAAACACGGAGACCGCAGGAATGACCTCGCGCGTAGAACGTCACCCAGCGATAGGGTAAAACTCAAAGATAGAACTATGGCTGGGATTGACCCTATGCCTGTCATAGCGCTAGTGGAAAGAGGAGAGAAGTTATGTTAGTTAAGGAAAGAATGACTCATAATCCCGTAAGTGTATCGCCCAACACATCCGTGTCCGAGGCGCTGAATCTGATGCGGCAGAATGACGTCCGTCGTATGCCGGTCCTGGATAAAAAAGATCGCCTGGTGGGAATTGTGGCCGAAAAGGATCTCCTTTACGCGTCCCCCTCTCCCGCAACCAGCTTGAATGTCTATGAGATTGGATATCTGCTGTCCAAGCTCAAGATCAAAGAGATTATGACCGAGGATGTCATAACGGTCACCGAGGACGCTCCATTAGAGGAAGCCGCGAGGATTATGGCCGATAACGGGATCAGCGGCCTACCGGTCCTGCGGGAACGCGAACTTGTGGGCATTATCACCGAGACAGATATCTTCAAAGCGATGCTGGAGATGATGGGTGCGCGTGATGAAGGGGTGCGGATGACCATCCTCGTCCATGATGAGCCCGGAGCACTCAGCCGAATCGCTGGCACGATCACCGGGATCGGAGGAGACATCGTCGCACTTGGGACCTTCTACAGTGACGAACATAGCCACCACGGCACACTTGTCGTTAAAGTCCGCGGGGTCAACGAGGACGCGCTGGTGACCGCGATGAATGAGATTGACGCCAAAGTGCTCGACCTGCGCGTTCCCTAGCGATCCCATCCGTACACGCTTATGAAAATAGGCCTCATCTCCGATACACACAACGATCAGCGAAATGTAAAGCAGGCGATAGCTAGATTTCAACAAGAAGGCATCACAACTCTGCTGCATGCTGGTGACGTTACGAACGCGAGGACGCTCCGTCTTTTCAAGGGATTTGATCTCTACGTCGCCAGGGGCAATATGGATCGAGATCCTGGACTGCGTCAGGTTGCCGAGTCGATGTTTGGTATGGGTCGATTCGAAATGATCCATCGCCTCACACTTGATGGAGTACGGATTGCCCTGACCCATGGAGATCATTATCATGAGTATAAACAGCTGATCGGTTCGCAGACTTACAATTACGTGATCCGCGGACATACACATAGACGTCAGGACGAGTGGATTGATTCGACGCGGGTCATTAATCCGGGGGCTCTGAAAAATCGCTGGCAATCGGCGAGTTGCGCAACACTTAATATAACGACTGGAGATCTAACCTGGGTTCAATTGATTTGACGATTTCATCCATCCCAGATAAAGCTTCTCCAAGGCTTCCACCTCGATGGCTACACCCCAATTCGCGAACCACAGGCTCGCGCGAACTGCAGTTGTCGACGCGGCTATTATCCATATAATTCAAAAGAATGGAAAATGCAGGACGGGCTTTATCAAGAGCTGAGGAGCGAACCACCACGATGCACCTGGACGAGAGCAAACGGATATTGCAGCAGTCAGATCTTTTTCAAGATCTGAAAGATGCTTACCTGGAGATTATCCTGATGGCGTGTGAAGAAATCCGTTATCTGGCAGGTCAGTATATCTTTCGCGAAGAGGACTCTGGAGACTCGATCTACCTGGTGGCGCGGGGAGCCGTGGAGGTGGTGCTTGAGCCCCATAACGAAGAGGAATCCAGGTTGTCGGTCGCCGTATTGGGCCCCAACAGCACCTTTGGTGAGGTTACTTTGGTCGAGGAGCGTGGACTGCGCGCTGCATCCGTCCGTTGCAAGACCGATGCCCAGTTGATACGGATCACGCGGAAGCGATTGCTGAAGATCTGCAATGATTACCCGGATATCGGGTTTCACGTTATGTATCGTATTGCTGCCGAACTGGCGCGCAAATTGCGGTCCAGCAATGTCAATATCCGGGAGTATTCTTTCTTCTCACAACCACTGACCGAAAACACGGAAACTCCATTCTGACGAAGCGCCTAAAGCGGTAGATCCTTATATATTTCATCCGGGGTTGATCAGGAAAAGGAGTGGAGCCTGTGCCTGAACCTATTGTACGTATTCGAAACCTTCATAAAACATACGGCGATCTCACAGTCCTCAGGGGCGTCTCGCTGGATATCAACCGGGGTGAGGTCGTGGTCATTATTGGCCCTAGTGGTACGGGCAAAAGCACCCTGCTTCGCTGTATCAACCTGCTCTCACAGCCTGATAAGGGTCAAGTCTTCGTTAATGACATTGAAGTCACAGATCCAGAGTGCGAGATCAACGCATTGCGAACGCAAGTAGGCATGGTGTTTCAGGACTTCAACCTCTTCAACCATCTCACTGCCCTGAAAAACATCGCGATCGCTCCGATCAAAGTTAAAGGACTTAGTCGGAACGAGGCGTATGAGTTAGCCAGGTTCGAGCTTGAACGTGTCGGCCTGACCGAAAAAGCCGATGCCTATCCCGGTCAGTTATCCGGAGGACAGAAACAGCGGGTTGCGATCGCTCGAGCGCTGGCAATGAACCCTCAGGTGATGCTCTTTGACGAACCCACGTCGGCGCTGGATCCCGAGCTTATCGGCGAGGTCCTTGAGGTGATGAAGAAACTGGCAAAAGAGCACATGACGATGCTCGTGGTGACCCACGAAATGGGGTTCGCCAAGGAAGTCTCCAACCGCATCATCTTTATGGAAAGCGGCAAAATCGTGGAAGAGGGGCCTCCCGAACAGCTCTTCTATAATCCCAAACAGCCGCGAACCGGTGAATTCTTGGGCAAGATCACCGAGCTGTATGGAGAGCAAAACGCATGAACGAGCTTGCTGAGTTCTGGACGATGATTTGGCCCAACCTTGGCCTCGGGCTCATCGTGACCCTGAAGCTGAGTGCGGGGGCGCTTGTCATTGGATTCCTCATCGGGCTCCCGGTCTCCCTGGCTCGTGTTTACGGACCCAAGTGGTTACAGTCCTTGACCCGTGCCTTCGTCGATGTCTTTCGAGGAACCCCCCTGCTCGTCCAGTTGTTCTTCGTCTATTACGGATTAGCAGATCCCGGGCTCAACAAATTTCTAACAGGACTCGGTCTTCCGGAAGGGCTTTTAGTCTTCAGCCCTATGACCGCGGCTTATATAGCGCTGGGCCTGAATAGCAGCGCATATCAGGCTGAATATTTCCGTGGCGCACTTCAAGCCATCGGATCTGGACAGATGATTGCGGCTCGGGCCCTTGGTATGACGCGGGTTCAAGCTATTCGTGCCATCATCCTACCGCAGGCTCTGCGGCTCGCCGTCGCACCTTGGTCCAACGAGGTCGCGTATATGGTGAAGTATACTTCGGTGGTCTCGCTCATCGCGGTCGTCGACCTCTTCGGTCAGGCGCGTCGCATCATGAGCAAATATTACAATCAGATGACGATGTTGCCGTTCGTCGGGCTGGTCTATCTATCTATGGTCCTCATCCTCACGGGTGTGATGCACGTCGTGGAGAAGCAAGTGCAGATCCCCGGCATGGAAGTTGAATCCCGACGCCACGGAGTCTAATGCTTGAGTTGATAGGGCCTTGGATTGCTGCATAGCAGAATGGCACCCACCACGCTAAAAAGGACAGAATACGATGAACTTCAACGCATTAGTCGACGACCTCGCGCAATGGATGACCCAGTATGCCGCCCAGGCCCAAGCGGATGGCTATGTGGTAGGCATGAGCGGGGGAATCGACTCATCCGTGACTGCAGCGCTCGCAGTCAGGGCAATGGGACCGGAGCACACCCTGGGTGTTTTGATGCCGTGTCACAGTCAATCCATAGACGGAGACTATGCACTGGAGGTTGCCCAGGCTTTAGACCTTAAAGTGCTCACACTCCCATTGGGCTCCATCTATGACACGTTCGTCGATATTCTGCCGTCCGGCCCGGATATTGCCTATGCAAACATCAAGCCCAGACTGCGTATGACCACCCTTTATTACCTCGCTCAATCTCGTGGATATCTTGTCGCGGGCACCGGTAACAAACCGGAGATCATGGTCGGTTACTTCACAAAATATGGCGATGGGGGGGTCGACATTGAACCGCTGGGCGAACTGTACAAGCACGAGGTCAAGGGACTCGCACAAGCGCTCGGCATCCCCCAGGTCATTATCGAGAGACCGCCCAGTGCCGGATTGTGGCCCGGGCAAACGGATGAGGCAGAGCTGGGGATTACCTACGCTGAACTGGATGCGATTCTTGACGCAATGAACGCCGGCGATCCCCCGCCCGCAGAAGACGCAACCATCGAGCGGGTCAAACGGATGATTGTCCAGTCAGCGCACAAACGGATGATGCCTCCCTCGTTCCCGATCGATCGGACGTTGAGCCGTTATACGACCTCGTAGCAACCCACGGAAGGCTGGAGTGATTGACGATGGCAGACGCAGATAGGCAGCAACGTCCAAGTCGGTTTGCGGCCAATATCTACTTGGTTGTTGGCATTGCCGTCCTGATTCTCACAGGTGGCTCTGATACCACGTTGGGTCACTATCTCATCGGAAGCGCGGCAGAAATCGGATTGGCCCTGCTTATCCTGCTCTTCCTGCGCATAGAACATGTCCGGGCTCAACCGGCGTTGCGGGTCCGACGTCCCGGGTCGGTGGCCCTGGGTCTCGCAGTGGCACAGGTTCCTGCTTTCTGGCTGGGCGGTATCGTCTTGAATCTCTTGGCTGTGATGATCTTTGGATACGTCACCCCCTTACCCCCCACAGCCTTTCCCAGCAATATCGTCGAAGCACTGGCTTTAGCAGTGACAACAATGATCGTCGCGCCGATTTGCGAGGAACTGATGTTCAGAGGCTATGTTTTCCGGGCCTACGAACACCATCGTGTATGGGTCGGAATCAGCGTCACAAGCCTTATCTTCGCGCTCTACCACCTCCGCCTTCAAGGAGTTTTTGCCCTGATCCCAATCTCGATCGGATTAGGCATCATAACCTGGAGAACACAATCCGTACTACCCAGTATGGCTATGCACGCCGCCTACAATGGTATCTCGACCGTCATTATGATCGCAACCAGCTTGCTCCCGATGCGATCCGTCGGGGTCATCACCGGGATGGCAGTGTGTCTCGGTCTCCTGGTGACGCCGTTTTCGGTGCTCGCTTTTGTGAGCCTTTGGGAAAAAACCGACCCAGGCTCCCTCCAACGCGTTGAGAGAGAGAGCGGATGGTTGCGCTGGGCGTGGATTATTCCACTGATCGGTCTGATGCTTGTTTACGGGTATGGTGCGACCTCTGAGTTTCTCATGGGACGATTCCCACAGCAGTTTTCGGATCAGGAACTGACGCTCGCCGTTCCAGACAATTGGCAGCAGCCCGTCAGGTTAGAGTACACAATTCAGAACCCGGTCGGGGATAAGCTCGGAAACGCCGAATGCCTCCGAGGCCCTCGCGGTGGCAATTATACGCTCCGCTGCGATGCCAGCTATGAGGGCTTTAATCTATTTGAAGACCTCCCGGGGCTTTCGCAGCTCCATCCCGAGGACTTCGGCGATACTTTACCACTCCCAGAAGGGATACCCGCGCTGAGCAATATGTTTCAGGGAGACGCCGGAGCCTGGAGACTGCGCGCGACGTGGAGTGGAGGGGATGCTGAGTCTCCTCTGACACTGCAAACGCTGAATGGGACAATGAGGGGAGTGTCACAGACGGTCACGACTACTCTCACATCCGAACCGACTCCCACCTTAACGGCTGAGCTGACCGGGGGCGACAGGGAGACGCTAAAGCCCGACGGCAAGCTTTTCGTCGCGCATGAGTGGCCGTGGCGTTTCGAAGGGCTGCCTTTTGAGCTGGGGTATGGTGGAACGATTACATTCATCACGTATAATGAGAGTAAATTGCCGAGCTTGCGTCAGGCATTCGTCCACGTGCAAGGCGGCGAGCCCACGTGGACCGAGAGCGATACAGTCATCACGTGGAGAGTCACAATATCCTACGAGGACCCTGAAAAGAGAACCTTGACCGCTTGGTATCAGGCGCAGCCCCCCCACACCCTTGTGCGATATGATGACGGGCAGGTGAGCTGTGTACTTCGATCCACGACAGAGATAAGCAAAAGTGAATTCGATGATCTACTACACTGAAGAGGAAGGGCATGCACTACGAGAGGCCTTCGAGAGAGAAGTTCTGGTCTGGCCGAAGGTCGAAACTCGGCTGATGTTCGGATGTCCAGCCTATATAGCAGAGGGAAGGCTCTTCGCTTTTCTGGTCAACGATGGGATTGTCATCACCCAGATCCGCAAGCGTGATCGAGAGACGTTGTCCGAAGACTTTCATACCGAGCCGTTTACCGCCGGAGAGCGGGAGATCGCGCGGTGGCAGAAAGTACATCTTGAGTCTGTCAAACGGTTGAGACGGATCCTGCCTTATGTAAAGAAAAGCTATGAGTTAATCCTGAGTCATTGAATCATAGAGATCCGGACATAAAACGCTAAACTTTTCCGTGATACCCATAGAAACACAGAAATCCTTTAGTTATTCATGACCAGGTTCATAAGCCCGGCTCAAGTGTATCAACTTACTGGGCCTTTTTATTTGCCCGGATAGGTCAGCGGCAGCGTTATAAGAAAGGTACTGCCCTCACCGAGTTTGCTCTCCACCCAAATGCGCCCACCGTGCGCCTCCACCACCAATTTACAAAAAGACAATCCCAGTCCCGTACCTCGTCGCCGGCCTCGCGTCGACGGGATCTGCTGAAATTTCTCAAAAACCCGTTCCTGGTACTCTGGAGGAATACCGGCACCCGTGTCTCGGACACCAACCAAAAGCATATTCGGCCCTGCTTCCCGGTCGCGTCGAGCCCAGAGTTGAACGCGCCCCCCATCAGGGGTAAATTTCAGGGCGTTATCGACCAGATTGGACAGCACGCGGAGAATAAGCGCTCGGTCCACGTAAGCCTCAGGCAAGTTCGAATCCGCGGCAACCATCAACGTGATCTGATCCGATGCAGCGGTGGGGGCGAAACGCCCGCGTATCTCACGCAGTAACGCCTCGATCTCCACAGCCTCCAATCTCAAGGGTAGTTGCCCTCGCTCGAGTTGGCTGATATCCAGAAGTTGATCGATGAGTGTCAAAATCCGATCGCTGCTGTTATGAGCCATCGTCAGAATCTGCTGAAAACGGTCAGGGTCCCTGAGTTCGTACGCTTCCGGCAGTAACTTGAGCCCGCCGATGACCATCGAAAGCGGAGAGCGGAGATCGTGAACCAGCATATTCGTCATATCCTCTCGCAACCGGTCCAACTCGATCTCCTCTGTAAGGTCGCGAAAGAGCAGCAGCCATCCGTTGATCTCCCCTTGGGCGTTGCGGACGGGGGCCAACGTGCGATCCACCGGAACACCCGAAGGCCTGAGGGTGACCTCCTCCTGAATTGGGTCGACCTCTTCTCGTCTGAGAAAAGCACAGGCGGATCTCAAGTCGTCCAACGTATAACCGATAAGGGAAAGTAACGACTCGCCCTCAGCACCGACGGCATCGATACGCATGCGCTCCGGACCGGAGCGGGCTAGGTTAATGAATTCGGCAAGCGCCCGGTTGAGGGTCAGAACGCGCCACTGTGTATCCAGCAGCATCACACCTTCACGCGTCGTCTGAAGAACCGAGTTAAGCTCCTGAACGCGTCGCTCCAGGGCCTCGTCGGTACGCTCGTAAAGTCGAGCGTTTTGAATGGCGATACCTGCCTGGGCGGCAATGGCCTCCAACACCTGTTGGTGAAATTCATCGTAGGCTTTAGGGACGTCATAGGACTGAACCGACAACATGCCAAGAACCTGATCCCCCGCCAAGATCGGCACGCCCAGCCAACTGACAGCCTCCGAGCCGATATGTTCGAGTCCTAGCGCCTCTACCCGTTCAGTGACGTGGTCCGAGATGAGCAGAGATTGCTTGGTTTCGAGCACATACTCCGTCAATCCGTGTCGCATCTGGCGGGATTCGGGATAAATCCGCTCTCCTCCGTCAATCACCAGCGGAAAGGAGACTTCTTCCAATTCGGCATCATAAAGTGCCAAGTAGAACATCGGCGTGGGCATCAACTCATTGACTTCTTCATAGATAGCCCATACGACCGTCGTCATGTCGAGGCTGGTGCTCAGAGCCTGCCCTACTGCCTGCAGGCTGGCAAGCTCTCTCACTCGGCGCGCCAGGCGCTCGCTGGTTTTGGACAAACTGTGGGCGATCAAAGTGGAGATCACACAGAGAAGCGCCAACAGGTCAAAATAGCCCACGCCGAGTCGCGTGTAGACAATCGCGACCAGGGGGGCAAAGACCATCGGACCTCCTTCAAAGAAAATCAGCTTGGGTAAGGCCCTCACATAATCACGGACAGCCTCTAAGCTCCTCATTCGAAGATAGAGTGCAGCCAACAGATAGTTGACACCAAGATAGGTAGCGAATGCCGCGACCAATCTGAGCCAGATAGAAGGGGACAGGCTCTCGAGCGGTATCGAACCACCGAATTGCTCAAAAGCCACCCCGCCGGATAGGATACCCGGAATGTGCATCAGGATGTTGATGGAGGTGGCTTCGATGAGGTCCCAACCCTGGGGTTGAGTAAGGCTTCGATTGTGATCCGCTCGCCATCGCCGGACCCCGGCATGGAGAAGAATACCGGCAGTCGTAGCCCAGGCGGCAGGGACCTTACCGAGCGTCAGGTAAGCCGCAACCACGGTCATCGGCATAAGAGAAAGCGCTCCCTCGACGAGCGGGACGCTGTACGTGATAGTAAAGACAATCAACCATGCGAAGAGCCCCACGGTCACCACCAGCTGCCCACTGATCGGTTGAGATAGAGATAATACGAGGAGCAACCCTATAACCGTCAGACTGACCGAAATGAGAATCATCAAACGCTTGTTTTGTGTCATAATATCAAGCCTATACCGCGAGAAGTTTTCAATATCATAGCACAGATACGTAAAATCTAACAATAGAGCAAGCGAACGGGTTCAAGGAAGCGCTTTCGCTTATTTGAAACCGGTGAATTTGGGTCACAGCTTGTTCCCGTCAAGTATAGGGCGTCAATCAAGAATCAGCAAGCAAAAATTTCCGCCGGACGGGAGATAGCCACCGGAATCCTTGCCGGTTAAAAAACCCCTTATACAATAGATATAGAGAACAGCAACTCAGA
>CAYMAQ010000055.1:0-17989 GCA_964388385.1 uncultured Anaerolineales bacterium | reverse complement strand
CGGCGATAAGTACGTCGCGACGTGGTCCATCGGCAACGAGCGGGGATGGGGCTCGACGTGTGGCGGGCGCGCCTACAACCTCATCGCGCCCCCGGCCTCCGCCAAGAATCCGATCCACGTGGGCGCCTCGAACACGAACAACACCACGCAATATGCCCACACCTCCTGGGGACCGACCGAGGACGGGCGCCTCAAGCCCATCGTGACCGCAGGCGGATGCCAGACCAGCGGCGATTTGGGCGTGACCTCCACCGATAACAACCCCCTGAACGACTACAGGGCTATGTGCGGCACCTCGATGGCGGCGCCGGCGGTGGCAGGGGGCGTCGCCCTGATGCTGGAGCACTACCGCGACGTCTACAATACCGGCGGCATCTTCTGGCCCTCCACCGCCAAGGCGATCCTGATGCAGACTGCCTCCGATCGGGGGCGGCCCGGACCCGATTACCAGTGGGGCTATGGACTGGTCGACATCCAGGCTGCGGTGGATCTGATCTCGCGCAAGGCGTTCCGGCAGACGAGCGTCGACGACGACGGGGTGGACGTCTACAGCCTCGTCGTCCCCAGCGGCAACGCCCTCCGCGTCAGCCTGGCCTGGGACGATCACGAGGCCACCATAAACGCCAACCCTACGTTGATCAACAACCTCGACCTGGAGCTTATCTCCCCCAGCGGGACGAGATGGCGGCCCTGGGTGCTCAATCCCAACAACCCCACCCAGAACGCCACCCGAGGCGTCAACAACGTCGATAACCAGGAACAGGTGGAGATCCCGGGGCCGGAGGTCGGCACGTGGCTGGTGCGCGTGCTGGGCACGGCGGTGCCCCAGGGTCCGCAGGACTACTCACTCACCTGTGAGGGCTGCAAGCCCCTCGACGCAGGGGTCTGCCAATCCAGAATCGACGGAACGACAGCGATGACCCAGCAGGGTGCCTGCCCCTCCGACGGCGGGGACGCAAGTGCCGCGCAGGTCGAGCCGGATGAGGCGCGGGTCGCGGGCACCGAGGGCGAGCGGTGGCAGCGGAGGTTGGAGGCGGACGTGGCAGCGTTGGACGCCGCGCGAGGCAACGACCCGTCACTGGCGATCGAGGCCGGGATGGCTGCATTGGAGGGCGCGCGCCAGGTCGGCCCCGAGGCTGTCGTGGCGCTCCTCGACACGCTGCGCGGCCCGGCGCTGGATCTGGCGATCGACGAGATTCAGAAGGCCCAGGAGGCACTAAGAGCGGCCGCCCCGCCCCCACCACAGACCGACCCGGTAAGCGAGGGCGAGGAGCAGGCCGCCCTCGATGCCCTGAGAGTCCGCGAAACCGCTAATCGCGCGCGGGCTCTGCAGACGTTGGAGAGTCCCGACGAGAACCTGCTTCGAACGTCGAGTCCCGCGTCGATCGACGGTCCGATGGCGCCCACAGCCCCGGCGGCCGACCGCACCGTGGGCGGCGGCTGCACCTACGCCACCCTGGGCGCGGCCATCGCGGCGTCAAATCCCGGAGACAGACTGTTGATCGAGGGCGGCGTCACGTTCTACGAAAACCTCACGATCCCCCTCAACCTCACGCTGGAGGGAGGCTACAGCGGCTGCGCCAGCGGGTCCACGGACCGCACCACGATCGACGGCGGCGGCAGCGGTCGGGTCTTCGAGATCCTCCAGGGGTTGGACGTCACGCTGGAGAAGTTGAACGTCACCCACGGAACCGTCACTGCAGAGGGTGGCGGCGTCCGATTTGCGGCTGGATCCGGCACCGGGACTCTCACCTTGGCCAATGTATCCATCTACGGGAACTCAGCGGTGTGGGGCGGCGGCCTCTGGGTCGGAATAAACGCCCAGGTCGACGGCACCGGGGTGCAGATTTACGACAACACCGCAAGTATCTACGGGGGTGGGGTGCGGTTATACGGCGGCCGCGCGACGTTGGAAAGCAGCAACGTCTATAACAACACCGCGCCGATGGGCGGCGGCGTGTTCGGCTCGGCAGAGGACGGATATGGGCCCTCGCTGGACCTGCTCTCCGCGGCGGATGTGTACGATAATCAAGCGTTAACCGGCAGCGGCTTCGGGGGCGGCCTGTATCTGCGTCAGGGCAGCGCATTCCTGTCCAGCGCCTCCGACCTTCACTCCAATGATGCCATCATGGGAGGGGGGGCCTATCTTGTAACCGCCACCCTGACCCTCGAAAGCGCCAGCTCCGAGGTCAATTACAACACGGCGACCGGCTCCGGGGGAGGCATCTACGCCCAGGGAAGTACCGTCAACCTTGATGATGACGCCGAGATCGAATACAACAACGCGGGTACGGGCGGGAGCGGTCACGGCGGCGGCGCCTACCTGGATGACAGCACCCTGTACAGCGATAAAGCCAGCATCAACGACAACACCGCCCAGAATTATGGGGGCGGCGTCTACGCCACCAACGGCTCGATCGTCGATATGGACCTGGGAACGTATACGTGCCTGGGACCTCGCTGCAGCCGACTCTATAACAATATGGGGAGCACCGGCTACGGCGGCGGGGTTTACCTCAATCAAAGCTGGGCTCGGTTGGACAACACGTTTGTGGAGAACAATCGCAGCACGCTGGGCGGAGGGATCTACACGTACAAAAGTGAGGCCACCCTCCATAACAGTCTCTTGACGCGCAATCACGCCACCGCAGGAACGGGCCATGGCGTGCGCCTCTACAACGACAGCGCCCTGAGCGGCTCGGGGACCACCCTGGCCTACAACGCAACGGGCGGCGCAAGCACGGGACGGGCCCTTGACCTATCATCGTCCGCGGACCTGACGTTGAGCTGCTCCATCATCTGGGGGCACGTCAGCAGTATCAACCTGACAGGCGAAAACGTCACCTACTCGGATATCCAGGGCGGCTACACCGGCACCGGCAACGTCGCGGTCGATCCGCAGTTCGTCTCGCCGGCGAGCAGCGATTTCCACCTGCAGCTCACCAGCCCGGTCATCGACCGCTGTCTCGGCGGCCCTGCCACCGACTTCGACGCCGAACGGCGGCCCATCGTCCAACATACGGCAGCTTCCCCCTACGATATGGGCGCCGATGAGGTCTCGGTCCCTCAGGTGGGACTGAACGGCGCGTCGTGCGCCTACGGGACGGTGCAGCAGGCGGTCAATGCCGCCGCTGATGGAGACGTCATCCAGATCGCCTCAGGGGTCTATTTCGAGAACGTCGACGTCATCAATAAGGATATCACCCTGGCGGGCGGCTACGATAGCACGTGTACGGCCTCCGGGACGGACGCGACGCGCATTGAGGGAAGCATGAACTCCGACAGCACCCTGGGAGTGAACCACAGCACCCTGACGCTGCAAGGTCTGGAGCTCGCCTGGGGCAGTGGGATTGGCGGGGGCCTGCTCGCAGGAAGTAACGCGTCGATCACGCTCGATCATACCAAAGTCGAGGACAACCACGGGACCTACGGCGGAGGCATCTACGTCAGCGCCGGCAGCGCAGTGACCCTCACCAACGATTCGGACGTGGTCAACAACACCGCCACGATGTACGGGGGCGGCGCGCGCGTGTGGGGCACCCTGGTTGGAACCGAGACGTTCTCCGACATCAGTAACAACTGCGCGCCTCACGGCGGCGGGGTCTCGGTCAGAGATGGCACGCTCGAGCTCCGGGATTCCGATATGTACAAGAATGAGGCCGCCGCTGCCAACGGGATGGGCGGCGGGATTCACGCGTTGGGAGGCGAGATCACGTTGACGGGGAATGCGTGGGTCTACCGCGGCACCGCATACGACGGCGCGGGCCTGTACGCCAACGGCGCGGCGCTCCACTTCGTGGACGGTCAGGTGGGTGGCAACACCGCCGCGCACGACGGCGGCGGCCTCTATTTGACCAACGGCAGCGCCCTGACGGGCCTGGCCGCCGCCGGTATCGGGCAGAGCAGCTATCCTAACAGCGCCCGCTACGGTGGGGGGATCTACAGTGACAACAGCAGCTTGACGTTCAAGGGAAGCATCAGCCACAACACCGCCAGCGAAAGGGGTGGGGGAATCGCGGCGCTGGGTGCGTCAGACCTGACAATCGCTCGAGCTGTGCTGCGGGAAAATACCGCCGTTATGTATGGCGGTGGTATCTACGCCCAGGACAGCACCCTGAACGTTCACCACACCCGTATGCACCGGAACGTGGGCACGCGGGGCGGGGCGCTCTTCCAGGAAGGGACGAGCGCAGTCGCGGACCTGAGCAACACCCTTATCTACAGCAACACATCGACGTCAAGGTTTGGCGCGGGCATCCGCGCCGAGGGGGGCAGCCTCACGATGACCCATATGACGTTGGCCCACAACATCAGCGGGGCCGGCTACTCCCAGTCCAACACCGAGGGGCTCGCCCTGAACAGCGTTGCCTGGGGCAACGACAACGGGGGATTCTGGGTGACCAGCGGCAACCTGACGGGCGCGTGCAGTCTGGATCAGTCCGGCAACGCCGGCCCGAACCTCGATCCGCAGTTCGCCTTGCCCGGCCACGGTGAGGATTATCGGTTGAACTGGGGCTCGCCGGCCATCGATCGCTGTACGATCGGCCTCCCCGACGACATCGACGCGGAGCTGCGGCCCTGGGGACAGGGTTATGATGCCGGCGCGTTCGAGTATCCATCCAAGACGGTCTATCTGCCCTTGGTCCAGCGCAATCACTAGCCTGCGGGGGAGGCTGTCGGATCGCTGACGGCCTCCCCCGCACCCAACGCATCCCCAACCCCCACAACCCAACCCAAAACCTCTTCCAACTAAACGCGTAAGCACGATGGTGATTTTCGCTCTATCCTAAGAGATGTAGCGCATTCATTATCTAGGAGGGAGTCGACTTTGTCCAAGTCCCAGAACATCCTGTCGCTCTGTGCCAACCCGGCCCTCGACAAGAGCACCCACATCGACAACGTGGTGCCGGATCAGAAACTCCGCTGCGGCCCGCCGCGTATCGAGCCGGGCGGCGGCGGCATCAACGTTGCCCGCGCCATCCACCAGATGGACGGCAGCGCCCAGGTCATCTATCCCGCCGGGGGGCCCAACGGCGAGATCATCGCAAACCTCCTGGAAGAGGAGCACGTCAACCAGGATCGCATCGAGATCGCGGGGAACACCCGCGTCAGCTTTACGGTCTTCGAGGACTCCACCGGTCAGCAGTACCGCTTCAGCACGCCGGGCGCGGAGATGACCGAATCCGAGTGGCAGCAGGTCCTCGACGCCATCTTCGATTGGAACGAACCCCCATCCTATCTCGTCGCCAGCGGCAGCATCTCACCGGGCATGCCCGAGGACTTCTACGCCCAGGTCGCCAGACGAGCACGAGACGCGGGTGTCCGATTCATCATCGACAGCTCCGGGGAGGAGTTCCGCCAGGCCGTCGACGCCGGCGTCTTCCTGGTCAAGCCCAATATGCGGGAGCTCGGACACCTGGCGGGCGAGGAGATCCGCGACGAAGCGCACCAGATCGAGGTCTCGCGGGAGCTCATCGACGAGGGCAAGGCGGAGGTCGTAGTGGTCTCCCTGGGCGCCGCAGGCGCTATGCTGGTCACGGAAGATCGGGAGGAGAACGTCCGCGCGCCTACGGTCAACATCCGGAGCAGAATCGGCGCCGGGGATACCATGGTCGGCGGGATCGTGGTGGCATTGGAACGCGGCAAGAGTATCCGGGAAGCGGCCTACTTCGGCGTCGCAGCAGGCTCCGCCGCGGTGATGACGCCGGGCACCGATCTGTGCAACAAGGAGGACGTGGAGCGGCTTTACGACCGCATGCGCGAGGAACACCTGACGTCCTGAGCGGTTCCCAGCGCTCGACTTATCCACGGCCCAGCCCTATTTATCCACAGTTCCCCCCACCCTGCGGGGACTTATCCACACCTTATGAAGCACAGGTGTGGATAGGCGCTATGCACCGGTCGCTTCCCCATTTGATCTTTTTCACACTGTCGGTATAGTGGCGCTCACACAACGTCGCGTGGGCGGCACCCGCTCAAAGCGCCCGTGCACCGCAGCCGCCTCCCACACGAGCATCTCAATCGCCTATCCATTCCGCGAGAGTAAGTGGGACGTCAGACGTTCTTATCCGTGCCTGAAGGGGGTATGATGCCGTATCATCAAGAGATCCTCAAGAACGACGAACCGATCCGGCTCTTCGAGTCGGACGTCCTGGAGTTCTTCACCCACATCCATCCCGCCGTCGTCGTCGTGATCTGGCTGCCGGTGGGGCTCTTCTTCCTGGTTCGCGCCATCCGCAACCCGGGCCTGAGCGCGATCGAGCTGCTCGCCGCTCTGCTGGTGGGGCTGGGGACGTGGACGCTGGCGGAGTACGTTTTGCACCGCTTCGTCTTCCATTTCAGACCCCGGACGTCCTGGCAGGAGCGCGTGTCCTTCCTCTTCCACGGGGTCCATCACGCGCAGCCCCGGTCCAAGACGCGGCTGGTGATGCCGCCGGCAGTGAGCGTGCCGCTGGGCGCTCTTTTCTACGGGCTCTTTTGGATCCTCGTCGGGCGGGGAATCGGCGCGACGGCGTGGGTTGCCCCGCTCTTCGCCGGATTCATCTTCGGCTATCTGGCCTATGACATGACGCACTACGCCACCCATCACGTGCGGATCAAGGGAGGGTACTTTCTGATGGTGCGCCGGCATCATATGCGCCATCACGCTCAGACGCCGGACCAGCGGTTTGGCGTGAGCTCACCGCTGTGGGATTACGTCTTTGGCACCGAGCCCAAAAGCTAACGCCTATGCCCGAAAACCAACATCCACTTCTGCGGCATCACCGCCAACTGACCGTCCTCGCGTCCCTGCTCTTCGCATCGGCCCTGTGCGTGGGGCTCGTCGTCGTGCGGGCGATCTACACCCACAGACTGAGGTACGAAGGTTTGTTGTGGAATCTCTTCCTGGCGTGGCTGCCCGTGCTGAGTTCGCTGGTCGCCTACAATCTCTATCAGCGCCGGCTCAGCCTGAGCACGTCCGTGGTCATCAGTGCCGGATTCATCTGGCTGCTCTTTTTCCCCAACGCACCTTACCTGATGACCGATCTGATGCACCTGCAGAGCACGCCGAGCGTGCCATTCTGGTACGATCTTATCCTTTTCAGTGCGTTCGGGTGGACGGGCCTCTTCCTGGGGGTCGTGTCGCTGTATGTCATGCAGGCCCTCGTCCGCCGGATCATCGGGAGGGTGAGCAGCTGGCTGTTCGCGTTAGCCGCCCTGGGTGCGGGCAGCGTGGGCATCTACCTCGGCCGCTTCCTCCGCTGGAACAGTTGGGACGTCTTCCTGAACCCCTCCAGGATCCTGGCCGATGTGCTGGACCGGCTGCGCCACCCGTTCGATCATCTCCAGACGTTCGGCTTCACGATGCTCTTCTTCCTCCTGCTGATGGCGACCTATTGGATGGTCGTGGCGCTGACCGGCTTTCGGGAGGAGACGACCGGAGCCGGACAAAACAGAGGATCCGTGGACGCACCTGCAGATCCGAGCACAAGACGCTGAACGTTTGCGTGACGTCCGTGGATCTCCTGAAAGAAGGGGCATTTTTGCCCCAGAGAGAATGATCAGCCCCCAGCATCGGGGTCGTCTATGGTGACGCTTGGAGTATACTTCTCCCTATGACATCCGACACCGCACAATCGCATCGCCGCGCAGTTCTCTTTCTGATCCTGACCGCCATCCTGTGGAGCACCAGCGGTCTGCTCATCAAGCTCATCGACTGGCAGCCGATGTCCATTCTCGCCGGTCGGAGCCTTCTCGCAGCCGGCATTTTCGCGATTCACCTTCGCCGCTCGAAGTTTCGCCCCAACCGCGTTCAAATTCTCGGCGCGCTGACCTTCCTGGCGACCCAGGTGCTCTTTATCACCGCGACGAAGATGACCACGGCAGCCAATGCGATCTTCCTCCAGTATACGGCCCCGATCACCGTCATCCCGCTGAGCGTGCTCTGGCTGGGCGAACGTCCGAAACGCGCCGATTGGCTGGCGCTGGTCGCGATCCTGGTCGGGTTGGGGTTCTTCTTCGGTGACGATCTCAACCTGGACGGGCGGATCGGCAACTTCCTTGCCGTCATCAGCGGCGTCACGATGGCGGTTATGACCGTCTGTATGCGACGCGCCGGGATGGAGACCGAGAACGATCGGGCCCCGGCCCAGACCATCCTGATGAGCCACGTGACCGGCGCCCTCATCGGCATGCCCTCGATGGTTCGCGAGACTTTCACGCTGCAGAGCGTGGGCATCATCGCGTTTCTCGGATTTTTCCAGATCGGCCTGGCCTTTCTCCTCTACTCCAGTGCGGTCCGACACGTCCACGCGCTGGAGACCACGCTGATCGTCACGCTCGAGCCGATCCTCAATCCGCTGTGGGTCTTTCTCATTCTTGGGGAGATGCCGGGCCCTATGGCACTCCTGGGCGGCCTCCTGGTCGTCGGCGCGGTCACGGTCCGCGCGTGGATCAGTGCCCGCAGCCCGAGCCCGACCCGTGTCCCGGATACGGACCCGCCTCAGGAGCGCGAAATGATGGCGCGCGCGAAGATAAGATAGCCCGTATGCCCAACGATGCGGTCGAAGGGCCGCAGGCGGTCGGCCACCGGTTTGTAGGGGCGGAGCATCAGCTCTTCGACCTCCACGAAATCGAAGGGGCGAATCTCCAGATGTCGCAGCAAGATCGTGATCTGGTTCGTCGTGGGCAGGATACAGCCGAAAAAACCGCCGCCTTTGAGCGCAGCGTGCGCCTGATCCAGGTAGAGCCAGGGCGTGCGCACGTCCAGGAAGAGCGCATCCACGTCCCGTTCGTCGAAGCCCTCCTTGATATCCCGCTCCTTGAAGGTCACCTGGTCGGACAGGCCCACCTCCGCCAGATTCTCACGCGCCACGCCCTGTAGATCCGGACGCACGTCGTAGCTGTAAATGTGACCGTCAGGGTGCACGAGACGGGCCATGGCCAGCGTCAGCCCGCCGCTGCCCGTCCCGGCCTCGATCACGTGGGTGCCGGGCCCGATGTTCATCTTCATCACGATATACCCGATCTCCTTGGGGTAGATGATCTGGGTGGCCCGCTTGATCTTGCGCACGAGTTGATCGAGGGAAGGGGGCAGCACCTGATAGGCATATCCCAGATGGGTGTGAACGGTCGCTCCCCAGGGCTGCCCGATCACCGCCTCGTGGGGCAGGACGCCGCGATGGGTCTGATGCTCGTGGCCCTCAGTCATCCGGACCAGAAACTCCTTGCGGTCCTGCCCGCAGAGAAGCACAATATCCCCCTCACGAACCTTTCCGCGCTCCGGAGCCAGACCGGAATCCGAAGGCCCTGACACGGTATCTGATGGCACGTTACGCTCTCCCCTCATGCGGTCAATGAAAAATCATTGTATCAGATATGAAGGTAAAGGGATAACGACGAAGCGGAGGGGGCGCCGGCGCCCCCTGACCCGCCTGAATGTCTCGATTCCGGGCTTTTACAATCGCGGCAAAGGGATTATAATCATAGATAGATCAGGGGGTCAACGAAGACTCACAGATCGACCTCGAAGTTGAACACAATCAGATAGCATAAGGGGATGCGTATGGCTAACACCACCATTGACCGCATGGCCATCGCCATCGTGGACGGCGGACAATCAAAGGACCTCCTCAAGGCCCTTAACCAGCACGATTTCCAGGTGACGATTGTCGATGCCGTAGGCGGCTTTCTACATGAAGCGATGGTCACGATGATCGTCGGGATGCCGGAGCGGAGGCTGCCCAAGTTCTTTTCACTTGTTCGTGAGAAATGCCCGAGTCGTACGCGCTACGTCCCTATGGGGGTGGAACTCTCGATCTCGCCGGGCTACCCCATGATGATCGAAGCGCGGGTGGGCGGGGCAACAGCGTTTATTCTTCCAGTCGAGCGTTTTGTGCAAATATGAGGAGTGCGGACATGAAACTAGTCGTAGCGATCATCAGAGATTCGGATGCAATGGACGTGACGGATGCCTTGGTGGAAAACGACTTCCGCATGACCCGTATTGCCAGCACCGGGGGATTCCTGCGTCGCGGCAATGTAACCCTTCTGATCGGCGCGGAGGAGGACACCCTGGATCAACTCTTTGAGGTCATCCAGCATGCATGTGAAGCGCCGAACCGGCCCAACGAACACAAGGCGACGATCTTCATCCTGCCCGCGGAAGACTTCATCCAACTCGGCTGACAGCCTGCCGGAGGAGGCGAGCGTTTTGGAACAAAAAGAAAATCGCGCACAGAAAATCCGCGTGCTGGTGGCAAAGCCCGGCCTCGACGGTCACGACCGGGGGGCGAAGGTCATCGCGCGAGCACTCCGGGACGCCGGGATGGAAGTCATCTACACCGGCTTACGGCAGACGCCGACGATGATCGCAGAGGCCGCGCTCCAGGAGGACGTGGACGTGGTCGGGCTATCGATTCTCTCCGGGGCGCATATGGCGCTGGTCCCCCGGATCCTCGAGGCCCTGGAAGCGCGCGACCTGGATGAGGTGCCCGTCTTCTTGGGCGGCATCATCCCCCAGGACGACATCCCGGCGCTCAAACAGATGGGGATCCGGGAGGTCTTCGGACCCGGCACCCGGACCGATCGTGTGGCGGCGTTTATCCGGGAGACGCTCAACCGTGAGACGGGTGAACCACGCAGGCATGGATAACCACGACGGACAGGGGCTGGCAGCGCGGGTCCTGGACGGCGACCGCCGCGCGCTGGCACGCTTGCTCACGCTCATCGAAAACGGCGAGCAGGCAGGGCTGCGCGCCCTGGCAGCGCTCTTCCCCAAGGCCGGCGATGCGCACGTCGTGGGATTCACCGGCGCCACCGGGGCGGGGAAAAGCACGCTCCTCAACCGGACAGCGGGCGTCTTCCGCTCCCGGGAGATCGAGATCGCGGTGGTCGCCGTGGACCCCACCAGCCCCCTCTCAGGCGGCGCCCTGTTGGGGGACCGCCTCCGGATGCGGGATCTGGTCGGTGATCCGGGGATCTTCATCCGCAGCATGGCCTCACGCGGACATCCGGGCGGCGTGGCGCACGCAACCCGCGACGTGGTCACCGCCCTGGACGCGGCGGGCTTTCCGTTGATCCTCGTCGAGACCGTCGGCTCCGGTCAGGCGCAGGTCGCGGTCGCGCAGGTCGCGCATACCATCGTCCTGGTCGAAGCGCCGGGGATGGGCGACGACATCCAGGCGCTCAAAGCGGGACTGCTGGAGATCGCAGACGTGATTGTGGTCAACAAAGCGGATCGCCCCGAGGCAAAGCGGACGGTGATGGCCCTTCAGACTCTCCACACCCGTGCCCACCGGGGCCACCACCGACCGAAGGCTGGGGATGCCTCGCGCGGGCCCACACCGTCTGACGACGCATCGTGGCGGGTTCCAATCCTGGAGACCAGCGCGACGTCCGGGGAAGGTATCGAGACCCTCGTTGAGACGATCACGGCCCACAAGACCCATCTGCAGACGACCCGGGCCTGGGACGCGCGCCAGGTCCATCACGCCCGGGCCTCGGTCCGCACGTGGCTTCTCCGCCACTTTGAAGATCACTTCGACCGTCACATCGACCCTCAAGCCGTGGAGGCTGCGATTCAGGCGGTTGCCACCCGCGAGCAGGATCCCGCCAGCGCCGCCGGGGGACTTCTGGAGACATACCTAAGCCGGATCACCTGAGGGGAAGGATGACTCTCGGAGCGACGACGGGTTCGCTCGGGAAAACACGCTTTAGGAGATAACTGCAGCGCGGATCGATCTTTTTGCGGTCGACTTCAGAGAGGGGGGCGTCGATGGTCTATGTAGGGTGCTATGGCGAAATCGTGTTGTACGGGGGTAGCGGATGTCCGGAGCTTGCCGGTCAGGTCGCCCACGATCTGGGGGTCGAACTCTGCCCCCGGGAGGTGATCACTTTTCCTAACAGCAACACATTCGTGCGGCTGGGTTCCAGCGTCCGGGGGCAGGATGCGTTTATTATCCAGACGACCTCGGCGCCGACGAACGACAATCTGATGGAGCTGCTCATCTTCATCGACACCCTCAACCGCGCCTCCGCCGGGCGGATCACGGCGGTCATCCCTTATCTCGGCTACGCCCGCTCGGATAAGAAGGACCAACCCCGGGTGCCCATCACGGCCCGGCTGGTCGCCGATATGATCAAGGTCGCCGGGGCCGACCGCTACATCACCCTGGACCTGCACTCCGGGCAGATACAGGGCTTCTTCGACACCCCGGGAGACGTTCTCACGGCGTTCCCGCTTCTGGCCGACTATATGCGCAAGCAGGATTTGCAGAATGCCGTGGTCGTGGCTGCGGACCTGGGCTTCGCCAAGAAGGCGCGCGCGTTCGCCACCGAGTTGGATCTGCCGGTGGCCTTCGTCGAGAAGCGCCGCGTGGACAACCACACCGAAGCCCTCACGGTGATCGGCGACGTCGCAGGAAAGGACATCATCCTGGTCGACGATGAGGTCGATACGGCGGGGACGATGTGCGACGCCATCAAGGCGCTCAAGGAGAACGATGCCGGAGACGTCTACACGTGCTTCGTCCACGCCGTGCTCTCGGCGGACGCGGTGGACCGCCTGCGAGCGCAGCCGATCCGCAAGATCGTGACGACCAACTCGGTACCGCTCCCGGCCAAAAAGCGGCTGCCCCATATGGTCGTGATCTCGGTCTCGCCCCTGCTGGCAGGGGTGATCCGACGGGTGCACGCGGGCCGGAGCGTGGGCGAGATGTTCGATCCCTACCACGGCTACAGCTGAGGCCCCGGCACACCGGCGAAAAATACTTGTCCAACCTCGCATTTCTTCTATAATGATCTTGGATTATGGAAGAGACAGTCACATTGACGGCCCGATCCACGGGCCGTTTCCCATTGACCCGCACAAGCACCACCGAGAGTATTCATAGATCAAACGGAATAGAGACGATAAATGATGGAAATGCAGAAAGTGATAACGCGGCTGGCAGCCCTGGAGACTCGTTACCAGGAACTGGCCCAGTTGATGGCCGATCCGGAGATCGCCCAGGATTACGAAAAGGTGGCCGAATTGGCCAAAGAGCGATCCGATCTGGAGGACACCGTCAAGGCTTACCGCCGGTACCAGGAAATCGAGGACGAGCTCGATGGCATCCGCGAGATGCTCGATGATGAGGATCCGGACATCCGCGAGATGGCCGAGGAGGAGATCCGGTCCCTCACCGAGGAACAGGAGCAGCTCGAGGACCGGCTGCTGCAGATGCTAATTCCCAAAGACGAGCGGGATGAAAAGGACGTCATTATGGAGATCCGCGCCGGTGCGGGTGGGGACGAGGCCGGGCTCTTTGCCGCCGAGCTCTTCCGGCTCTACACCCGGTACGCGGAGCAGCAGAGCGGATGGAAGACCAAGATCATCAGCGAGAGCCGCACCGGCATCGGCGGCTACAAGGAAGTCATCTTTTCCATTGAGGGAAAGGGCGCATTCTCGCACCTGAAATACGAAAGCGGCGTCCACCGGGTCCAGCGGGTGCCGGTGACCGAGTCCAGCGGGCGCATCCACACCTCGACCGTGACGGTGGCTGTGCTGCCGGAGGTCGATGAGGTAGAGGTCGACATCGACCCGAAGGACCTGGAGATCACCACCTACGGCGCATCGGGCCCGGGTGGGCAGCACATGCAGAAGAATGACACGGCCGTACGCCTCATCCACGTTCCCACGGATACCGTCGTCACGTGCGAAAGCGAGCGGTCGCTGACCCAGAACAAGCTGCGCGCGATGGACGTTCTCCGCGCCCGGCTCTACGAGGAGGAGCGACGGCGACAGGTCAACGAGATCGAGGCCGCCCGGCGATCCCAGGTGGGCAGCGGCGGGCGCAGCGAGAAGATCCGAACCTACAATTTCCCCCAGAACCGGGTGACCGATCACCGCATCGGGATGAGCTCCCATAATCTGCCCGTCGTCATGGAGGGGGAGATCGAGGAGTTCGTTGAGGCGCTGACGTTAGACGAACAGGCCCAGCGCCTGGAGGCCCTGATCGCGGAGATCGAAGCGGAGGCTTGAAGCTTTGGAGCTGATCCTGTAAATTCGAAGGAGCGCTTCGACCGCGTTAAAGACCGCGCCCCCGCCTAAGCGGGGGCGCATCCTTTATTCACGATTCGAGCGACGTGGCGTCACCCCTGGATCTTGGGCAGATCCGCCAGCGCTGCCTGCAACTTGCGCTCCTCGAGGCGGTAGTCGATGAGCTCTTCTCGGTGGAAAGCGTCGTACGCAGCCAGGTCGAAGTGTCCGTGCCCACTGGCGTTGAAGAGAAGGACCTTTTCCTCGCCGGACTCCTTGCACGCCATCGCTTCATCATACGTCGCCTTGACCGCATGGGCGGTCTCCGGCGCCACAATGGTCCCTTCGGCGCGGCTGAAGCTGTGCGCCGCCCGCAGCACCTCAACCTGGTGGTAGGAACGAGACTCCGCCAGATCCTGATCCAACAGGGCGCTGATGCTGGGCGCCATCCCGTGATAGCGCAAACCGCCGGAGTGAACGGGGGCGGGGATGAAATCGTGCCCGACCGTGTACATCTTCGCCACCGGCCCGGTCTTTGCCGTATCGCCCCAGTCATACTCGTACTCACCGCGCGTCATGCTCGGGCACGCCGTGGACTCCACAAAGACCGCCTGGAGATCCGGCCTCTCCCCGGTGAGCTTATGCTGCATAAAGGGGAAGATCAAGCCGGCGGCATTACTGCCTCCACCCGCGCAGGCAATGACGACGTCCGGATAGTCGCCCGCCATCTCCATCTGCTTGATCGTCTCCAGCCCGATGACCGTCTGATGCAGAAGGACGAAGTTCACCACACTGCCCAGCGAGTACTTGATACCCTCGTGGGTCACCGCGTATTCCAGGGCTTCGCTGATCGCGATGCCCAGACTGCCGGGGGATTCTGGGTCCTTCTCCAGGATCGAACGGCCCGCGTGGGTCTCGGTGCTGGGGCTGGGAACGACGCTGCCGCCCCAGGTCTCCATCATAATGCGCCGGTAAGGCTTCTGCTGGTAACTCACGGCGACCATATAGACCTTGACGTCCAGGTCGAAGAGCTGCCCGGCAAAGCTCAATGCGCTGCCCCACTGTCCGGCGCCGGTCTCGGTCACGAGGCCGGTCAACCCCTCCTGCTTGGCATAGTAGCACTGCGCGATAGCGGTGTTGGGCTTGTGGCTGCCCGGAGGACTGACGCCCTCCCACTTGTAGTAGATCTTGGCAGGGGTATCCAGGGCCTTCTCCCACCGATGAGCCCTTAAGAGCGGCGAGGGGCGCCACAACCTCAGCACGTCCTGCACCTCATCAGGAATCTCAATCCACCGCTCCCGGCTGGCCTCCTGTTCGATGAGGGCCTGCGGGAAGACCGGAGCGAGATCCTCCGGCGTCATCAGGTCCAACCGCTGGGGGTGAAGATACGGCGGCGGCGGGTTCTTCATATCCGCAACGATGTTGTACCAATGGGTCGGCATCTCACTCTCAGGCAGAAAATACTTCGTCTGTGGCATATTCCTCTCCTCTGTGTTACTGCTTGGATTCAACTATCCCAACGAAAACGTCCAACGGGCCGTCTAATCGGCAGGCGGCATCGCCTCGGCGATCTGAACCGCTCCGGACTGCCAATCGGCAGACCGGCCCACCCCGCTGACATCCCCTCCCGGTTCGTCATCCACGCACGCCAGCAATGCCGCCCGGTCGGTAAAAAACTGCTTGTAGAGCTTATAGTGTTGAGTCTCCTCGTACCTCACCTCCCGAATACGCGATCCATTGAAACTGAGGATCTGGGCGCCGGGCATCGCCAGCAGAATCGGGGAGTGCGTCGCGATCACGAACTGCGCCACGCCTTCCTCTGCAATCTCCTGGAGCAGCTTGAGAAATCGCAGCTGGCTGCCGGGCGAAAGTGCCGCCTCCGGTTCGTCCAGGAAGTAGAGACCCTTCCGGCGAAAACGTCCATCCAGATAGGTCAGCATCCCCTCCCCGTGGGACAGGGTGCTCAGAACTTTGCCTCCCTGATACTTCAACCGACCCGGGTCGCAGCGCGAGACGTCGTCGAGAAAATCCGCCAGTTCCTTGAAGGTCTCCGCACGGAAGAGGGAGCCCGGCACCCAATCCTCCACCCACGTCAACCGGATGAAGTCCACCAGCCGGTTCTCGTAGGGGTTGTCGCTTCCCGCACGGCGGCTGGGCTTATCCCACACGTGAATGCCGCACTTCCGCGTGATGGCCTCCAGCAACGTCGACTTTCCCGAGCCGTTCTCCCCCACGAAAAAGGTCACCGGACGGTTCAACGAGATCGACCGGGTATGGCGGAGGATCGGCAGATCGAACGGATAATAGTCCTCCGTGGGATATACATCGCTGAGAAGCGTAACGCGCTCAATATACATCGATCCCTCCTTACGAATCCGAACGAAGCCGAAAATCTTCACCCCGTTGGAGCGCGTGTCGGAGTTGGGGGCCGGCCATGTCCATCGCGTCGTACACCCGGGCCATCGTCTCGCGGGCGACCGACTGCATCTTCCGCGTGCCCGCCATCAGAATCTCCTCCACCGTGCCGGGGTTGGCCTCGTACCGGGCGCGCCGCTCTCGGATGGGGTCGAGGAAGGCATTGATCGCCCGGGCGAGCTTGCGCTTGACCTCGACGTCACCGACTTTCCCCTTCCGGTAGCGGTCTTTCAGATCATCGACCTCGGCCACGTCCGGGTTGAAAGCATCGTGATAGATAAAGACCGGATTTCCCTCGACCCGCCCGGGAATATCCGCGCGCACGCGGTTGGGGTCCGTGTACATCCCGCGCACCTTCCGCTCCACGGTCTCCCGATCGTCGGAGAGCAGAATCGCGTTACCCAGGGACTTGCTCATCTTGGCCTGACCATCGGTGCCGATCAGGGAGGGGACGTCGCCGATCATCACCTCGGGCTCCGGGAAGACATCCGTCCCGTACGTCCGGTTGAAGCGGCGGGCCAACTCGCGTGTGATCTCCACGTGGGCCTCATTGTCCTTGCCCACAGGCACCAGGTTGGCGCGGGGCAGCAGAATGTCCGCCGCCTGCAGGACCGGATAGCCGATCAGACCAAACGGCACGGTCTCCTCATCCATATTAGCGGCGCGGGCCATGTCCTTGATGCTGGGGAGCCGCGAGAGCCGGGGAAGACTGACGAGCATTCCCAGCAGCAGGGTGAGTTCGTACTCCTCGGGGATCGCCGATTGAAGGAAGATCACGCTCCGCTCCGGATCGATGCCCACCGAGAGGTAATCCAAAACCACATTATAGATGTTATCGTTCAACTGCATCAGGTCCGATTTCTCAGACTTCGTCGTCAGCGTATGCAGGTCCGCAATGATGAAAAAGCAGTCGTATTCATCCTGCAAGGCCACCCGGTTCTTCATGCTGCCCACGTAATGGCCCAGATGCAGCTTGCCCGTCGGACGATCGCCGGTCAAAATTCGCTTTCGTTCTTCACGCATCAATTCACGCTCCTTGTTGATCAAGCCGTTGTGGATCCGTCCCTATCCCGTCTCCCACCCATAAACACAAAAACGCCCGTCCCCAAGCAGGGACGAGCGCGCTAAACACCCGTGGTACCACCCCAGTTAGGCGGCTGTGCCCGGCAGATAGCCCCAACAAAAAACGCGCCATGACGGCGCGATCTCGAGCAAAGCCAGCCTCACTCTCTTCGGACACGGCCCATCCGTGCGGCGATGTCCTGCACCCTGATAACGGTGGTGTCTCCGTCTCGGACTACTTGCTCATCTCGAGCTTTCGGCGAGCAGCTCCTGGGGCCATTCAGCGTCCGCGCGGGTACCGGATTTTCACCAGACTCCGGCTCTCTGAAACCTCGCTTGAATGCCTACTTTTCCCAATCCAAGCCTTTATCATCTCTTTTATAACACATCCTGCAGAAAAAGTCAAGAATTTGCCGTACGAAAATAGGGCAATCACAGTTGGCCAAAAAGGCTCAAAGCCCCGCGTTTGAGGGGCAGTTTCGGTGCCAAACACCCTCTTAGCAAAGGCTGGTA
>CAYMAQ010000054.1:0-18173 GCA_964388385.1 uncultured Anaerolineales bacterium | reverse complement strand
CTGAAAGCGGTGCAGAAAGCACCCCAAACGTGGAAGCTATTGAGCTTTCAGCCCTAAATCTCGGGGTCGGTAAGCTCGATCACGCTCGTGCCGGACTCCAGCGCCTGTTTGATCTGCCGCTCCAGCATATCTCCCATCAACAGGAGATTCAGCAGCTCCGCTTCGACCTCCGGGTTGTCCGAGGGCCTTAACTGCCACGCCGTCTCCAGGGCTTTGTTCATCTCCTGGAGGTGGAGCAGCATATCGAGCATCAGCTCCTCATCCGTCACAGGGCGCGCACGGAGCAGCACCAGCGGACCGCCCATGAGTCCACGGGCCTCCATCTCTGCCTGAACCATCGGATTGAAGAACTCCGAATCGCCGAACCCGTCGTAGAGCTCGAAGCGCTCATCCTCATAGATCAACTGCTCGAGAAGCATAGGATTGATCCAGGGCATCATACCCTCGGCGAGCAGTTGATCGTAGAGCTTCTCCAAAGGCACGAGTACGTGGTCCGATTCAGTCATAATCTGTGCGACGTAGTCGGTGATCGGATCATTCATAGCCGCGTAATCTCCCCAGCGTCATTCCTCAAATATAATCCCCAAACGTAATCTCCCAAACGTAATCCCCCAAATTTGCGGTTCTTATCTCTTCTCCCCCAACTATATCTCAAAGGGCGTGAAACGCCCAGTCTGAGCCTGATAGTCTGAGATGCTTACTCCTCTTTCAGCGACTTCAGGAACTCGGCGATCTTCCGTTCGTACCCTATCGTCTTCGGCTCGTACCACCGGCCCGGAACGCCCTCAGGCAGGTACCTCTGTTTGACCCACCCGCCCGGGTAGTCGTGGGGATATCGGTAGCCCGCCGACTGCGCTTTCTCCTCGTCGAGCAGCGTGTTCTGATCCCGCAGGTAAACCGGGGGTGGGCGGTAGCCGTGCGTCTCGACGTAATCCTTGGCCTCCCAATAGGCCCCGGTGCTGTTGGATTTCGCGGCCGTCGCCAGATAGAGCGTGGCCTCCGCCAGGTGATACTGTCCCTCGGGCATCCCCACCCATTCGAACGCCTCGGCACACCCGTGCACCACCGAGACCGCCATCGGGGAGGCCAATCCGATGTCCTCGGCGGCCAGAATCAGGAGGCGCCGGAAGATGAAGCGCGGATCCTCCCCGGCCAGGACCATCTTGGCCAGATAGTAGAGCGCGGCATCGGGATCGGACCCCCGGACCGACTTGATAAACGCACTGATCGTGTTGTAGTGCTGGTCCCCCGACCGATCGTACTGCATGGCCCGGTGTTGGATCGATTCCTCGGCCACTGCGAGCGTGATATGGATCTCCTCATTTTCCTCGGGCGGGGTCGATTCGACCGCCAGCTCCAGCGCATTGTAGGCCGTGCGAACGTCTCCATCGGCCACTTCGGCCAGGTGGTGCAGCGCATCCTCGTCGATCTCGATGTCCCGGTCGCCGTACCCGCGGGTCTCATCCTCGATCGCTGCCCTCAAGAGATCCTTGATCTGGGCGACGGTGAGCGGATTGAACCGGAAGATCCGCGAGCGGCTCAACAGCGGGGAGATGATCGAGAAGTACGGGTTCTCCGTGGTTGCCCCGATCAGCGTCACCGTCCCGTCCTCCACCACGGGGAGCAGGCCGTCCTGCTGCGCCTTGTTCCAGCGGTGGATCTCGTCGATCATCAACAGCGTCCGCGTTCCGTACATCGCGCGCCGTTCCTTGGCCGCTTTGACCAGCTCGCGCAGGTCGGCGACGCCGGACAACACGGCGTTGAGCTTCTCGAAGTGGGCCTCGGTCGTATTGGCGATGACGGCAGCCAGCGTCGTCTTGCCCACACCGGGCGGCCCCCAGAAGATGATCGACGTGAAGAGGCGGTCGGTCTCGATCGCGCGCCGCAGCAGCCGCCCCGGTCCGACGATCTCCTCCTGCCCCACGAACTCATCCAACGTCCTCGGCCGCATCCGGGCAGCCAGGGGCGCTTCCTGCTTGATCTGTTCCTGACGGCTGTGCTCGAATAGCTTCATAGGTGATCAAAGTATAACCGCTCCAAAGTAGGAAGCAATACGCTTTTTGTGTCACCGGCGCGAAATAGCCGGTGAAGATCTCGGCCTGAACTAAAAACCCTAGTCTGACAAAGATTCCATGGTATACTTATCGTACAAGCTGAATTGAACGAGGCTCGCTTGCGCTGAGCGCACCCGCGAGTCTTTTAAAGGAATGGAGTACCGAGACCGGGGATATGGGTATTTGGGCTGCGCTGGGGCATTTCTGCCACGGACTGGTCTTCTTTACGTTGGGGCTGACCGCCGCGTTTCTGCACTATCGGAGTCGACGTATCGCGATTGCCCGGCGCCTATCGTGGCTGAGCCTCTTTGCCTTCTTCGAATCTCTGGTGGGATGGCATAATCAACTCGCCACCCTGATTCCCTCCGAAACGCTGATTCCCCGAGAACTCTTGCCGATCATTCCGGCGTTGGGATACACGACGTTGTTGGCGTTTGGGATCCAGACGTTCTTCCCGTTGGATTCCTGCAAAAAACGCCGGCGCCTGCGGGCGCTCCACGTGCTCTGGGCCGTGCCTTACGCGATTGCGCTCGCCATCGCGTATCCTGAGACCGAGTCCGTCGTCGATCCGGCCCTTGTGCTGATCCACTACTTGCTGGGATTTCCCGGCGGCCTGTTGACGGCGATTGGGTTCCGACGGCAGAGTTATCAGGCGTTGGAACCCGCGCTGCGCTCGCGCATCCGTCCGGACCTCCGTTTAATCGAGCTCAGTATGGCGACGTTCGGGATTCTCAACCTCTTTATGGTCCCCAAGGTCCCGTTTTTTCCGGCGGATCGGTTGAACGTCCAACAGTTTGTCCTGATCTCGGATGGGTGGCTCGTCTTTGCTGCGGGCGCTGGGATCACCTTGGGTCTGACCCGCGCACTGACCATCGTGCAGGGGGAGATCGAGCGGTGGGTTGAGGGGGTCGAGCGGCTGCAGGCGCTGACAGAGGACCGGGAGCGGATCGGTCGGGAGCTTCACGATGGGATCATCCAGTCCATCTACGCGGCCGGGCTGATGCTGGAGGGCCTCCGCCCGATCATCCCCAAGGACCCGGATAAAGCCCAGGCCCAACTCGGGCGGGTCATTGAGAATCTCAACAGCATCATTCAGGATATCCGACGGTATATTTTCGATCTGCGCAGCGATCTGACCGATGAGGACGTGCCGACGGGCCTCAATCGGCTGCTGCGGGATTTTCGGATCAACACGCTGCTGGAGACCGAACTCGAGGTGAACGGTGACGTACAGGCGGTCCATTCCCTGGAACGGCGGCGTCACATCTTTCAAATTGTGCGGGAAGCGTTGGCCAATACGGCCCGCCACGCCCAGGCTCGCCGGGTCAGCATTCACCTCCATTACGCGGACGAGAATCTTAGCCTGACCGTCTCCGACGACGGCGTCGGCATGGAGAAACTGTTGGTCAGCAAGGGGTATGGATTGCGCAACATCCGGGAACGGGCTCGGTTATTGGACGGCACGATCCGTATCGAGAGCGCGCCGGACGCCGGATTTACCCTGCATTTGACGGCGCCGTACGATGGATGAGGCGTTCGACGCGTACCCGAACGATTGTGAACCCAGAACTGAGAATCTGCGGATGGGGATTGTGTACTCTCATCCGCGAACCATCAACGTGAGGAAAGGGATATGACCTATCGTATATTGATTGTGGACGACCACGAGGTGGTGCGCGTGGGCTTGCGCACCCTGCTTGACAATCAGGAAGAACTGATCGTTGTCGATGAGGCCGGTGATGCCGACGAGGCGCTGCGCAAAGCGGTCCAGCACCATCCCGACGTCGTCGTGATGGACATCCGACTGCCCGGCAGGAGCGGCATTAAGGCCTGTGAGGAGATCAAAGAGGCGTTGCCGGACGTCGAGGTATTAATGCTCACCTCCTACGCGGAGGACGAACTCCTCTTTGAGGCGATCAGCGCCGGTGCTGCCGGATATGTGCTCAAGCAGGGGGGCGGTGACGAGCTGATACGCGCTATCAACCGGGTGGCTCAGGGGGAGGCCCTGTTGGATCCCGCCGTCACCCAGCGGGTGCTGGCGCGGGTGCGGCTGGCAAACCGCCAGCAGAAAGCGGCTGCGTTCAGCGAACTGACCGAGCAGGAGCTGCGGGTGTTGGGTCTTGTCTCCGAGGGATGCACGAACAAGCAGATCGCCAAGAACCTCTTCTTGGGCGAGGGGACGGTCCGCAACTACGTCAGCAGCATCCTCTCGAAATTGGAGCTGACCAATCGCGCGGAGGCAGCGGCGTACGCAGTGCGCCACCACCTCAACGAGTTCCTGAGCGATCTTCCTGAAACTGCCTAAGAAACAACCGGCAGTCGAAGCCGACTGCCGGTCTCTCTTCCTACGATTGTGAGATTTGCCTACTGGCGAACGGCCCGCCCCCGGTTATAGGCGATCAGCAGCAGCACCAGGACCATACCCTGTACGATGTTGCGCACGGGCTGGGATAGGGCGAGCACCGTGAGTCCGTTGCTCAGCACGATCATGAGCAGAGCCCCCGCGATGCTTCCGCCGTAACTGCCGATACCGCCGGTAAAGGCGGTACCCCCGACGATCACCGCGACCAGCGAGTTGAACGCATACTCGTCGAAGATCTGGCAGCGGGCGGTCTTCATATAGGCCGCGCCCAGCATACCGGTGAAGGCCGCGAACATCGCCGAGAAGACGTACATCAGGATGCGAATTTTGTCGATCTTCACACCGTTGAGCTGGGCCGCAGTGGGATTGTTCCCCATCAGGTAAAGCTGCTTGCCGAAGCGCGACCGCTTGAGCAGAAAGAAGATCAACGGCCACAGGATCAGCGCGTACAGCGCGAGCGAGGGGACCACGCCCCCTATTCGGCTGATGACCGAGTTGACAAACTTCGGCCCGACGTAGCCGCTGGGACTGCCCTGGGTCAGCACGTATTGCATGCGGGTCACCACGTTGCTGATGGCCATCGTCACGATCATAGGGGGGAGATCGATTTTGACGGAGCATATGCCGTTCAACAGACCGACAACGGCACCTATCCCCATCGCAAGCGCGAACACGAGGAGGAACCTGCCGTCCTGTCCGTCCATCACATAACTGGTCAGGATTGCGGTCGAGGACATCACGGCGCCCACCGTGAAGTCCAACCCTCCCCCGATGAGCACCATTGTCTGACCTGCCGATGCAAAGCTCAAGAGCAGGGTCAGAAGTACAATCGAACCCAACGCCGCCATATTGAGGGATCGAGGGTTGATGGCGACGGTGACGGCGAACAGGAAGACCGAGATGATCACCGCCATCAGTGCCGGACTGTTCTGCGTGAAACTTCGGACTTTTCTGGCCTGCTTCGTAATCCCACGTCTGAGAGCCTCCTGGCGTTCATGGGTTGTCACGACGCTCATCAACGCTCCAAGGCCCATAGCAATTTTTGATGATAGTTTATTAAGCAACACTCTCACCCCCCTTGAACTGCTTCACAAATCCCTGCTTGAGAGCCTCTCGCTGCCCCTTTGCCGTCACGATGGTCATCAGTAAGCCGACGAATACGATGATGTCGGACACAAGATTCTGCCAGTAAGAGGTAACTGTAAATCCAGGGATCAATCGGTAAAGCAGGTTAAAGAAATAGTACACAGTGCTCTGGATTAACACCCAGAAGCCCGCGCCAAAGACCGCGCAGGCCATCGAGCCCCAGCCGCCAAAGCCCAGACCCCCGATAATAGCCGCGGACAAGGCGCGGAGTCCATAGGCCTCCCCCTGCAGCGGATTGCCCGAGGCCGTCATCAGCGTCAGGCTGACGCCGGCCAAACCCGTGATCACACCCTTGACCATAAACGCCTGGAACTGAACCCAGACCGGGCTGATCCCGGCGGCGAACGCGTTTTGGGGGTTTCCGCCGACCGCGTAGATATAGCGGCCGAACTTCGTGCGCATCAGATAGAACCAGGCGAGCAACACAACCACCAGGATAATCGCCGAGAAAGGAATTACGCCTCCGATGAGCGAGTCATAGGTCTTGTAGAACGTCGTAGGGACCTTGCCCTGGGGCTTGGCCATGATCAGGACGTTGACGCCGCGCACGATATAGATGAGGGAGAAACTCGCCAGCATGGAGGGCAGGCGTATGACGGAAACGAGCAGCCAGCACGCTGCCGACGCAACGAGGGCCGCCAGGATGCCCACCACAAAGCCGACGGTCATAGAAACGCCCCACTCTTGAAAGACCATAATGGATACCACGTTGACCAGGGCGAGCTGTACGCCGATGGAGATATCCAGGGTGCCGGAGATCAACAACGGGCTCATCGCCATCGTCGTCAACAGCAGCGGCATATTTTTGGAGAAGAGCGTATTCAGATTTCGGGCGCTGAAAAACTCCCACGGGCCCTGGACGATGATGTTCAGCACCATGACGGCGAAAAACAGGGTGAAGCCGACAAAGGCGGGGGTGCGCCGAAAGCGCGAAAATAACCGTTTGATCGTGCTCATACTCGTTCAGCCTCCTTGGTCGCGCCGTTGTGTTCGCGCGTCATCCCCATCATCGCTGCCACCAGCCGCTCGGGGGTCTTGGACGCGCCGGAGAGCACCCCGCTGACGCGGCCTTCGTAGAACAGATAGATGCGGTCGGCGACCTCAAGCAGCTCATCATTCTCGCTGGAGGAGAAGATCACCGTCATCCCCTCATCCGCGCACTCTCTTAGAATCTGATGAATCTCGCGGCGGGAGTGGATGTCGACCCCCTTGGTGGGATCGTCGAGCAGCAAGAGATTGGGGTTCATCGCGATCCACCGGGCAACCACCAACTTCTGCTGGTTGCCGCCGGAGAGCGAGCTGGCTGGATGTCTGAGCGAGCCCACCACGATATGGTATCTATCGACGGCAGCCTGGGCAAAATCCCGGACGACCTTGGTGGACAGGTATTTGAACAACTTTCCCTTGGCTGCACGGCCCGCGAAGATATTTTCGCCGACGGTGCGGTCGGGAAACATCGCCTCACGGGCGCGCTCGCCCGATATAAAGCCGATATTATGATTGACCGCATCGGCGGGCGAGTCAAAGTGCACCGCTTCTCCCCTATAGCGAATCTCGCCGCCGTCAGGAGGCGCCGTGCCCAAGAGCGCACGGATAAACTCCGGCTGACCCTGGCCTTCCAGGCCGCCGATTCCCACGATCTCCCCCTTATAGGCCTGAAGCGAGATGTCTCGAACCTTGGGATAGAGCGCGATTTGCTCAACGTCCAGGACGAGTTCGCGGTCTTCGGCATCCAATGCCTCTTCCGTCTCATGCGTCTCCTGGGCGTCCGGCTGTTGTCCTGTCATATGAAAGACAATCTCATCGAGCGTTATGTGGTCGGTATCAACGTCGATAACCGTCTCACCACTGCGCATAATGGTCGCCGTATCACAGATCTGAAAGACCTCGTCCATACGGTGCGTCACATAGATAATCGCGGTGCCCTGCGCTTTGAGTTCGCGCAGCACCTCAAAAATAAGTTGAACTTCATCGCTATGGAGGGCGGCGGTCACCTCATCGAGTAACAATAAACGGGGCTTCAGGTAAACAGCCTTGGCGACCTCCACCATGCTCTGCACCGACGGCATAAGCGTCTGCAAATAAGCATTCGGATCGCAGTCAATCTGAAAACGTCCCAACAGCGCGTTGACGCTGCGGCGTGATTTTTCACGATCGACCATCCCGAGCTTGCCCTCGGGCTCGACCCCCAGCAGGATATTGTCCCGCACCGTCATTGTGGGGATCAAGCTGAGATCCTGGAAAGCCGTGGCGATTCCGAGACGACGGGAATCCTGTCCGGAATGAATAGCCACCGGCTTGTCATCAATGAGGATCGTCCCATCGTTGGGTTTGACCGTCCCGGCGAGGATTTTCACCATCGTGGATTTACCGGACCCATTGGATCCCAGGAGCGCTCGAATTTCTCCCGGCGCGACCCGTAACGAAGCGTCCTTACATGCAACGACTGCGCCGTATGTTTTGTCAATTTTGCGCATCTCAAACACGACTCATCACCTGCCTTTACGTGACGACAACGATATTCAGTACTTTGAAAAGGCTCCGATTGCTAGAGACTTGGTCGGCGGAACGCACCCGCCGACCAAGACGCAACCCATACACGCTGGATGTCCGACAACACAGACTACTGGAAGTATTCTTCCGCCACCTCATCGACGGTCAGCCAGTAGGAGATCACGTCGCCGGGGTCCATTCTCTCGGCCATCTCGCGATAGTCATCCTGATTCTCGTAGGTGTACCAGATCTTGGATTCGAGATAGATGCTGTTGTACTCAGGATTGTCGTAAATATCTTCCTTGAGCTCTTTGCCCATCAGCAGATTCAGGGCAAAGTTCAAGCCGGAAGCGCCCACGCCCGGAGGGTTGGAGACGACGATGTAGGGCAGGACTTCCTCTTCCATATTGATCTCGAGCATCCGCTGCATATACTCACCGCTGTCGGCGAAGCCCATAAAATCGGGCAGCTCCGCGCCGGTCGCATCGTAAGCGGCGAGGATGTTCTCGGCGCCCTGCGAGGTCAGCACACCGTCGAACTCCAGGCCGGAGTTCAGGATCTCGGTCATAATCTGCTGCGCCTTGACCGAGTTCCAATCGTGGTTGTAGTAGCCCACGACTTCCAGACCCTGCTCTTCGATGCCCTTTGCAAAACCGGCCTGACGGTCGGTGTTGGCGGCGTTGCCCTCGATTGCGGCGATCATCACAACTTTGGCACCCTCTCCGAGCACCTCACCGGCGTAGGTCGCCGTCTTGTAGCCCAGGTAGTATTGATCCGTCAACACGTTCAGGATCCTGTCGGAGTAGTACTCGCAGTCGGCGTTGACGTATTCGATGCCGGCGTCGAGGGCCTTCTCGATAATCGGGTCGAGGCCGGTCGGCGCGACGGGGTTGACGAGAAGGATATCGTAATCCTCGTTGATGCTGTTCTCAAGCTGCTGTGACTCGGTGGACGGGTCCCAGTTCGAGACGAAGGATGAATAGGACACGTCAAACCCATGGTCCTTGGCAGCCTCGGCGGCTTCCTGGATATCGGCCTCGTAGCGGACGCGATAGGCATTGCCCTCGATCACGGCGTTATGGGAGGCCAGCTTAACCTTCGTGACACCATCTCCGGACTGCCCAGGGTCTGCTGACGGGGGCTCCGCACAACCTGCGAGCGCTACGGCCAGCAGAAAGACGATCAACAAAGCATATAGGGACTTAGACTTCATCGTGATTCCTCCATAGGGGATATTAATGAACGACAGACAACCATCCAACTGCAACTTTCATACACGCCTCCTTCAGAGCTCCATCCATCAAAACGCGACGCTCCAATTCCGGGGCTGAGGTTACAGATATGCACCTACGGTCCCTCAGCCCGTCCAATCGCACTGACGCTTACACAGACCCAGGATGAACCCGAGTCTCAGAACCTATACGGCTTGCAGCCTTATTCCGTTACTGTACCGATTGTACTTTGGTGTGTCAATATCGACAACTCCACATCAGGGCGATCGCAGTTGGCCGAAAAGGTTTATATCGCTAGAACAAAGGGCTTTGAGCCTTAACGGCAAGGGACCCGCACTCCCGAGGTCAGGCGTTCTCGATCAGGTCGCTGAAATACCGCTGCGCCAATCCGATCTGCGCCTCGATATAGTCATAGCCCAGCACCTGCCCGTCCTGGAACGGCATATGGCAGAACTCGAAGTTGATGTAGCCGTCGTAGCCGATCTCTTTGAGCGCCCGGATAAAGGCGGGGTAGTTCGTGAGCACGGGCTGGATGTGGGGGTCGACGGAGATCATCGACACCGAACCGTCGTCGTTCTCCACGAACTCGGCGTTGGCGTGCGAGAGCACCTGCAGGTCGCCCACATCGCGCACAGCCTGCTCGATATAGGCATCGCTCTGGACCTTCTCATTCCATCCCAGGCAGGGTGCATCGAAGCAGCACTTGAAATTGGGCGAATCCACCCACTCCACGAAATCGAGCATATCCGTGTAAAGCTCGATGATCGGATGGTGGTTTTGCAGGGCCAGGATGATGCCGGCCTCCTCCGCCCATTGGGCGCACTCCTTGAAGCAAGCCACAGCTCGCTGGCGGATCTCGTGATCCAGGGAGTCGTAGTAGGTGTGGTGCTTGGCGGTCACTTCGTACGTTGCTATGCCGTCTCTGAACGTGACACCCCGCCAGGATACAAACAGGCGAAGGATCGGCGCGCCCAGATCCTTGGCCACCCGAATCTGTTCCTTCACCATCAGCAGCTCGTTCTCGATGTGCTCGGGAACCGGGGACGTGAAGTTGTTGTTGGCAGCCACGGCGCAGATTTCCAGGCCCTGCTTCTCCGCATAGGCCTTGATCTCACGGCAGCGTTCGGGGGTCAGGTCGATGGGGGAACCGTGTGGACGCTTGAGATCGATCTCCACACCCTCATACCCGTACTTTTTAGCGGTGTCGATGAACTCCTCAACCGTCAGGGCCGGTTGATCGTTGTACCAGGTGCCGGAACACGAAATCGAATACAGACCAACTTTCATTGGGCGTTCCTCCTTATCGGCGGCGGACTGAGCCGTCGCCTCTCTTCTGTGTACGTGTCTGTGTACGTGATGCGGCACATCGAGACTTTCGACGTGCACGCAAAGCTGGGAACCTACCGGAATGCTTGTATGGTAACTCCTATCGATCCATATGACCTTCAGTTCGGGTTCTTGTCGGGTGGGATCCTCCTTCGTGGAAGGTGATAGATACGCGACACCCCCGTCGGTGTGCGAGAGCAGCGCGCGGCGTGGAACGGGACGTACGTGCCTACCAATCGGTCTTGATCGGGTGGTCGGTCCACAAGATATCAAGCGCCTCCTGCACCCGGTCGAGATACGTTTCCTGCATCGCCAGCTCCATAACGCCGTTGACCCGCACGTAGACCCGGCGGGCCTCGCCCGGATAGAGCTCCATGACATCGGGCTCTTTCTGCGCGTCAACATAATGATACGTCAATCTCAGCAAGGGGCTACCCTCAGCCTCGACATTGTCGAGAAGCCTGCCGTCGTGAGCGGCACTGGTGAGCAGGCGGAAGAGGGTGCGGAAACGATCGATATCCAACGCCTTCCCGTTGCAGGTCACCGCTTTCTCCGCATTGTCCTCACCGGTGATGATACATTCGTACTGCTGCCCTCCTGTGGTCAGGTCAATCGCTCGCACGTCCATCAGCAAAGGCGATAGAAACCAACGCACCGGCAGCTTGCTGTATTCAAGCTCCAAAAAAGCCGGCTTCTGGACAGCATAGATCACTCCGTTATCATTGCAAGTCATATAATAGGCATCGTCCTTGCGCAGCACGGCAAGATCATAATGCGCTACCTCGATGTCGATCCCATTCTGGAGGTCGAACGCCACCTGCATCGTGGGTTGATCAAAGCCGAAGGCGTTGATCTCTTCCTGGGTGAGATTGTAACCCACGATATCGTGGGCGGTGATACCGAGGAGCGCGCCCAGCATCTCCACGCCGTAGGTCTGATCCAACTCGTAGACACCGTGGCCCCGCACAATGTGGGTCGCCGTGCCAAAAGACATCGCCGTCCGAACGACCTCCGGATCCTCAGGGGTTACAGCCTGCATCGTCACCGGCTCCTCCAGCTTTCCGCCCTGAAACGTCGCGTCCAACACGGCCGAGAGCGGTGAGGACAACGCCAGCTTCGGGGTCACCTGATCCTCGACGTACGCTTTTTTGGGCAGCAGGAATCCGTTCGTGCGCTTTGCTTCCATCAGGTACACCGCAGGATCGTTTCCCACGCGGACGTACGTCTGCTCCGAGACCGGCTCCACGTTGCCGATTGCGAGGGCCAGTCTGCTCTCGTCAAGATAGGTGATCTCAACGTGGGCAGCCGGATCGGCCAATCCGTAGCGTGCCAAATCCTGGGGCTCTGTCGTTGCGGTTCGCAGCGCAGAGACCTTGCCGGCATAGGTGAGCAGGTCGATGAGCGCCTCTATGTCCACCAGCTCCGCCGGGATGTCCTCCACCCGATATCCCTCGCCGGTGAACGCGACGTCGAACGTGCCGTGTTGGTTGCTGATGACGATCTGCGCCACCTCCACGGGCTCGACTGCTTTGAACGTGATGTCGCTGCTGGCGCTCTCCTCGGGGTGGAGCATCAATACCCCCGCCGCGATACCCAGCACGGCGACCACGCATGCGGCGATGAGCACCAGTTTAGCCTCCCGGATCATCTTACTGGTACCTCCGGACGAGCCAGATGACGATACCCGTCGCCAGAATCCCGAGCGGCAGCACACCCGCCAGCACGATACCCAGGGTGTTGGCCCTCGCCGTGTTGATAGCAAGGGTGTTGCCCGCCAGCGACTTGGGCTGGATATTCACCACATCGCCCCGCTCACAGAGGTCGTTGAAGAGATTCAGCAGATACTCGCTGTTGGACAGCGAGGAGTTCTGGATGGAAAAACCATCGAGCATGGCCGTGGAGGCGGAGGCCACCAGGTTGGAGCGGGATTGTGTCGTGCCGGTCGTCCCATAATCACGGACGCTGGCCAGGATCAGGGCGGGCATAGGCCCCCACCGCTCCGCTTGCTCCACGGAGAAACCCTCGACGGCCTCGGGGGGGCGCACGCCGCTCGTCTCGGTGAACTGCAGCAGCACCTCATTGACGTGATTGTCCCGCGTCTCGAAGACCAGGTCCAACGGTCGTGCCAGCGGCATCAGCACGGGTGCGGTGGGATCGATCAGCATCGTGCGGTACGTCTCATCGACATGCTCCACCACCGGATAGTAGGGCTGATACTGGTACGTCCGTTCGGCAGTCGTCTCGAAGACCGCGCCGCCGTCGACGGCAACCCCCCACTCGTTCAAGTACGTCTCCACGTTGGGCAGCGACTCCTGGGTCACGTCGGCGGTATACAGGAGTGTTTTCCCGTACGCCCCGTCATTGTAAAGGAACGCGTCCAGCTTATTGATCGCATCCTCGGAGAGATCGATCTGCGGACCCAGCAACAAGGCCAGATCGTAATCATCGCCCAAACGCTCCGTCGCCAGGTTGACCGAGGAGACCTCGTAGTTGTTCTCGACGAGCAGATCCGTGAAAGCGGTCATCTGGGCCATTCCGTTGCCCGTGAGCACCGCGATGCGCACCTGATCGTCGCTGACGACGTAGAGAATGGCCGAGGTCAACGCTTCCTCCGTCCGGGAGGACTGGATCCTGGGTTTGCCGCCCTGCGCGTAGGCGTAGTTGAACAGATCCGAGAGCTGAAGCTGTCGGGTCCGATCCCCGCTGGTCACCAGCACGTCCCCCTCCGAGAGGTCCAGATCCGGATAGCGGGAGGCAAAGGTAGGGTCGAACACGTAGTCGACGTAGGTCAGTTCGACGCGGGGGGAGAGCTTGGGGTACTGCTCGATCACCCGCTGCGCCTGCAGGAGGTACGAAGACCCGGAAAACCCGTCCTCGGTGGCCAACACGAAGATTTCCACATCCCGGTCGAGACCATGCAGCAGCGTCCGGGTCTCCTCGCCGATCTCAAAGGCCGCGTTGGCCGTGAGGTCGTAGGCCAGCGCATAGCGCTCCCCCAACTGCATCGCCACGACGTTGATCAGGAACGTTCCGAGGACCATCAGCCCGATAAGCAGGCCGAACAAGAGCTTGAGGTTGCGCGCCGGTCGACGGTCCCGGTTCCCCGCCGCACGTTTCTTTTTTAAGGCTTGTAACCATTTCATAGAAGCGATATCCTCAGAACCACCGCTCTTTATCGAGCATCGCGATGGTCAAGAACACAAATAGGGCGCTGATACTCAGGAAGAAAACCACATTCGGCAATTCCAGAATCCCTAGCGTGAACGGCGTGTAGCGGTCGTTAAAAGAGAGATTGCGGAAAAACGCCTGTAGGAAGCTGCTGTTGACCACCAGCGCCAGAGCGTCCACCAGCATCAGAAACAAGCTCACGACGAAACCGAGAATCGCTGCGATCAACTGACTCTCGGTCAAGGATGAGAGGAACATACAGATGGCGATCAGGGTGGCCCCCAGGAGCAGCAGTCCGATAAAGTTGCCGAGGATCACGGGCCAGTCCGGCGGTGCGTAGAAGGACATCACCACCGCCTGGACCAGCGTCGCCGATATCGCGATAAGGAAGACCCCGACCGCCGCACCGTACTTGCCGAACACGATCTCCGCGCGCGAAACGGGCGCCGTCAACAGCAGTTGGTCGGTCCCCGCGCGTTTTTCCTCACTGATCAGGCGCATCGTCAGCACCGGCACCAGGAAGAGCACCACGGGAAAGAGCAGCTCGAAAAGCCGGCTCATATTCGTCGTGTTGCCGTAGAGGTTATAGGTGAAAAAGTAGTAGCCCGAGAAAAAGAACATCGCCGAGAAGAAAACGTAACCCAGGGGCGACAGCAGATAGGATCTGAACTCGCGTTTGAGGATGGCCCGCATCTATCGCCTCCCCTTCACCGGTTCCATCGGCTGCCCTTCCACCAGGCGGAGGAAGATCTGTTCCAACGAGGTCTCCTTGCCCCGGGTGTAGAGGAGCGGCAGGTCCGCCTTCGCCAGGGCCCGGAAGACGACCGCACGGATGTCCCGCGCCTGGGCGCCCTCGATGAAGTACTCATAGGCGCGGGGTTCCTTCTGTTCCAGGACCTTGACCCGCTCGATTCCCGAAACCCCCTTGAGCGCGGCCCGCACCTGGTTCGGTTCCCCCTCGATGCGGGCGATCAACTGATGCGAGGCCCCCACGTCCTGACCCAGATTCTCCGGTGTGTCATCCGCCAGCAAACGCCCCTGATGGAGGATGATGACCCGGGTGCAGACGGCCTGGATCTCGGAGAGGACGTGCGAGGAGATGATGACCGCGTTTTCCCTGCCGACGTCGTGAATCAGGGAACGAATCTCGATCACCTGCGAAGGATCGAGTCCCGCGGTAGGCTCGTCCAGGATCAGGACCTTGGGGGCGCCGATGAGCGCCTGGGCGAACCCGAGGCGCTGGCGGTATCCCTTGGAGAGGTTGCGGATCATACGGTGATTCATATGCGCGATGCCCACCCGCTTACCGATGGACGTGACGTGCGCTTTGCGCCCTGTCTTCACCCTCTTGAGATCGCAGACGAAGTCCAGGTATTCGCGCACGCGCATGTTGCCGTAAAACGCCAGCTGCTCGGGCAGATACCCGATCACCCGCTTGGCTTTGATCGGTTCCTGGGCCACATCGTGACCGTCGATAGTCACCGTCCCCCGAGTCGCGCCGATGTAGCCGGTCATAATATTCATGGCGGTGGACTTGCCGGCGCCGTTGAGGCCCAGCAGTCCGAGGATCTCACCCTGCCGGACCTCAAAGCTCACGTTGTCCAGGGCCAGCGTGTCACCGTACCATTTCGTCAATCCGTGCACATTGATCAAATCGATGTCCTCATCCATTGTCTTAAAGTCGCCAATCTTCAGAAGTTGAGCGGTGCCGCCGCCTTATGCCATGGTGCGTCGCACCGGGTCTGGGTTACGTGGTCAATATCGAATCAATGCGTGAGTGCAAGATGAATGCTTCGGGGAACCGCCCGGCCCGACGGCGGGTTTCCGCCAGGCCCCGAACGTGCGCGAGATGCCTTTTCTCTTTTTTTTGTTGTGTGATTGGATACTCAGCATTGTCATTTTACCCAACAGACCTTCAATGACTATGCTCATGGTACTATGCTTATGCTACTGTGCTTGTGATCGTGCTTGATCGGGCAATGTGCGTATAATATACCGTTTATCCCGGCCTGCGACAACCCCCAATTCGGGATGCATCCGGCTTGCAGGTGCCGGTTGGGTTGCGGGCAGGATGCCCGCGGTCCGAGGAGGGATATGCGCATGGAATGATTGCCTAGTCTCCACGATGTGTTATAATCTCAGATGTGAGTGATTTCACGCCCACACAGGCGGGTGTTGCTTAATGGTAGAGCCTTGGCCTTCCAAGCCAAAGATACGGGTTCGATTCCCGTCGCCCGCTCTCTCGTTGGGGCCCATAGCTCAACGGTCAGAGCAGCCGGCTCATAACCGGTCGGTTCCAGGTTCGAATCCTGGTGGGCCCATATTCAGAATCCCCCTCTAAGCCCTTGGAGGCTTTTCTGTGTCGGATTGGCTGTACTTTTGAGTCAACACGCCCGGTGAGTGCGCGTTTGATCCACCTTCTTTACGTTTTCCTCTCCTCCCGACTGTTGACCCGTGACTTTCGACTGCCTTTCCCCATGATTGTATTGAATTGGCGCGCACAATGGTACAATAACTGATGGAGGGAGCATAGGTGAAAGCTGCTACATTCGCCGACATCTCCTCGGGAAGGTAAGGTGCAGTACCCTTGCCGGTCTCAGTGATACTGTGGGCTTCGATAAGTATAAAAGGGTGACTCATTTGAGTCGTGTGAACATGAAACGTAAACGAGCAATCGACGGATCGTGGGAGGACAATGATGACTTTATCCCCTGTGTTAATAGGTGGTAGGTGGCGTCAATCGAAAAATCCTGTGGGCACGTTGACGGCTGTGAATCCCGCAACCAAAACTGCGTTGCCGGATGCTTATCCAGTCTCTGGATGGCCGGAAGTCGAGGAAGCGTTGTGCGCCGCACAAGACGCCGTGTCTGTGCTGCGGACCTTGCCGGGCGAACGAATTGCGGACTTCTTGGACCAATACGCAGCCAACATCGAGGGCCGCACGGATGCGCTGGTGGAGATGGCGCATCTGGAGACGGGACTTCCTGAGGAGCCCCGGCTGCGCTCGGTCGAACTGCCCCGGACGACGGATCAGTTACGCCAAGCGGCATCGGCGGTTCGAGACCGCTCGTGGCGTCGTGCTATCTTGGATGTGGCGCGCAACATCCGCTCGATCCATGCGCCACTCGGCGGACCGATTGCTGTGTTCGGGCCTAATAACTTCCCCTTTGCGTTCAATTCGGCGGCAGGTGGGGACTTCGCAGCCGCCATTGCCGCCGGAAACCCGGTGATTGCCAAGGGAAACACGGGGCATCCGGGCACCACTCGCTTATTCGCGGAGGCAGCGTTCGAGGCGGTCCAGCATGTCGGGCTTCCTCCTGCGATGGTCCAGTTGCTTTATCGCATTCCACCCGATGTCGGTTTCAAACTCGTCTCCCATCCCCTTATCGGCGCGACGGGATTCACAGGCAGTCGCTCCGCCGGGCTTAAGCTTAAGGAAGCCGCCGACCGCGCCGGCAAGCTCATCTATCTGGAAATGTCCAGTATCAACCCGATTTTCGTCCTGCCCGGTGCCCTGCAAGAGCGGTTGGACGCGATCGCTGCTGAGCTCTTTGCCTCATGTTCGTTAGGGGTCGGGCAGTTCTGCACCAAACCGGGGTTTGTGGTGCTGATGGAGAACGCCGCAAGTGAGACGTTCCTGGAGACAGTGCGTGAGCATTTTGCCGCACCCTCGGGCATCTTACTCGGTGAGGGTGGCGTCCGGACAATTGCGCAGGCCGTTGAGAAGATGCAGCACTATGGCGCGGAGGTTTTGACGGGCGGCGAGGAAGTAGAGGGCGAAGGATACCGTTATGCCAATACACTGCTGCGCGTCTCCGGGGACACCTACCTTGAGAATCCCTATGCGCTCCAGATTGAGGCGTTTGGCGTGGTCTCGCTCGTCGTCCTGGCGCGTGATGTGGCGCAGATGCGCACCATCGCCCAAAGTTTAGAGGGCAATCTGACCGGTTCGTTCTATACCCACACGCAGGGCGCGGACGATGAGCTCTACGATCAAATCGCTCCTATCGTCCGTGATCGCGTAGGCCGCTTGCTCAACGATAAAATGCCCACCGGTGTGGCCGTATCGCCGGCGATGAACCACGGCGGCCCCTATCCGGCAACCGGGCATCCCGGTTTTACGGCGGTAGGCATTCCGGCAGCGATGTTGCGCTTTACGGCTCTGCACTGCTATGATAATGTGCGCTCGCATCGCCTGCCGCCTGAGCTACAGGATCAAAATCCTACCGGCGACATGTGGCGTAGGATCGACGGGACGTGGACGCAGTCCGACGTTTGAGGGATCACCTTCCTGGAAGCTGGTTTCAACCAGCTTCCAGGAAGGTCAATGAACTTTCCACTCTGACGTCAAGCCTACGGAGTGTACTCAAACGTCCAGTAGTCGTTGCTGTA
>CAYMAQ010000053.1:0-18408 GCA_964388385.1 uncultured Anaerolineales bacterium | reverse complement strand
GCTTCCTCCAGGCTCTCCTTCTGCTCATCGGAAACCGGGCTTGCCGACCACGAGATCACTGCATATTCCCATTTAGCCATTGCGTCCCTCCCTTTTGTCGGATCGAAATTTCAGTTAGCGTCTACCTTCAGTATAAGAGGGACGCGGCGCGACGTCAATTATACTTGCGAAACCCACCATTCTCTCAGACTTACAGCAAACTTTTCCAACCAACCCCCAACGTATCATTGAACGTGCTATGCGCGACCTGATATGTCGGTCAGGTTCGATCCATCCATAACTCGGTCCTGCGATCAGAAGCCCGAAAGCCAAACGTTGCAGATGACACCTCCGAAACTGAGACCGGCGCACCGACACCCCTCAATCCGCCTGAAAACAAAACAAGTGCCGCTTCGTGACAAAGCATCAATTCGGTGATACACTTGAAGTATCAATGAATTGACGCTGTCTTCCCACCCAAGCCCTAAAGATCCTCAGTCTGAAGAGAGGAGTCGCGATGCGCACATACAATCGCCCGTTTCGGTCGCTGCTTTTGGCCCTGATCCTGATCCTGGGTCTCGCTTGCAGGTTTGCCCTGCCCACCCCACGGATGAGCCCCACTCCGGAGCCGGAGGCCAAAGCCTCTGCCACCGAACCGGCGCCCACGGAATCGCCCGAGACGGACACGCCGGCGCCCACACCCACCTACGAGCCCGAGTACCCGCTCCCGGCACCCCGGCTGATGCTCCGCTCCCCGGAGCCCCGTGAGAAGTTGGGGCTCGACGCGCCCATCGAGTTGGTCTTCGACCAGCCGATGGATCAGGAGAGCGTCACACAGGCGTTAAGTTTGGAACCCAAGGTGGAAGGAACGTTCAACTGGGTCAACGACCACATCGTCCGGTTCGAGCCTGCGGCAACCCTGAGCCGCGAATCCCAGTACGAGGTCGTGATCGACAACTCGGCCCGGAACATCGAAGGCGAACCCATGCTTGAACCGGTGACCTTCGACTTCGAGACGGTCGGTTACCTGGAGGTCAGCGAGGTGCAGCCCGGACCCGGCAGCGTGGGCGTCGACCCGGAGACCCTGGTCACCGTGGTCTTCAACCGGCCCGTTGTACCGCTCACCGGCGTCGAGCAGCAGTCAGACCTCCCCGACCCGCTGAGCTTCGACCCACCCGTCGAGGGTGAAGGTGCGTGGTTGAGCACCTCGATCTACCAGTTCAGGCCGGAACCAGCCCTCCGGCCTGCCACCGCCTATACGGCGCGGATCTCGGGAGAGATCAACGATACCCTCGGCGCGCCGTTGGAGGACCGCTATGCCTGGACCTTCACCACAGTCCCCCCGACGATGATTGCCTGGTCGCCGCGGAGCCGAGCCGACCACGTCGGCCCCAGCGAGGTGATCAGCGTGACCTTCAACCAGCCAATGGACCGGGCTTCCGTGGAGGCCGCCTTCAGCCTCCGGGTCAACGACCGGTCCATCCAGGGGAGCTTTGCGTGGCGCGGGGGTGACTCAATTGTCGATCCGGAGTCAATGATCTTCACCCCCGACGACCCGCTGCCCCGGAACGCGACGGGGCAGGTCGTCATCGACATGTCTGCTCACGCGAGGGACAGCCAGGTCTCGCTGGCCCAGGCGGTCGGCTGGGACTTCGACACCGTGCGAAGCCCGGGTATCGTCTCGACGGCACCCACCAACGGGGAGACCGACGTCAGTCCTTACCGGGACGTGGTGATCACCTTCGCCAGCCCGATGACTACCGATGCGACCCTCGACTACGTCACGATCAGCCCGGAGCCCACGGAAGTCTACACCTACTGGTCCGACGCGGACACCGAGTTGCGGATCGCATTCCCCAAGGAGCCCGCGACACAGATCAACGTGCAACTGGACGGATCGATGCCGGACCGCTACGGCGAACCGCTCGGGGAGACCCTGAATCTTACATTCAACACCGGGGACCTGCCGCCCAGGGCCGACCTGCAAACCGAGAACCGGATCGGCACCTTCAACGCCTACACCGAGACGATCCTCTACACCCGGTACCAGAACGTCTCGCGGCTGGATTTTACCCTCTATCGGCTTTCCCTGGGTGATTTCATGGAGTTACACGGCTACGCCAGCTATCGAGAGCGTCAGGACTTCGAGCCCAGAAGCGCCGACAGAATCCGGCAGTGGTCGCTGCCGCTCGATGCGCCGCGCAACGAAACGCGCCTCGCCAAGGCCGTGATGACCAATGCCGCAGGCGATTCGCTGCCACCAGGCATCTACTTCCTGGAGGTCAGCGCGCCGGAGCTGCTGGAGAAGGACCCCGACCGCCGTCCCACGCGCTACACCTTTGTCCGCTCCTACATCAACCTCGTCCTCAAACGCACGCAGACCGAGTCAATGGTATGGGCAACCGACCTGGAAAGCGGCGAACCGGTCGCAGGCGAGCCGGTCCGCATGCACGCCGAGAGCCGGGGCTGGCACGCCAGGGGCCAAACCGATAAAGACGGTCTCTGGATCGCCACGGGACTGGACGCGATCAGTGTCTGGGACGAGATGTTCGCCTTTATGGGCGAACCCGGCTCGGATATCTTCTCCGTCGCGATAAGCACGTGGGACAATGGCATCAGCCCCTGGGACTTCGGCCTCAACTCCGATTTCAGTGACACGGGCTATATCGGGCATCTGTACACCGACCGCCCCATCTATCGTCCTGAACAGACCGTCTATTTCAAGGGAATCGTCCGGGCCGACGACGACGCACACTACACGATCCCGCAGGAGATGAAAGCCCTTGAGATCCTCATCGATGATCCCCAGGGGAATGAGCTTTATCGGGAGACCCTGGACGTCAGCGACATGGGCACCTTCCATGGTCAGCTAACCCTGGATGCCGAGGCGCCCCTCGGTACCTATTACATTCGGATCAATGGAGAACGTTGGGATTTCTACGCCGGCACCGGCTTCCGGGTCGCAGAATACCGGGCCCCTGAGTTCGAGGTTGCCGTGGAGACCGATCGCGATCACTACCTCCACGGCGACAAGATCAACGTTACCGTCGACGCCGACTACTACTTCGGCGGACCGGTCGCGAACGCCCAACTGGAGTGGAACGTCCTGAGCACCGAGCACTTCTTCCGTTACCAGTGCCCGGCAGGTACAACCTGCCCACGCTATAGCTGGACTGATTACGAGTGGAACACAGACTACGGCGAGCAATACGGCAGCTACGGACGCCTGATCGCTCAGGGCGAGACCCAGACCGATGACGAGGGGCGTGCGACGTTTGTTGTCTCGGCGGACATCGCCGAGGAGATCCAGAGCCGACGGTTCACCGTGGAAGCCAACATCACCGATCTCAACAATCAGGTGGTCAGCCAGCGCACGTCAGCCATCGTCCACAAAGGCGAGTTCTACATCGGTATCGCCTCTGAGGGCCGTCTTGCCGAAGCCGACGAGATCGTCACGATGAATCTGCTCACCGTCGATTGGGAGAGCGAACCCGTAGCAGACGTGGAGATGGACGTGGTGGTGATGGAGCACCGCTGGTACAGCGTCCGGGAGCAGGCCGCTAACGGGCGTGCCTACTGGACGTGGACGAGTGAGGACGTGCCGGTTTACACGACGACGGTCACCACCGACGACGAGGGAAAGGCCCGGACCACCTTTGTGCCCGAGTCGTCAGGCACCTACCGGGTGAGAGCCATCGCCGAGGATAACGAGGACAACACCATTCGCAGCAGCACTTACGTCTGGGTCTGGGGAGGCGGGACAGCGCGCTGGCGCCGGGAGAGCACCAACCGGATCGATCTCATCGTCGACCGCGAGTCCTATAGCGTCGGCGACGTCGCGGAGATCCTGATCCCCTCTCCATACAGCGGCACGACCCACGCTCTGATCACCCTGGAGCGTGGGCACATCCTGGAGACCGAGGTCCGCAGGCTGACGAGCAATACTGAAGTCCTGGAGATTCCGATCACGGAGGATCACGTCCCCAACCTCTTTGTCTCCATCGTATTGATCCAGGGGATGGACGCTGCCCCCGACGGCATTGCAGGCTTCAAGATGGGCCAGGTGATGCTGTCCGTCGCCACCGAGACAAAAGCGCTGAACATCAACCTGACCCCCGACCGCGATATGGAGGCCGGTGAGACCTACCAACCGCAGGAGACGGCGGTCTACGACGTCGAGGTGACCGACGACCAAGGGCGACCGGTCGAGGCCGAGCTCTCACTACGGTTGGCGGATCGGGCCGTGCTGGCCCTCGCCGAGGACACCGGGCCCACCCTGATGGAGCGCTTTTGGCGCGAACGGGGGCTGGCAGTCCGCACGACGACGGCCCTGGCGGTAGCGATGGAGCCCTTCAACCGGGAGCTGGCGCCAGAGGCCAAAGGCGGGGGCGGCGGTGGGGGGGAGGCCGCCCCCTACATCCGGACCCAGTTCGCTGATACCGCTTTCTGGGATCCGGTGGTTCGCACCGACCCCGATGGCAAGGCCCGGGTTGAGGTAAAGCTCCCCGACAACCTGACCGTCTGGCGCATGCAGGCGCGCGGCATCACCGCCGAGACCCAGGTGGGCCGAGCCGAGGTCGATATCCGCAGCACCCTCGACCTGCTGGTCCGTCCTGTCCTGCCGCGCTTTTTTGTCGTCGGCGATCGGGCGGAGATCGCGACCATCGTCAACAACAATACCGGTCAGACCCTCTCGACCAACGTGAAACTGACCGTGAACGGCCTCGAACTGGAGGGGGCAGACACGCAGCAGGTTCGCGTGCCCGCCGGGGATCAGGTCAAGGTCACCTGGTCCGTACGGGTGCAGACGGTCGACGAAGTCTCCGTGCAGATGGAGGCCCAGGCCGGGGACCTGGTCGATGGACGCCGGGACGTGCTGCCGGTCTACTCCATCAGCACGCCGGAGGTCATCGCCACAGCGGGCCGCCTCTCCGAGCCCGGCATCCGGCAGGAGATCGTACAGATCCCACCGTCCGCCGATCCCGATCAGGGCGAGCTGACCGTTCAACTCGATGGCTCCCTGACCGCCGCGACGAAGGACGCCCTCGACTACCTCGAACATTACCCCTACGAGTGCATCGAACAGACGGTCAGCCGCTTTCTGCCCAACGTGCTCACCTACCAGGCCCTGACAGAGATGGGCCTCGATCGACCCGAGCTGGCGCGCAACCTGGATACCCAGGTGAACCTGGCCCTGCAGCGGATCACCAACGAGCAGCACTATGACGGGGGCTGGGGATGGTGGATGACCAACGAGAGCAACCCCTATATCACGGCTTACGTCATCCACGGGATCCTGGAGGCGTATCGGGCCGGATACAGCGTCGACCTCGACGTGCTCGAAAATGGCGTCCGATACCTCCAAGAAACAATCAACACCGCCGACCCCGATCTGACGCACTGGGAGGCCAACCGTCTCGCTTACGAACTCTATGTGCTGGCGGAGTACCTGCGCCTCGTCCCGGACGCCGAATCCAGGGGCGAGTTGGGCCGGGCGATCAACCTTTACGAAAACCGTCGCCAGCTCGATCAGACCGGGAAGGCAATGCTGGTCGTCGCCCTGGGACTCCTCGAACCCGAGGAGGATCTGCGCATCAAGACGCTCCTCTCGGATCTGACCGGCGATGCGATCTACAGCGCGACCGGGACGCACTGGGAAGAAGCGCGGATCGACTACTACAATATGAACACCGACATCCGTACGACCGCGACGGTGCTCTGGGCCATGGCCCATCATCGCCCGGAAAGCGAGCTCCTGCCCAGCACCGTCCGCTGGCTGATGAGCGTCCGCAAGGGCGGATACTGGGAGTCGACCCACACGACGGCGTGGTCCCTGATCGCCCTGACTCGCTATATGCAGGCCAGCGGGGAGCTCGAGGGTGACTTCAGCTACACCGTCAGCCTCAACGGGCAGACGCTCCTTGAGGACGCCGTCACGCCGGAGACCCTCGACGAGGGCGAGCAGTTGACGATCGAACTGACCCAACTGATGGTCGACCGGGCTAACCGATTGATCATCGAGCGTCATTCCCCCGCAGAGGATGAGAGCGGGGAGGGCCAGCTCTACTACACGGCGCACCTGCGCACCTTCGTGCCCGCCCAGGAGGTCGACGCGGTCGATCGAGGGATCGTCGTCGCCCGGCAGTACACTCTGCTCGACGACCCTGAGGGCGTCACCACCGAGGCGGAGGTCGGGGACGTGATCCGGGTGAAACTGACGGTGATCGCGCCGACCAACCTGCACTACGTCCTGGTGGAGGACCCCCTGCCCGCGGGCTGTGAGGCTGTGGATGTGACGCTACGGACGACGAGCGTGGTCGGCATGCGGCCCACGATCGAGCGGGTGAGTCCTGAGGAGGAGATGCGGCGCAATCGCTGGTACGGCTGGGGCTGGTGGTGGTTCTCCCACGCGGAGATGCGCGATGAGAAGGTCACACTCTTCTCCACGTACCTGCCGAGGGGGACGTACGAGTACAGCTACATCATCCGCGCCAGCGTGCCGGGGGCGTACAACGTGATTCCGGCGACGGCGGCGCAGATGTACTTCCCGGAGGTCTTCGGGCGCAGTGCGGGGACGACGTTTACCGTGGAGGAATAAACGGGATTTTCCTGCCGACTGCGCGGACAAGGGTTGTCCTCGAGGCTTAGCTTGTTACAATAAAGTTGAAATGTTTCTAGATAAATAGCAAGTGAGCGGGTCGACCGACCCGAGGGGGACAACCATGTCCGAGCAAAAGCAACCGCTCGAAGAAGAAAGAGAACTGCTGGAGACGCCCGATCAGGATGAGGACTTCATCGAACCACCGCTCGAAGAAGAGGAGGCGCGCCGTCCGGAGCAACGGTCCTGGCAAGAGGACAAGCAGGATATATCCCGAGAAATCCAGAAGAAGATTGAGGATCGACCTGAGGTGCCCAAGGACGCCGTCGGTCGCCTCGACCGACCGGAGGACCGGGAGGAGACGATCAAAGGGTAGGAAGATGCACCCTCCGACGTCGTGGGACGGCTTGACCGCGGGAAGGAGTAATTGGCACGTTTGCAGGTTTGAACACGGATAAAAATGGGTTCGTTGAAGATCCTAAAGACCCAATGCATGAAGCCGAGGATTGAAAATCCTCTTCGAACGACGAGGCGGGATGTCGTCCTTTCAAGCCAGCCTAGTCGCTCCGCTGCAGGCGTTTCTCCAGCCAGGAGGTACCCAACGAGAGTGTAAGGGTGAGGGTCATGTACATCACCGCCACGGTGATCCAGGTCTCGAAAATGTGGCGGGTGGCGACCACGACCTGGCGCCCCATGAAGGTCAGCTCCTGAATGGAAACAACCGACGCGATCGCCGAGTACTTGATGGTGTTGATGAACTCGTTTGCCAGGGTGGGAAGCACGCGTTTGATCACCTGGGGCATGATGACGAAGCGCATCTCATCCATCCGGGAGAGGCCCAGGGAATACGCGGCCTCCCGTTGGCCCCGCTCGATGGAGTCGATCCCCCCTCGGATAATCTCGGCGATGTAAGCACCCTCAAAAAAGGCCAGGGTAATCACCCCGGAGACAAACTGGACGAAGAGCGACTTTTCCTCAAAAAGAAAGGTCAACACAGCTTGCGCCCCTGCCGACCGGTTCCGGATAAAGGCATCCAAGCCCAACAGGGGCATAATCTGATCGACGACGAAGAAATAGAAAATAAAGATCAGCACCAGAGGCGGAAGATTCCGGATCAGTTCGACATACGTCCTGCCGACCATGCGCAGAAAGAGATCCTCGCCGGTCCGGAAGAGCGCGACGATCGTGCCCAGGATCAGGGCCAGCAAAGTAGCCCAGAACGAAAGTTTCAAGGTGGTAACGAGCCCCTGCAGCAGGTAATTGGGGACGAGGCGTCCCGTCTCCGGATCGCGGCGCACCAGGAACTGGGGAATCGCCCCCCAGTCCCCGGTGTACTCCAGGGTATAGGTAATGCGATAGGCAACGTACGCGCCCGCCGCGAGGCAGAGCAGCAGCAGGACGGCGTCCAGGACGCGGAACTTGACGTTCTTACCCATCACGGTAGTCCCTACTCCCCTAACAAATCCTCCCACTGCTTGGTACCGTACCAATAGTCAGCCCGCTCCTCCAACCAGTCCTGGTTGACCAGGATCCATGCGTTGAAGAAATTGATCGTGTCGGGATCTCCTTTGCGGACGGCGAAGGCACTGGGCTGAAGATCAAGGAGTTCACCGCCCAGCGGACGATAGAGGATATCGGGGTAATCAGCGACCCAAAAGGCGGGCGTAGGGGTGGAGGAGAAGGCTGCATGGGCGTTGCCATTGAGTACGTCCTGAAGCACGGCCTCATCCGTGTCGAACTGATGCAGCTCGGCCTGGGGTGCATAGGTCTTCGCCGCTTCGGACGGGGTCGCGCCCAGCCGGACGGCGATCACGACGTTGGGATCGTTCAGATCCGCGATCGTGCTGGCATCCGGGAGCATCGTGTTATTGACCACCACGTCGATCCCGCTCCACTCGTACGGCTCGGTGAAGTTGACCTTCAGGGCCCGCTCCGTGGTGACGCCCATCCCGCCGATGATCACGTCGAACTTGTTGGTGAGCAGCGCCGGAATGATGCCGGACCACTCCGTGGGCACGAACTCCACCTCGACCCCCATATCCTCGGCAAGTTTAGTGGCGACATCCACCTCAAAGCCCACCAGATTGCCGTCCTTGTCCTTGAAGGCCCAGGGGACGAAGATGTCGAGGCCCACCCGAAGGACGCCGCGCTGAAGAATCTGGTCGATCTGGCTCTGCGAGGCGCCCTGACTGTCGGCAGCGGGCACATTACACGAGGCCAACAATCCTAATAAGAGAACAGCAAGGGTCATCATCATCAAAGGCTTGCGCAAACGATAAAGCTTGGACATGTTGGTTATCCTTTCTTGGTTCACAGTATTTGGCTCAGGAAGCGTTGGCTCCGTTCCTCCTGAGGATTCTCGAAAAAGCGGTCCGCCCGTCCAGTCTCAACGATCTCCCCCTCATCCATCAAGATGACGCGATCGCTGACCTCGCGCGCGAAGCCCATCTCGTGGGTTACCACGACCATCGTCATCCCCGAGCGCGCCAGGTCTTTCATCGCATCGAGCACTTCGTTGATCATCTCGGGATCCAGGGCGCTGGTGGGCTCATCGAAGAGCATCACCTTGGGCCTCATCGCCAGGGCGCGGGCGATGGCGACCCGCTGCTGCTGCCCGCCTGAGAGCTGAGCGGGATAGCTGTCCGCCTTGCCACCGATTCCCACCCGCTCCAGCAGCCTCATGCTCTCCTGTGTCGCCTCGCGCTTCGACTTCCCTCGAACCCGCACCTGGGCCAGATTGACGTTCTCCAACGCGGTCAGATGGGGAAAGAGGTTGAAGGACTGGAAGACCATCCCCACCTCCTTGCGAATCTCCAGGCGGTGGCGTCTGTCCTCGTCCAACGGGATGCCATCCACGACAATGAGCCCCTGATCGGCCTTTTCCAGGCCGTTGATGCAGCGCAGCAGGGTCGATTTCCCCGAGCCGGAGGGCCCCATAATGACGACCACCTCCTGCCGCCGGATTTCAGCCGAGAAGTTTTTGACGGCGTGGATCTCATCGGGAAAGGATTTGCTCACATTGTCGATAATCAGGATAGGATCGTCGTTGTTTATATCGTCCATCTATGCCTCTGTTCAGGTCAAAACTTTGAAACGCTTTTCCAAGTAGTGCTCCGCCAGCGACAGCGGCACCGTCAACGCCAAATAGATCAAAGCCGTCGTGAACCAGATTTCAAAGGTGAGGAAGGTATCGGCAGCGATGACCCGAGCCTGCAGCGCCAGGTCGCTGAGCGAAACCAGGCTGACCAGCGACGTATTCTTGATCAAACTGATGACCTCGCTGGTCAACGGGGGCAGCACCCGGCGTATCGCCTGGGGGAGAATCACGTCCCGGTAGGTGTTGAAGGGGCTCAATCCCAGGCTGTAGGCGGCCTCCCACTGCCCTTTATAGAGGGAGACGATGCCGGACCGGAAGATCTCAGACATATAGGCGCCCTCAAAGAGACTCAACGCCATCACCGCCGAGATAAAACGCCCCAATCCCAGAATCGGACCGATGACGAAGTAAACGAGGTAGACCTGGACCACCAGCGGCGTGTTGCGAATCACCTCCAGGTAAATGCGGGTCAAGGCGCGGCCCATCCACGAATCAGAAAGCCGGACAATCGCGGTGGTCAGGCCGATGATCAGGGAAAGCCCCAGGCTCATACCGGCAATCTTAAAGGTGAAAAGCAGGCCCTCGATCAACGGACCGGCGGCGAGCTGCCCGTTCACCCGGCGAAAGAGGAAGCGCGGCACGCGGTACCACTGCCAGTTGTAGCCCAGGCGTGAAGAGCTCAGGGCGATAAGCCAGCCCAGCACCCCGAGCAGGAGGATAAACTGCACGATATCCCGCCATGGGGTGCGCAAAACAGCGCGCAACCGCAAAACAGCGCGCAACCGGGAGCGCCTCGATTCAGTCGATGGTTGCGTTGTCGTTTTCATAGATTGAGGCGGTCTCAAAATTGCGAATGATCTGCCGGAGCGTCTCCCGAAACGTAATCTGCGTTTCGTCATCGATCTCGTCCCAAAGGGTCTCAGAAAGCTGGCGGGAGATCGCTTCAAAGGTCGCTTTGAGATCGGTCCCGGTGTCGGTCAGGTAGACGAGGCGCGAGCGGGCATCGTCGGGATTATCCTTGAAGGTGACGTAACCCTCGTCGGCGAGTTTTTGAACCAGCGTGGTGACGGTCGAGCGGTCTCGATTGATGTGCCGCGCCAGCGCCGTCATCGTCGTCGCACCGTGGTAGAGGAGCACAGCGATGATATCGCCATGCGAGGGGGCGAGCCCACCCATATCGTGCCTCCGCATCGCCTTTATCAAGAACCGATTGATCGTGCAGCGTGCCCTACCGACGAGATGCGCCGTATCGTCCCGGTGTCGGAGTCTCTCCTCGTCCATCAATTATGCCTTTCCTCGACTAATACTTGGATATCCAAGTATTTGATGATTACTATATGGGATATCCAGGTGAATGTCAAGTCGAAATCGGTCGGAGAGTGAGGCAACTGCAGTTGGATGCAGACCTCGATATGACGGACCCATTCGATGGACCGCGGGCATCCTTCCCGCCAATCCTATGGCAGTCCGTCAAGGGCGATCGGGGATGAAGTCCGCCACGTTTATTCCGAAAGGCGTAAGTGGGTCAGCAGATACGGGGGAGCTGCGCGCCGGTGAGCATCTGGAGCATACGGTTAGCGCCGTAGGGCGTAGTCATCACCACGCGACCGGGATGAACCTCCGTGATCGCCCCAATGCATGCGGCCTGCTGTCCCAACGGATGCGCCTTCAGCGCAGCCAGCGCCGCATCAGCGGCGTCCGCGGCCACGGCGATCACCACTTTACCCTCATTGGCGGCGTAGAGCGGATCCAGGCCCAGAAACTCACACGCTGCCCGCACCTCCTCGCGCACCGGAATCGCGGCCTCCTGCAGCGCAACGCCGACGCCGTGTTCGGCCCACTCGTTGAGCACCGTCGCCAGCCCGCCCCGGGTGGCGTCGCGCATCGCGTGGACGTGACCCGGCACCACGTCCATCAGCGCCGCGACCAAGCCGTTGAGCGGCGCCGTATCACTGGTCAAGGTCGAGCCGAAGGCCAGTCCCTCACGCTGCATCATCACCGCCAGGCCGTGGTCGCCCATTGTCCCATTGACCAACAGCGCGTCGCCCACCTGCAAACGAGCCGATCCAACGTCGATCCCTTCCGGAATCACACCGATCCCGGCCGTGTTGATAAAAAGGCCGTCGGCAGCGCCCCGCCCGACCACCTTCGTATCGCCGGTGACGATTTCCACCCCGGCGGCGCGCGCCGTCTCCGCCATCGAGATCACCACCCGCTCCAGCGTCTCCAGAGAAAGCCCTTCCTCCAGGATAAAGCCGGCGGTCAGGTAGCGGGGCCGGGCGCCGACCACGGCAAGGTCGTTCACGGTGCCGCAGACGGCCAATTCTCCGATATTCCCACCCGGAAAGAAGAGGGGCTGGACCACGTAGGAGTCGGTGGTCAGCGCCAGCCGCCCACCGTGGAGATCATCTAACACGGCGGAGTCCTCCATCGTCGCAAGCTTCTCACTGGCGAAATGCGCGACAAAGAGGTCGCGGATAAGTTCGTGGCTCAGAACACCGCCGCTGCCGTGCGCCATCAGGATGTGGTCGTTCATAGCAAAATGCCTTTATGTGTGATGAAAAGTGCTCCTTTTAAACCTGGTGCAAGGCACTTGATCTGTGATATGGCTAGTAGAGCCTTACGTTCTTCCAGGCTGTCAGTCATTGATGGGTACTCCCGGGAGTGCCTCGCACCGTCTCGTGTCTCGTCATTCGACGTACTTAAAATAGGCGGCGCAGGCCCCCTCGGCGCTCACCATACAGGGGCCGACGGGATTGCGGGGCGTGCAGACACGGCGGAAGAGGGGGCACGCCGTGGGATCGATCACGCCGCGGAGGACCTCCCCGCAGCGGCATCCAGCCGGCTCCTCAGCCGACGGCACCTCGACCGGAAAAGCTTGTGCCGCGTCGCGATGGCTCAAGGCATCACACAGCGCCAGCCCACTACTCGGAATCTCACCGAACCCCCGCCAGGCTGCCGGGACGACCTCAAAGACATCATCCAGCATCCGCTGCGCCACCGGATTGCCCTGAGTCCGTACGCTGCGCCCGTAGGTGTTGAAGACATCGGGTGTCCCATGCACCGACGCACGGACCAGCGCAGCGATCGCGCCGAGCAAATCTAACGGCTCGAAGCCCGCGACGGCACAAGGGATGTCATAGTCCGCAGGCAGGAAAGCCCACGCATCACTGCCGATCACCGAGCTGACGTGGCCCGGTCCGATGATCCCATCGAGGCTCACCTCGCCGGCATCCAAAATTGCCCGCATCGCTGGGGGCGTAAGTTTGTGCAAGCTCAACACATAGAAATTAGGGAGACCCAGGCTCTCAGCCTCCATAAGCGCCGCCGCGATAGCGGGGGCCGTGGTCTCGAACCCCACACCCAAGAAGACGACGTGGCGGTCAGGATAGTTGCGCGCGAGATCCAGCGCATCCCGCGGAGAATAGACAATCCGCACGTCCGCGCCCCGGGCGCGGGCATCCTGCAGTGTGTCGTGGCTGCCCGGCACCCGTATCATATCGCCGAAAGTCGCCAGGATCACCCCCTCGACGCTCGCCATCGCGATAGCCCGATCCAGGTCCCGGGCGGCGGTCACGCAAACAGGACACCCCGGGCCTGACCGCATCTCGACGGCATCCGAGAGAATCTGGCGCAGCCCAAAGCGAAAGATCGCGTGGGTGTGTCCTCCGCAGAACTCCATCAGGAAGATCGGATCCGTGCGCGCAGCCGCCTCCCGCTGAATTTCGGCTATCAGATTGCGGGCCAGCACCGGGTCGCGGAACTCATCAATAAATTTCAAGACAAACCGTCCCCCATCTCGCCCATGGCCTCGCGGTCGAGCGATTCCTGAATTTCGGCCAACTCCGCAAAAGCTTCCAGGGAGGCCTGTGCCTCTTCCGGATCCATCAGCGTGATCGCGTAACCGGTATGGATGAGGACGTAATCCCCCACCTCGGCGTCGGGCGTCATAATCAAGCTCACCTTACGCGTGACGCCGCCGAGTTCCACCGTCGCCACGCGATCCTCATCGATCTCCAATATCTGCGTGGGAATGGCTAAGCACATACTCTGTATCCTCTCCTTGTAACGCTATCAAAACTCTTTGTCACTATAGCACCGATCCCGGTCAGTCTCGCGGACGACCTCAAATAACTCACGAATACACGAACGAACACTCGCTACGGGTTGTTATTCCTCAGCCAGGGCAAAGGTAGCCAAGGCGACCTGACCAAGGGAGACCCCGCCGTCGTTGCAGGGCACCTGATTGTGGAGCAACAGGTCAAAGCCGGCCCCTCGCAGACGAGGAATCACCAACTGGAGCAGCAGCCGGTTCTGAAAGACTCCGCCGCTCAGCGCCACCGTTTCAATACCGGTCCGATCCCGCAATCTCCGGCAGACCCGATCGATCATCGCCGCTACCGTCGCGTGGAAACGCCACGCGATCTCCGGCACAGGTCGCCCCTCTGCCATAGCAGCAATCAGCGCCTCGAAGAGCCCGGTCAATCCCACCTCGAGGATCCCATCCCCGCCGTTCAGGTCGAAGGGATATTCCCCCTCATACGGACCTGAATATGCCGACGCCACGTGCTCCATCTCGATCGCCGCCTGGGCCTCGTAGCTGATCTCTGTGCAGATGCCAAGCAGTGCGCTCACGGCGTCAAAAAGCCGCCCCATCGATGATGTCTGAGGTGTGTTGATAGACCGCTCCACCTGCTGCCGGACCATCATAGCCTCCGCCGGACACTGCAGGCCACCGGGCACGTCACACTGTCCCAGCAGTGCATAGAGATAGGCAACCGCGATGCGCCACGGATGCCGGATCGCCGCGTCCCCTCCCGGCAACGGCAGGTAAGCCAGATGGGCCGTCCGCTGCATTCCGTGGTAGTCGCCCACAAACCACTCGCCGCCCCAGATCGCGCCATCCTCGCCGTATCCCGTGCCGTCAAAGGAGACGCCCAGGACCGGACCGTCCTCAGGGCCCCAGCCGTTTTCCACCAGACATGAAGCGATGTGCGCCTTATGCTGCTGGATACGCAGCGGCTCGGGCAGCCCGTGCTCGCGGGCATAGGTCTCCGCGTAGCGCGTGCTCAGGTAATCCGGATGCATATCGCACGCGACCCGCTCCGGATCCAGACGAAAAAGGTGCTGATAGGTCTCCAGCGCAGCCTCGTAGTGTTCCAGCGTCTCGATCCGCTCCAGGTCGCCGATGTGCTGGCTGACAAAGGCATAGCGCCCCCGCGCCAGCGCAAACGTGTTTTTGAGCAGCGGTCCCGCAGCGAAAATGCGCGGCGCGTCAAAGGACATCCGGATCGGGAACGGAGCATACCCGCGCGCCCGGCGCACCGGCTGGATCAGCGTCTCCGCCGTTCCCCCCTCGCCCTCTTCATTCGGAAGCCGGATCACCTGCACGACCGAATCGTCATATCGAGCATAGATATCTCGGTTGTGAAGCACAAAGGCGTCCGCAAGGGATGCCAGCCGGCGCAGCGCCTCCGCATTACCCTTCGCGATCGGCTCCTCGGTCAGATTACCGCTGGTCATCACCAGCGGTCGGCCGATATCCCGAAGGATCAGATGGTGCAGCGGCGTATAGGGCAGCATCACACCCAGCGTACGCGCATTAGGCGCGACGTTTTCCGCGATCGCCATCCCCTCGGGCGGATGGACCCTGGCGTCAAGCAGCACGATCGGACAACGCGGCGATGTCATCTGCGCTTCTGCCGCAGGCGGCACCACGCAGATCGCCTTTGCGTCCGCCAACGTGGGGACCATAATCGCAAAAGGCTTATGCGGACGGCGCTTGCGCCCGCGCAGACGATCGACCGCCTCGGGCTGGGTCGCATCACAGGCCAGGTGAAAGCCCCCCAACCCCTTGATCGCCAGAATCTCACCCCGCCGCAGGCGGGTCTCAATTTCCGATAACACCGACTCGGTCTCCACCCCCGCAGGCGGCGCCTCAACCACTGCGCCCGAGGCCGCAGCCGCATCAGCTCGCTCGCCCGGCACCAACCAGATACGGGGACCGCAGACCGGACAGGCATTCGGCTGTGCGTGGAAACGGCGATCAGACGGATCTTCGTACTCCTCGCGGCAATCCTCGCAGAGAGGGAAGACTCGCATCGTCGTATTGGGCCGGTCGTAAGGGATATCCTCGATGATGGTAAAGCGGGGGCCACAGTTCGTGCAGTTGATGAACGGATACCGGTACCGACGGTCCGCCGGATCGAAGAGCTCCCGGACGCAGTCGTCACAGGTCGCAACGTCCGGAGAGATCAATTGAGACCGGCCCGCTTCCCGGCGCGACTTGCGAATCTCAAACCCCTCATATCCCGGAAGCTCAATGGATCTGGCCTCCAACGACTCAATGCGGGCCAACGGAGGGGCTTCCGCTTCCAAAGCATCGACAAACGCGGCAACGGTCCCCTCCTGCCCCTCTACCTCGATGTCAACACCGCCGGAGTGGTTGAGCACCCAGCCCGAAAGCCCCATCCGCCGTGCGAGATTGTAGACGAAGGGCCGAAACCCCACGCCCTGCACCACCCCGGTGATGGAGATATGACGAGCCTTCCGCTCACGGACAACAGACGACGTCATGAAGATGCCCTCCCAGCACTAAGGCCGTTGCGCGTCCAGCCAGTCAAGCCACGCATCCATTCCCGCACCGGTTTTGGCCGAGAGCACCCATACAGGGGCCTCGGGATTCAGGCCGTGAACCAACGCCTTAAAGGCGTCCACGTCAAAATCCAGGTACGGCAGCAGATCCGCCTTGGTCACCACGATCAGATCCACCGCCTCAAAGATACCGGGATATTTATAGGGCTTATCATCCCCTTCGGGCACACTGATCAGCCCAACGTTGACGCTCTGACCCAGATCAAAGGAGACCGGGCAGATCAAATTGCCCACGTTCTCTACGAAGACCAGGTCCAACGTCTCCAACGGCAGCTCAACCAGCGCACCTCGAATCATCGGCGCGTCCAAATGGCATGCGCCCCCGGTGTTAATCTGAACGACGGGCGATCCTGTCGTCGCGATCCGGTCCGCGTCCACCTGGGACGCGACATCCCCTTCAATCACGCCGATGCTTCGCTCCCGCATCGCCTCGATGGTTGCCATCAGCAACGTGGTCTTCCCCGCCCCCGGCGATGCCATTATATTGACCACCGCGACCTGTTGGGCCTGGAAATGCGCTCGATTATCCGCCGCTACCTGATCGTTGGCGGAAAGCAGCCTTTCAACCACCGGCACCTGTCTGGTTTCAGATTTCTCAGCCATCATTGCCTCCTCCATTGGATGTCACTTCAATACTCTCCACGAAAAATTCCTTACCGGCGATCACATCCCCGCCCAGGGACTGACACTCCGGGCAGATCCAGTCACGTCCTTCAGGCTCAAACTCGGTCCCACACTGTCGGCAGCGAAACCGGGTCTTGATCCGCTTAAAATGCAGATCCGCTCCCTCCGCAATCGTGTCCGGGGAGAGTATATTGAAATAGAATTGAATCGAATCATTGATAAAACTCGACAGCTCACCGACGACGATCGTGATATCGGTCACCTGCGACGCACCGGCTCGCTGGGCGTGCTCCCGCACAATGCGCAAGATATCCTCAGTCACGGACAACTCATGCATCCTGTGCCTCCCCTTCCGCAAGCGATTCAACCCGTGCCATAATCCGGGCCACCGCCGGTTCGACCAGCGCCGCCGTTTCCGTCGACAGACCCTCTCCGAAGTCAAAATCGTGCCCTAACAACGAGATCAACACCGCCTCCGGTACCCCACCGAACATCCGGCGCGTCAGCGCCAGCACGGTGGAGGGATGCGTCTGGTGATAGACAAACGGCGTCCGGTGGACCACCGCTAACCGCTCTTCGTGGAGGGGCTCGTGGATTGTCGAGCCTACGTGCGCATCGACAAAAATCACCAACGCGTAGTCCGCCAAAGTTTCCGCCAATTCCGGCACCAACTGATGCATCACCACCGTGTCCACCCGATGGCCCAGATCGTCGAAGCCGTCATCCAGGGGATCCAGGGGGTCCCGTCCCAAACGCTGCCGCAGACGGTTGACAACGGCGCGACCGACGCCGTCATCGCGGCGGTATAAATTGCCAAATCCAACGACCAAGGTATGTCTCGTCTGCCTCAAGTTCACCCTCTCGCCCTTATTTATATTACTATCTATTTTATCTCGCAATCGGGCTGCTTCAAGATGCTTCGGTAGTTACGAAAAAACCTCCGAGATCTCGGGACCTTAGGGACCGTCAGATTCTCGGAGGCGATATCTCGTTACCAAATTCTGAAGTTCGGGTGCGTCCAGAAACCGGTGCAACGCACCTGGTCGTCCATCGAAAGAGTGCTAGTCGCGGTGGATTGTGTCGACGACCTCACCCTCTGGTGAGACCAACTCGATGTGAATAGGCATCTGCCCCATAGCGTGCGTCGAGCAGGATAGACACGGATCGTGCGCGCGGATCGCAGCCTCGACCCGATTGAGCATCCCCTCGGTCAGGTTGTTGCCATCGACGTAGCGCTTCGCGACCATATTGACCGAGTGATTCATCGACCAGGCATTGCCGGCGGTCGCCACGATCATATTCACCTTCTCGATCACGCCCATCTCGTCGGTCCAGTAGTGGTGGAAGAGCGTGCCGCGCGGCGCTTCGAGCACCCCCACGCCCTCGCCGGAGATCGGACCCTGCGGGTTCACGACATCCTTCTTCATCGTGATCGGGTCGTCCAGCAACTCACGCG
>CAYMAQ010000052.1:0-18524 GCA_964388385.1 uncultured Anaerolineales bacterium | reverse complement strand
AATACGTCAACCCTAACATAAAGTGGGCTTCAGCATTGGCCTCATCATTAGAAACAACCCGATCGAGTGCCTCACGAGCCTCTGCGTACTCGCCTTTATCCATCTGTGCCTCAATTTGATCGAGATCAAGACCGACCTCAACCTCGGCCTCTCCGTTAGAACAACTCGATAAAACGATCGCTGCAGCAAGCCCGCACAAGAGGACCAGCGAGATGAAAATTACCAGACGTTTTTGCATGTTCTTCTCCTGATTTAATATGATACATCCGGAATGTCTCAATCAAGCAGACTGAGGATCAAGCAGGACAATCTGCAGATCCTCGGGGATCGAACTTGCAGACAAGCGAAGTCTATCCAATGGCTTGGACTCCCCTAATCCCATCTCTTTAAGAAATCCACTGACCGGCTTTCGCTGTAACTTCAGGTGGGGAATTTGATAGTGCATCGGAATCACGATGTCAGGTTCGATCAGACTTACCGCTTCGGAGGCTTTAGCCGGGGTCATGCCGCCGGGGATGCCTACCGGAACCAGAAGGACGTTGACCCGCCCCAAAGCCTCTACCTCCGATTGAGTTGGCACGCGCCCAATCTCCCCCAGGTGTGCCACAGCCACACCCTGTATATCCACCGTATAGATCACGTTGACGTCCAAGCCCCGATCTTCAGGCTTCTTGGATTTCCTGTGTTGCGCCCCTTTGCGGCTCGATGCCACCCCGGTGACGAAAACGCCGCCGATCTCATATTCACCGGGCCCTGCGATGGTACGGCTCACATCACGGAGTTTGTCCCATTCCACAAGCCCCGGCTTATCGATAAGACGGCTTGAGACGACAATGCCTGCAGGGGCCTTCGGCAAGTCGAGTCCGGTCTCGTTCTCATCAAAAGGATCAAGGACGACAGGCGGCAAACCGTCCTCACTCAGCCTGAAGCACCCAAGTCCATACCACTTGATTTCCATCTAAGCTCCAATCTACGCATCACACAGACTTCAGATCTCCCATTGTCCTAACGCAAATAGCATCGAGGACGTTGAGAGACATCTCTTCGTGCGCCACTTCTATTAACATAGTGGGCATTCACACCTAATTATAAGCAGTATAAACTTCAAAACAACAGAAGGAGATCATAAGGCAGTTGTAGCAACCTGCAGCTATGCTATAATAGGTTCAATACAATGTAAGAGGATGGTATGTCAAAGCGCTCACTGAAATTTCTTCCATCGAACCGATCGCGTCAAATGACCCAACTGGCTGAACGCGCCCGACTCAGCCTCAGTCGTTATGCAAACATCGACGTGGAGTACAATGCAATTGGACTCCAGACCCTTGACGAATGGATCGATCGGCACATCAGTCAATTTCCTGACCCTTCCTATGAAATCAGGTCGGTGTGGGCGGCATTCCTCGGTGAGACCTTCCGGCGCCGCTTCGAAGGACAATGGGGAATCGCAGCCGGCACCCAACGTTCCCGTCTTGGTATCATCTGTCCTAAGGATAATGGGGGACTCGTCTTCGTGGATATTATGAACCAGATCAACCGGCGCATTGAATCCGGGATGAACGAGTCGTTAGCCTTCTATTACACCATCAAAGGGGTGGAGATCAAAGCCTGAGCGCGTATCATCCGACCCGCACATAGCGTAGTTGAGCCTCCTCCACGCATGGGGGGTGGGCTTCGCAAACTGTCTACGCAAAAAATTCCCCAAAAACGCTAGCTTCTTGAATGATAGTTGGAATCACATTAGCGGGATTGCGTGTTCTTCAACCTATTGAGACCAGGAAATATTCTGCAACACTTGCTGCAAAGCCTGGGGAGTATCCGCTTGAATAGGTCTGTATTGCACGCCGGGATAGTAGGTATCGAAAAACTCCCGTAGATCTCCCGACCAACGCTCTGGATTGATCGCGATGACCCGGCGGTCCTTGGGGCCAACCCCAGCGTCATCCGCGCTGCTGCCAAGGGTCCACCGATATTTGTCCCATGCTCCGCTGGCAAGGATTGCCTGAATCCAACTCGCATCGGCGTCAGGGGGCAATAAGACGTAAGTCCGCACATACGGGACCCGGGGCGGTACGCACACCTTGCCCTCTTCACCGGAATCACCTCGAACTTGCAGGGATCGGATCACGGTCGGCACATCCACGCTCGAGATCTCGACATCATACCAACCAGGCTCTACAGCTACACATCGCCAGCGCGCGTACGCATCCTCGATTTCTTTCGCCCGATGAAAGAGGGAAGCATTGGACAGCTTGAGCTGCAGAGATTGGGGACCGGTTCCCCCTGTGGCTCGAATATCGAAAGGCTCGCCGGCGTTAACCTCGCCGGGTAACTGAACTTCTATAGGTCGGACCGTGGGTTTGACAACCTCGAGATGCATATCATCCAAATAGCTATCACAGTGCTTGAACGGCCAAAGCACCGCACTGCGGACGAACAGAGTCACGCTATCGGCTTGAGCGGTGACCTCCAAAGGCGGAATCTGAGCGTAGGCATTGTAAATATGGGCGCCCTCCCCCCAGATCACTTGATCCGACCACGGGTCAGTGCCGCCCGTGGGGTCGATGCCTACGGTAAACGTCACGTTCCGCACGCCGTCATCCTTATCGTAATCAGACGCTCGAATGAAAAAGGCCTTCTCGCCTACCCCATCACTGGCATAGGGATTGTCATGATTGGACGACCACGCATGAACCCAACCCAGGGCTCGAACCTTGGATCCGACCGGGATCTCTTCGATACGCTGATAGAGACCGGCATCATGAATCCGGAAAAACGTAAAAAGCTTAAATGCACGCTGTCCATTACGGATCCGCATAGGATCGAGAAAAGGAGGTTCTTTGTTGATAACGTGCATTTCCGGACGACCGTATCCCGTCTGATTGGAGGGGTCATGAGGAACCGGCTTCCCCTCTTTCCAAAAGGCAACCCACCCCTCGGGCACAAAAATCTCACCAAACTCCTGTCCCGTATAGGTTTTCCGCCACCATCCACCTTCAAAACCTGGATTCTGGAGAAGATTTGTCATCGTAAGTTCTGCTCCTTTTTACGATTTCGGGACCGTCAGCTGTCGGATCTTCACAAAGACTATCGGTTCCCCAAATGCATGGGCATCACCACATGAACAAACTCGTCGTCACCAACACCCTTAATGACACCCGGATTGGTCGCCGAATTAAGCTCAAGCGCGATCTGGGGAGTGTCAAGCGCTCCAAAGACGTCGATAAGGAACCTCACGTTGAATGCAATCTCGAGGCCCTCACCGGTGACGTCGGCCGTCAATCGGGTTAACCCCTGTCCGGACTCCGCCGAGTCCGCAGAAACCGTAATCTCCCCCGCCTCGATCGTCAGTTTAACGATATTGGCTACATCGCGGGCGAAAATGGCCGCCCGCTTACATGCCTGCAGGATCTCCTCACGCCCCAAGACGATTCGGGTGCTATGGGAGGGTGGAATAATCCGTCGCACATCCGGAAAATTCCCATCGATCAACTGAGAGTTGAGCACCGTGTCGGGTAATTGGAAGAGAATTTGATTGTGAGGATGAGTTGTTGAGATCTTGATCGGATCGCCCGGCGTGCCAATAATCCTCTCCAATTCTGAAAGCGCGCGCGCCGGAATGATCACGTCAAAAGGCGAAGGCGCCGGATGGATCAGGGGGATGTGACGCAGCGAAAGACGAAAACCATCCGCGGCTGCTAGCGTCATCGTCTCGCCCTCGAATTCAGCCAGCACCCCCGTCAGAACCGGATGACTCTCATCCATTGATGCCGCAAAGGTCACTTGACCCAATCCCGTAGAGAGGTCGTCGGCCTCTACCGAGAAGCCGTTATCCTCCTCAGGTTCAGGGACGAGGGGAAATTCATCCGAGGAAATCCCCCGAAAACTTGCCTTGACTGATCCGCAGGACAGGGAAAGCGTCATCGTCTCCTCATCCAGCACAAGATCAACTTGATCGGGCGGCAACGATCCAACGAGATCAATGAAATTTCGTGCCGGTACCGTAATGGCACCATCAGTCTCCACCCGGGCTCCAACCCAGTGAACGATACTTAACTCCATGTTTGTGGCTGCCAGCTTCAACTGCCCGTGGTCTGTGGCCAACAGCACATTCCCGAGAATAGGCATCGTCGTCCGTGATGGCACTGCACGACCCGCTATGCCTAAACCCTGGGCAAGATTTTCCTGAAGGCAAGATAATTTCATCGAGGACCTCCTGAGAAGTACAATTACACTATGGATCAGTCACAACAAGTATACTCGAAGCTAGAATAAAGAGCAAGAATCCGCTCTCCGTCATACACTCCCCCCCCGCGTCGACAATCCAAGGGGGTCGGATAAGTATGGATTTTTCAGTGAACCCATTTATACTAACAAATGAACCCGCGAAACCGAGCTTGTAGACATAGGTTTGCATCACTTCTTCAAGTCCATTGTATAGAAACTATCGGAAACTACCAGAGACAGCACCGCCGGAGAGTCAAAAATGGGCAGTAAGTCCACATTTATAGTTGCAGGTATACTCGTTCTCGTTGCTGTTGTCTACTTGATCGTCAGTAACACGGACAGCACCGCACACTATTTCCTCACTATCGAGGAGCTTAACGCTCTGGGCGAACAAGCGCTTACCCGTGATGTCACGGTCTCGGGTGCCGTGCTGGGAGAGACAATCGTCTACGATGCGATCACAGCCCACCTAAGCTTCTCCATCGTTCACATACCCGCAGACCCACAGGAGATCAAGCGCGCAGGTGGCCTCTCTCAAGTCCTTCATGAAGCGGGGCAGGATCCAACAGCACCGCAGTTGGAGATTGTCTATGAGGGCACCAGGCCAGACCTGTTAAGAGATGAGGCTCAAGCGATCGTGCGTGGGAAGCTCCAGGCAGACGGGCGCTTCTACGTTGAGGAATTGCGCCTCAAATGTCCCTCCCGTTACGCAGAGGATATCCCTACCCAGGCGGGGGATTAGTATGCTTGGCGAGGTCGGGTTTCTCCTCAGCGGTTTGTCTCTTTTTACCACGCTCTACGGCGTGTTTGCCACCGGATGGGGACTCCATAAACGCGCCCCCCGTTGGATCCAAAGCGCGAAGCATGCGACGTATGCGGTTCCTACGCTCCTCGGCACGGCCCTTCTCCTTTTGTTGGGGGCCTTTATCAGCGATGACTTTGAAATTCGCTATGTTGCCGAGCATTCATCCAGGGCCCTTCCCCTCTATCTGAAAGTCTCTGCAATCTGGGGCGGACAGGAGGGCTCACTCCTGCTTTGGGTATTTCTCCAGGGACTCTTTGCTGCCCTTGCCGTCGCCTTTCCCACAGAAAAGGCCCGCCCTCTCATCCCCTGGGCGACCATCTTCCTGAACATCGTCACCGCCTTTTTCTTGACCGTGATGGTGGTCCTTTCTAATCCCTTCCTCAAGCTGCCCGAAACGCCGCCCAACGGGTTGGGCCTGAATCCTCTGTTGCGCCATCCCGGTATGATCTTCCACCCACCGACGCTCTATGTGGGCTATGTTGGGCTTGCGGTTCCGTTCGCATTTGCGATGGCGGCGCTGATTACGCGACGGATACCTGGATGGACCGAAGCCGCCCATACATGGACTCTGATAGCCTGGCTCGGTCTGGGATTGGGTTTGCTTTTAGGCATGCGGTGGGCCTACGATGTTCTAGGATGGGGCGGATACTGGGGCTGGGATCCGGTGGAGAATGCCGGACTGCTACCTTGGCTCACGACGACCGCCCTCCTGCACAGCGCAGTAATGCAGGAGGAAAGGCGGGGGTTCCGTTACTGGACGTTGATCCTGGCAATCCTGTCATTCGTCTTGGTGCTCTTTGGGACCTTTGCCACCCGAAGTGGTATGATTCAGTCCGTCCACGCCTACGTTCGCTCTAATCTCGGTTATTACTTTTTGGCAGCCATCGGGATAACCACAATAGGCTCACTGGCCCTGCTCTACACGAGACAACAGACCCTGAATAGCGTCCCCACCGGATCTGGGTTGTTATCCCGGGAAGGTATGTTCTTTCTTACGTTAACACTTCTCCTGACGTTGACCTTCTCGGTTCTTGTCGGGAGTCTTCTGCCCACACTCACGCAAAGCTTGACGGGACAGCGCTTTGAAGCCGGGCCCCAATGGTTTGACCGCGTGACGGGACCACAGTTCGCTGCATTAATTGCGGTGATGGGAATCTGTCCACTTCTTGGGCGGACGACAGCACTCCTTAAGAAACTACGCAAACGCGTGTGGCTGCCTGCAATCGGCGCGATAGGAATACCGGCAGTCTTGATAGTGATGGGCTTCAACCAGGTCGTCTCCATTTTTGGATTGACCCTGAGCGGACTCGCAGGATTGACCACCGCAGCACAATGGATCACGGAAGCATCCAGATTGCGCCGAAGCCGAGAGACCAATCTCCTGACCGCAGGCTGGACGCTTTTGCGCCGGCAGCGCCGGAAGTACGGCGGCTATCTTGTGCACATAGGCATTATCCTTATGGCTGTGGGTGTCGTCGGGTCCCGGGTCCATGCATTTGAACGTGACGTAAGCTTGCCTCGCGAGGAGCCCATCGCAATACGTGACTACGCCCTGATCTACGAATCTCTGGATCAGGAGACGGAAGTCGATCATCTGGATATATCAGCAGTAATCTCGGTGAAACGCAATGGAAAAAGCATCGCGAAGTTGAGCCCGAGTCTAAAATACTATGAGTCCCATGAACAATCGGTCCGTGTGCCTGCACTCCGATCCGGTGTCCGAGAAGACCTATACCTCGTCCTGGGAGGTTGGTCCGACAACGCGGACACAATATCAGTTAAGGTTATGGTTAACCCCCTGATCAATTTTCTATGGCTGGGCGGATTGGTCTTTCTTACTGGCGGCGGATTTGCCCTATGGCCTCGAAGTACACGGGGCACGTTCAATATCCTTGCGGCAGTTATCGGCGTGAGTCTGCTTCTGGGCGCAGGTTGGGCTATGTGGGGTATCCCTCACGGTACGTTACGATCCGAAAGTGGACGCCCCGGAATCGGTCAGCCTGCTCCGGAAGTTGACGACCTGACATTGCTCGATGGATCATCGGTGGCGCTCCAGGAGTTCCAGGGGAGCGTAACGGTGATTATCTTCTGGAACTCACAATGCCCGGTATGCAAACAGGCAATGCCTAATCTGCAGACGCTTTGGGAGGAATACGAGGGAAGAGACGTCGTTGTGTTAGGTATCGCCGTTGGCAACACGCAGGCCGAGGCTCGACGGGTGATTGAGGAACTCGGGACGAGTTACCCCATAGCGTTGGACCCAACCGGGAGCATCGCGGCGCGCTACGGAATCACGGGGGTCCCGGAGACCTTTGTCGTCGATCGTGCAGGACGCATAGCCTACGTTGACGTAGGCGCCGTGAATATGAATACGTTGACGTCGAGAGTGGACCCATTGCTGAAGCAGCCATGACCCCAGTGAAAGCACAGGTTCTGAGGCGCAAAGTTTTTAGGTACAGGATCTTTAGATATAGGTTTTTTTAGACACAGAGTCTGATCTTTAGACACAGAGTGTTGAGGTACCTATGCATCTGAGTTTTGGTTCTATCATAATTGGACTTGCAGCCACGTGGCTCGTTTTTGCTTATGTTGTACAGCCCTTTCGGCGAAAGAAGGCCCACTCCGATCGGGCTGTTGAAGCTTGGATCGCAGAAATCCGATCCGACCTTCCTCGGTCAACAGCCGCTGAATCTATGCCCTTGGATGAACCCGCGCGTCACTGTCCACACTGTGGTCGCCCTGTCCAGGACGACCATCGGTTCTGTCCTGGCTGCGGGGCGCAACTGTCATCGGGCCCATCAGAATGATCGAGCATCGGACTGCCTGGCGGTTCCGCATCATCCCCGCGCTTGTGATTGCCGCGTTAGGCTTGGGTATCGGATTACTCCCCAAGAGAAACGTGCAAGCACAGGCAGATCGTTCCGTCGTTGTCGATGGAACGTTGGTCAGCGTCACGCCTGGAGGCAGAGTCCCGACCGGCACCCAGGTTGAGTTGCGCGTATTGGATGACACAGGGATTACCTCCATCTATACCCGCAATGTCGCCACCGACACCACAGGCCTATATATCGAACAGGCTCATCTCTTCCTGGTGCCCGACGGTCAACGGCTGTATATTGCTGAGATCTATTCTGTCAGTAACTCAGGAGACCGAACCTATGTCGGCGGACAAACTGCGACGAATGATCACCTCCCTCTAAGCTTCACCGTGCCGGCAGAGGCCGAAAATCTTCGCGCAATCAGCTCGGGCCTCGAAGAGTATACCGGTAGCGAAGGGACGACCTTAGTTCATACTCAACCCATCGTACCGGGAACCGCCACTGTCGAGATCAGTTTCAGCTATGAAAGACCATACCGGGAGGGTATGCGCTTGACTCGCGACCTTGATATCCCAATCCAATCCGTCCTCCTGCTCCTTCAGGGCGGAGGTCTCGTAGCAGAAGGCACAGCTTTGAGTTTTAACGGCACGATTGAGACTCAGATGGGGAACTCAGCCTCCTATTTAGCCGGACCTCTCGCGGCTGGTGAGATATTGGATTTTTCAATTACAGCACAGCAGGGCCGAACAATCCGTGAGGGCGGCAGGAATTCTGGCACTTCAGGGATCGATAAGATTCATGCCTGGGAAATCTTATTGGGTATCGGTGCTCTTGCAGCTACAGGTTTTGCTACATTCGCGATATGGAAGCCCGCCCCTATGTCTGAAATACCGGAAAGCGCGCGTCCCCTGCTTACCGGGATTGCACAGCTCGATTATGCATATGCAAATGGCGAAATCGACGAAGCCGCTTACCGCGCGAAGCGCGCGGCGTTAAAGCAAGCACTGAAAGCCCATCTTGACCATGACCAAGTCAGCCATTGAGACCCGCGTAGAGCATTTAGGTCGGAAATGTCCGTGACGACGCGGTTGGGAATCCTATGATCGATATCATAGATCTGTCCAAGCAATTCGGGCCCAACCAGGCCCTGACAGACGTCAGCCTGCATATCGATGCTGGTGAACGCGTGGTCGTCGCAGGCCCCAATGGTGCGGGTAAGACCACGATGTTACGGATTGTGGGAGGCCTGGTCCGAGCCACCTCCGGTTGCGTTCAGGTGGGCGGGATGGATCTCGCGAAGGCAAGTCCGATCATCCGGCGGCAGATCGGATATCTATCCCATCGCAGCCTCCTCTACAACGACCTCACAGCAGAGCAGAACCTGTCATTTTATGCCCGCCTCTATGGATTGCCTGATGCGCAGAGTCGGATACGAGAACTTCTCGACCGGATCGATTTGACGACCCGTCGATCCGACCTGGTCCGCACGTTTTCCCGGGGTATGAAGCAACGACTCGCAATTGCCCGGGCGATTCTGCATCGACCGGCGATCCTCCTGCTTGACGAACCCTACACGGGACTGGATCCTATGGCAGCGGATACCCTGGATGCGCTGCTGATCGATCTCTCGGCGGTTGGGTGCACCCAACTGATGACCACGCATCGATTGAAAGCACCGGTTCTCTCTCAAGCGAAGCAGCGGGTCCTGGTGCTTAAGCGGGGTCGTATCATCTATGACGGCTCGTACGACGTAGCGTTTGCCGACCGCTACCGATCACTGATTGTCGGGGATCAATCCGCAACCCTAGCCTCCCGGACAGCGAGCCAGCCCACAGATAGCCGCGAGGAGAAGAGCCTAGCTGTGGATCAAACAGGACTCAGTTTCGGAAGTCACGTCTGGGCCATCACGTCAAAGGATCTCACCGCCGAGCTCCATACTCGAGAAATTGTCAGTGCAATGGCCGTCTTCGCTATATTGGCGCTCTTTATTTTCAGCTTCACCCTTGATCTTCGAGGCGCTCTGGCGGAATCTGCTGCACCGGGTGTGCTGTGGAGCACCATTGCCTTTACCGGTATGTTAGGCTTGAGCCGCTCACTCGTACGAGAGCATCAAACAGGAGGGATCGAAGGATTGAGATCTGCACCGGTGGAGCCAACCGCCATCTTTTTCGGCAAAGCACTGAGTACGATGATCTTGATGCTTCTCGTCGAATTTGCGCTCATACCGTTGACTGCGGTACTCTTGAATGTTCCGCTGATAAACCTTGAAATCATCGCAACCTTGATGCTGGGCACGTTAGGATATGCGGCAGTTGGAACGCTTCTATCCGCAATCGCCGTGAACACGCGGGCTCGCGAGGTGATGCTTCCCATCCTGCTCTTGCCTATCACCGTCCCTTTATTCTTATCCGCGGTTCAAACAACCCGGGGACTTCTGGATGGTGTGACCTGGACAGAGTTAGGGGGGTGGACCCAACTTCTTATCGTCTACGATTTGATCATCGTCGCGATCTCAATGGTGATGTTCAGATACACGCTGGAGGAATAATGGAGATACACACGACTCGTACCCATGCCCCTGAGAAACTCAAACGGTCACGGGGGAGCGATTGGGCGCTTGCGATCTTAAGCTTGCTGAGCGTGGTGACCGCTCTATGGATGGTATTCTATTACGCACCACGTGAAGCGGTTATGGGGGAGATTCAACGGATATTCTACTTCCACGTCGCGTCCGCCTGGGTAGGGTTTTTTGGGTTCTTCATCACAGCTCTTAGCAGCGTGCTCTTTCTAGCACGTAATCAAAGGCGTTGGGATATCTTGGCCCTCTCCTCAGCTGAAGTTGGCCTCGGTTTTATCAGTATGACCGTCGTGTCGGGTATGCTCTGGGCGAAGCCCGTCTGGGGTGTCTACTGGACGTGGGAGCCGAGACTGACAATCTCTGCCGTCCAATGGATGCTCTATGTATCCTACGTGATGTTGAGAGGTTCGGTTGATCATCTGGAGCGGGAGGCCCGCTTCGCAGCCGTCTACGGAATCGTGGCCTTTGGCACGGTTCCGCTCTCGTGGTTTGCTATCCGCTGGTGGCGCACAATTCATCCCCAGATCATCTCAGAGGGTGAAATGGCGATGACGCCTAAAATGATCACGACCCTCTTTGTCTCCCTGGCTGCGTTTACTATCCTCTACGTGATGCTTGTGCGCAGACGCTGCAGTCTGGAGAGGGCCAAAGATGAAAAAACGCGTCTCCGACAGAGTGTAATGCAGGGAATCGAGGGTAAACGGGGATGAATATCCATCTGGTTGGCGCGTATATCGTCTTCTGCGGAATTCCACTTGCAATGGCGATCTCAATAGAATTGCGTCATCGAAAAGTGCTGGACCAGATCCGGTCACTGCAAGGACAATCCGTTGCAGGAGAAAAGCCCCGAAAATTGGGGAACCCAAACGGATAAATACCTACGCCTCCGAAATCGGCTGAGTTCGTTTGATGACCAACTCGGTGACGGCAGTGGCAAAACCGATCAAAAGCCAGAATAGGGTGACCGAATGATGAAAATCGAGGCTGAAAAAGAAATGGTCAAACGCCCCGCTGACAATGCCACCGATTATCGCAGCGTGCAATCCATAAAATTCCGCCTCTAAGCCCGGTATCTGCTTGACCCGGCGATGATACCGCCAGAAACGCCACAGCACAAAGCCAATGACGACGAGAAACGAGGCCAAACCGACCAATCCCATCTGGGCAGCCACGATCAAGTAGAGACTGGCAACAGCCACGTAGATATCGATATCTGGGGCGCCCGCAAAGCCAACACCCAGGAAAGGATAGCGTCGAATTAAGGTAACCGTATCTTTGTACTCACCCAGGCGCATCTTTGTCGACAAGTCCTCGAATTGAATGCCCTCGACAAAATGCTCGATGATCCCCTGCGTCCACGGCAGCACCAAGACTAACACCAGCGCCAGCACAAACCAGGGGAGGAGCTGGCGGTAGCGCATCAAGCTGATCAAGAGGACCGCGAATCCAACCCCAACTATCGCACTCCGTGAGACCGTAAGCATCAGGCCAAATCCCATGACCCCAAGCAGTCCCATCAGCACCCACTTTGGAAGGATAGGACGATCAGTCAGAAGCTGGGGTACGGCGATAGCGACCGCCACGTTGAGCAGGCTCCCCAATACGTTGGGGTCCACAGATGTGGAGGTAGCTCGTTTCATCAGCGTTGGATCATCGCGTATATATCGCACGACTGTCGTCCCGGTAGGATATCCAAAGCGTCCCAGCGATGAAAGCACCCGAATGGTCAACTCTTCAGGAAATAGATAGAGAGTGATCCCAACCATCGAAGCCAATGAGGCCCCCAGAATAAACCACCGGAGCAGTCGTCGTAACCGATCCCCACTCTGGATGGTATTAACAACGAGGAAAAATGTTGCGATGCTCAAAAGTACCTCGGCGAAGTGCCGGATGAGATAACTGGTCAATGCTCCATGCGCCAATCCGGCGATAAAGGCGACGACAGCCAAAAGTACAAACGCTAGAATCGGTGCGCCAACGGGTGTCGCGATGACTTCTTCTTGCTCCCCTAGCACGTAAGGTAGTAACCAGACCGCAAACAAGCCGCCGAGGGCTAGATCCAGGAACGTAGGGGTAAATCCGATATCAAAGGGAAGCGAGCCAAAGGGCAGGAGTGTCAACACGCCAAACACACCAAGATAAGCAATCTCGAGGTCGAAGAGAACCCAGACTGCGTAGCCAGCCGCCAACACAAGAGCCGCCGCAGGAAGAGCGCCGAATTCCGCGATCACCCATCCCCCGGTGAGGCCGGCTATCAGGAGAAGCAACAACGAAGCTAGCATAAGCATCCAACGATGCCGAGTATACACGATGCTTCTGAGCACCGGAGTTGCCTCGAACCAATTCTGTACGAGAGTTCGCCAGGATGTCATCATTCAACGCGATTATACCTATCGGACTTAGAGCGTCAACTATGAACCCCAACATCAGATTGAGCAGCATCGCGCGATTGGAGTCACAAAACGCCGACTCAGCACTTATTGTCATGGAATCCAGCTCCCACATAAAATCACATCGCAAACGGGTCGGGGTACTTGCAAATATAGAATATCTATGGTACCCTTAGCTTGGAAGAAAACGGGACAGGTTATCATACGTAAACATAGTGAGATGCGTATGGACGCGTGACTGACGACCCCAATATGGTCACCAATGAGGCTATCCGTCGTATTCTCAATATAAGTCGATAAGGTCCGGATCTTCCGCAGATTCAGAACGTAGTGAAGCGCTGGAATCGTCACCTCATCTCAACCAGGAGGACAATCGCGATGATTAACTCACTGCTTGCCAAGGGTTTCACCTTTTTCGCACAGATCCTAGTTAAACTCCAACCTATCTGGGATAAGTATAAGGCCCTTATCGGCTTAGTGGTTGGTGTATTGATAGGTTGGTTTATCCTTGGGTGGGGCATCTTTCCCGTTGAATGGGTTAACGCGACACCCGGACATCTTCGAGAGGACTTCAAGTCGGCGTACGTGTCTTACGTTGCCGAGGAGTACTTCCAAACGGGCGACATGAATCTTTTGCGAAATCGTCTCGGCCTGGATCTCCCCAAATCGAAAAATGTGCCCTGGTTAGCCGATCGCGGCAGCTTGGAGGAGGATATCGGGGTTGCCATCGAGAAAGCGGATAGATATAACTTGGAAAACTATCGGCAGTCTCTGCTGGGGCTCCAACAAGTCGTCACTGAACAGTCAGAGCTGCTCTACGAAGGTGAGCCCGCCGAAGAACCGACGGAGACGCCTGAACGTACACCCTTCTCTCAACTCCTGAGAATTGTAGGGATTGTGATTGTGATCCTTCTGGTAGGAGCCGCCATTTTCGCCATCTGGTCGATTCTTGCGGGCCGCAGGCAGCAGACTCAGAAAGCTACGGAGGCTTCCCAGGCCGGAACGGACACCCAGACCGCAGGTGAATACGGCGTCGAGGGTCTGACCGAAGCTCCGGTTAAGTCATTCAACACCCCCTACGTACTTGGCGATGATTACTTCGATCCTTCCTTTAGCATCGAGATCGGTAACGATTTCTTGGGCGAATGCGGCATCGGCATCTCTGAGACTATAGGGGCTGGCGATCCAAAGAAGGTCACGGCCTTTGAGGCCTGGCTCTTCGACAAAAGCGATATCCGTACAGTGACCACGGTCCTGGCGAGTGAATATGCCTATGAGGATGAAAACCTTAGGTCCAAGCTTCAGCCCAAAGGCGATATCGTGATGCTTGAACCAGATCAGGAAATTATATTGGAGACGACATCACTGCGCGTGAAGGCCAAAGTTAAGGATCTTGAATATGCTCAGAGTAACGATCTGCCGGCACGGAGCTTCATCCAGAAGGTCAATTTTGAGCTACAAGCCTGGGTTAAACAGGTGGAGGACCCCACGTATCCGGACTACGAGGATTACGAACTGGGCTGAATGATACGATAGCGAGTTGAGTCCTAAATAGGAAGAGCCCCTCTCGGGGCTCTTTTTCCTTTCACCTCGACTCAGTTCGAGTCCAGTCCGAGGATCTCGGCATCCTCGGGTGGAATGTATCCCTCCCCAAACCGGAACCGAGCGGGCCATGGCACGAAATTGCTCACAAATATATCTTCAAAGAGAACCGCGCCCTCACTGCTCCGAACCACGCGCTCGACGACCACGTCCAGGCCATTGTGGGCCCTCTCGACCTGTTTGATGGTCCCAGCCGGCATAGAATCATCATAGACATAGACAGGAGCTTCGGGCGGAATCGGATCGCCTGCTTCGGGCCCAATCACCTCCACTTCACGGTTCAGATCCGTGCTGTAGAAAAGGAATCGCAGTCGTGCGTTAGCCGAATCAACCACGGTCTTGATCAAGAGATGATGAGGTGTATCGTTTCTGAAGCGGAAATCGACGATAGGCGAATAGATCGTCGCATCAAGTCCGGGGCCGAAGCCGCCCAATTCATAGTACCCTACCCGATAAGCATGGGGCCACCGCTCAATAATCGGATAGCCACCGAAAAACGCCGCACGGAAGGCCGTCGTCGCCACCTGACAAATCCCCCCTCCGACACCGAGAACCGTCTCGTCGCCGATGATCACGTAAGATTCATCATAGCCGGCATCGGTGGTTACCTCACCCAAATGCTCATTGAAGGAGAATACCTCCCCAGGCGGAATCATCACGCCATCGAACTTGGCAGCTCCCAGTTGGATATTTTTATCGCGGGCAGAGGAGGAACCGGTAAAATAGGATTCTCCAACTGCTACCAACTCTCGTATACCCAAATCTTCAGCCGTCGTCGTATCCGGCACCTGGGGAGGAATTGCGTGCAGCACCAGGGGAATGACATTCTCCCCTGCCCCAAGCATCTCATTGATACGTGCGATCGACGCACCGACGTCGAGCTCCCTCCCGACCTCGCTGGGCGTTACCGGTTGCAGCGTCAATGATGTCGTATCAAACTTGAACGTCGCATCGACCGGCTCACGATAAAGCGCGAGCGATAGAGGATGCAAACGGTTGCGCAAAGCCTCTGGATCCAGGTAGACAGAGGGCTGCTCGGGTGACATCCGTATATCCAGCATTTCAATCATCGTTTTCGGAGGTAGTGTCCACGGTCCGGGATCTCCGTCTTGGGAATCAGGCAGAACAAGCTGCAAAGGCTCATCAACCATCGCTTCAGCCATATCCAACGCGCGGGCCGCTTCATTGTCAGCCACTTCAGGCTCAAGTTTGGTCACGGGGATCAAGACCTCGGCAGGTTCCAGGGCGCGCAGATACGCTTGGAGGATATCCAACGTCTGCGTGACCTCCATTCGGGTTCCCTCGATTCCGCTTTCCATCTGGAACTGCCCGTCATTGAGCCGCACAGCAGCATCCCGCGCCGGCTGATTGAGTTCGAGAGCCACCGTCTCCAGCACCGCTCTAGCTTGTTGGGGATCCCAAACGAGAACCGGTGAAAATCGGCTCCCCTCATAAACGACACGCAGCCGCTCGACGAGGTCCGCAATGCCACCTTCGCGATGCCCGACGGCAAAGACCGGTTTCAAAGTCGCCTCCCGATCCAGGGAAATCCCCAGCTCGGCCGGGGAGAAGGACCAGCGCTGTCCATCAGGGGACAGAAGGACAATACGGGGATCACGAAGTGGTAATGCTTCAGCTAACCGGTCGCCAGCGCTCTCGAAGTTCAAGCCACCTACAGAGATGTCCCACACCCACATACCAGGGATAGCTCGAGCTTGAAGAGCAGGACCGATCAACCATACCATAATCATCACTGCAGCCATCAACAAGATGGCGGATATCATCAGAAATCTCGGTACCATGCGTCCAAACATAGGCTGCCTCCCACTTTATATGCTGTTCGAAACGCGAGACTCAAGGGGTCAAACACCCCCTCTTCACCGCCCAATACATCAAATTCAAGAACTGAGTCAACCTTGAGCGATATGAACCATAAGCTCGTGATAGGCATGAGCAGTTCGATACAAGATATCCCTCATGATACCCACACGATCAATGAGAAATGGAGCCGGACGATCACTTAGTTCCCGCTCCAGTGCCCTTGATTGATCTCTCAACGCACAAGCACCAAGTTGAGAACTCATACCTTTCAGACGGTGAGCCACCTGCCGTGCCTTATCCCGATCCTCGCTGGATATTGCGACCTCTATCAACCGTAGACTCTCCTCACCGGTGTCGACAAAGTCCGCGACCAGCGAAGCAAATGAACCGGGCTCCTCAGCATCAAACACCGTTTGAAGATCCTGCACCATCCTCTGATCCAACAACTCTCCGTCAATAGCCCCCTGCATAACTTACTCCCTTTTATTTTCGGATTGAGCCCGAGCTACAATGTTTTTCTCAATCTATTCACGCTCCATAGTGTACAGCAAAACCCGCTTCGTGTTAAGATCCAATTGGAGATACCGACTGATAATTCTGAGTTATAACGAGCTGTGGTATACTCAGGTTGATAGATCCAAACATAAGTCGCTCAACCTTTCGCAGCACCTATAGGAACGCAAAAACGCTTTAGCCATTTATAACCGGATCCATACTACCACATCTGGCAACGGAGGCAGTGACCGATGAAAGTTCTCCAACAAACCGATACGAGACTCGTTATCCGCCCCACTGGGGGCTTGCTGATAGCGATCTTCGGTCTGTTCTTCGTCATTATGAGCGGCGCGATGTTCTATGGCTTCGGTCAGACGACAGATCTCTTATGCAACCGGAACCTGTCAGGATCGATGCAGTGCCGGTTAGCACGCTCACTACTGGGCATATCCTTGAGTGACAGCCCACTGGAAGCGCTCCAGAGTGCATATGTCGCTCAGAGCCGCGATAGTGACGGAGACGTCACATATCGGGTGATGTTGGTGACAGGCAGCGGCGAGGTCCCCTTGACCTCATACACCAGTTCGGGCTATAGAAAGAAAGCATCAGCAGCCGATCAAATCAATGAGTTCATTCAAGGCCGAGCGTCCGACCTGTCCATTCACCAGGGAGGAACGGTCGGGATAATCGTCAGCGGGGTATTCCTGATTGTCAGCCTGATTATGATCGTCTCCGGTGTACAGAGCAGATTCACGAGCTGGACTTTTGATTTGGCGGAGGGGATGATAACCCAACATAAGGAGAGCCTGACGGGTATCCACAACCGATCTTACCCTCTCGATGACATCCAGAGCGTCAGTGTTGAGCGCAGTCGCGACAGCGATGCAGACTCAACGTATCGCGTAGCCTTATTCAGCGACCAGGAGGGCCCCATCCCACTCACCGGATGGTATTCAAGTGGCTACAAAAAGAAGAAACATGTTGCCGATATAATCCAACGTTACCTGGATCGATATCATACCTGATCCATAAAACGCGCACCGCCCAGGCTTTGTTGGCCTGGGCGGTGCGCATTCTATTTTTACCGATCGTACCAATCAGTGCCCACCACAAGTCGCGCAAGAGCTACGGCTGCACGATCCGCATCCGCTACTGCCACTCAGGGCTGCCGACGAACCCCTGGAACCGCTTGTCGACGCAAAGAAGGTCGACAAACCTCGTTTGGAGCGCTCACCCCCACACTCCGGACAAGCGATGGGAGAATCCGCGTCTTTCATCTGTCTCCGCGCCTGAAACTTGGTGCCACAATCCTGACAATCGTACTCATAGATCGCCATAAGTCGTTTCCTCACCTCTGATACGTTGATTACCGCAGTGTCCATCCAGCAACGGCCGGCTCAATCTGGCCAAGCTCGCAATCGTGACCTAAACGTCCGTGCGATTAATAATCTCGGTCAATTCATCCGACCGCACGTAACCCACAACTTCAATCTCCTGCTCCTGAATGCCCTCGACTGAAGCGACGGCGTGCTTGATATCCACGGCCAAACTGTGAGCCAACGGACATAAGGGAGACGATGGCCTAAATCGATAAGAAACCCGTCCAACCTCCTCATCGACGTCGAGGTCCTCCACCAATCGCATCCGCAGCACGTCGACCCCCGTTTCAGGGTCAATGACGTCAACCAAGCGCATCAACACGCGTTCTCGAAGGGTCATATCTGCTGTCATAATTTGCCTCCCGCCCTATTATACCATGCTTCTTGAGGCTCGCGAGGTCGCGCTTT
>CAYMAQ010000051.1:15106-18667 GCA_964388385.1 uncultured Anaerolineales bacterium | reverse complement strand
TAATACCGGTAGGGCTGCCTGGAGACGAACACAATAAACACCATCAACACCAGATAGGCGATAAATCCGGCGGCGATCAGCAGAAGGGTGAGCCCACCCGTGCCGATGCCGATCCAGGAGAAGAGCTGCGTCTGCTCCTTGTTGACCGACCGCTTGGCGCCCAGCACGCCGATCAGCCCCAGGACCAGCGGCACCACCGGCAGGCAGTAGACGCCCGATCCGCACGTCAGGCACGTGAAGAGCAGCAGGATGCTGCTCGCCAGGGCGCCGAGCGCCGAGAGGTCGTTGCTGTTGCCCCGGTACGTCACCTCGGATTCGTCAGAGGCCGGGCGCGGCTGCGGCGCCTTGGGCGGGGGAGCCTGGGGGCGGTCACCGGTGGTCTCTGTGGGCGTATCCATGGGTTGTCCCGGAAGAATGGGCGTCTGATTGTTTGTCATTGTGCACACTCCTTTCTGTGATCGCAACTCGATGCTTGCCGAGGCAGGGTAACGCCTGCCCGCGTGTTTGCCTACCAGCCCCTCACCTGTCCGTGATGGGATCGTTGAGAATCATCCGCACCCGGGCGCACCGCCACGGATGGTCGAGCACCCCCAGGGCCTTGAGCACTTCGTCCGGTCGGCCAGTCGCCCCGGGCCGGGCCTTGAGCCGCATCCAGAGCGGCTGTCCGATGGGCGCCTCTGGCTCGAGACGTAGGTCCTGGACCAAAGGTCGCAGATCGTATGCCTTCTCCCGCCGCACCTGGATCACCGACTCGGTCGCCAGCAGTGCGTCGACCGCTGCCGCGAGCCGGTCGCGGTCCGCATCCCGGACCCAGGCCCGGTACTCGCTCTGCACCAGCTGTTTCGGGAGCGACGGCTCGTTCCGGCTCACCCCGGTCACGTCCAGCGCCTTGAGGTCGTGCGGCGTCTTGCCGTCCAACGCTGCCATCGTCTCCGAGGCGAGGCGGGGGCCGCCCGCGTCCGGATCGAGCCAGACGTCGAGCAGATCGGCGCGGCTGCCGCACCCTACCAGCAACGGCGCGGCAAAGACCAGTTTGGGTCGGGGGTTGAACCCCTGGCTGTACCGCACGGGCACCCCGGCGCGCCGCAGGCTCCGCTCCCACAGCGTCCCCAGTTCCAACACCGAGATGTAAGCCAGCGACCGGGCGGTGGCAAAGGTAATCCGGTGGCGGATCGACGGGTCGACGGGCGCCAGCAGCGAGGGGGTGGGGGTCATCGCATCACCTCCTGCGGGCGGTGGAGCACCGGGCACGCCCAGTCGTCCTTGCGCAGTTCTGGGTAGGTCCGCAGGATCCCACACCCGTGGCATCCCTCCCGGCAGTCGGGCAGCCGCTCCCCCTCCCGGCTTCGGCGGAGATCCTCCAGCAGGAAGCGCCGCTCCACGCCGCTGTGCAGGTGGTCCCACGGGAAGGCGTCCGCCTCGTCGCGGCGGCGGTACAGGTAGTAGGCCTCCGCCTCCTTGGAGGTGTCAAAGCCGGGAATGACGGTCTCCGTCAGGCCCTGACGCCATGCGTCCATATCGCGCCAATCGTTCCAGGCGTCAAAGCGCGCGCCCAACCGCCAGGCTCGCTCGATCACGGCGCTCAGGCGGCGGTCGCCCCGGGTCAGCAGGGCCTCCAGCCACGTGTCCTCGTAGTGATTCCACGAGAGCTCCAGCCCGCGCCCGTGGAGCCCGTCCTGGAGGATCTTCTGCCTCCGCTCCACGGTCTCCCGGTCGGCCAGCGGTTCCCATTGAAAGACGGTCTGCGGCTTCGGCACAAAAGTCCCGATGCTGACCCGCACGGACGTGCGCCGTCCGCCGACCCGCTGCCCGATGGCTCGCACCTGGCGCGTCAGGTCGACGATGGCCTCCACGTCTTCGTCGGTCTCGCCGGGCAGGCCGATCATAAAGTAGAGCTTGATCGACCGCCAGCCCCGCGAGAAGACCTCGTGGGCCAGCGCGAGCAGGTCCTCGTCGGTGACGTCCTTGTTGATCCGGCTGCGTAGCCGCTCGGTGCCCGCCTCCGGGGCGAAGGTGAAACCCGACCGCCGCCCGCGGCTCAGCTTGTCGGCCAGATTGACCGAGAAAGCGTCGATGCGCAGGCTGGGCAGCGAGATGGAGACGTTGCGCCCCTCGAACCGCTCGATCAGGGCGTCCAGCAGCCGGTCGATCTCGCTGTAATCCGCCGAGGAGAGGGAGAGGAGCGCCAGCTCCTCGTAGCCGGTGTTGTCGAGGATCGCCTCCGCTGCGTCGACGATCTCCTCGACCGGGCGCTCGCGCACCGGGCGGGTGATGGTTCCCGCCTGGCAGAAGCGGCAGCCCCGGGTGCAGCCCCGGTGGATCTCCACGACCGCCCGGTTGTGGACGACCTCGGTGTTGGGCACCAGGGGCTTGAGCGGGGGCGGCGGCAGCGAGGGCGCGATCCGCTTGACAACCCGCTCGGGAATGTCCGGGTCGGTCGGCTCCGTGGTGAGAAGGTGCCCTCCGGCCTCGTAGCGGGGACGGTAGAAGCGGGGTACGTAGAGGCCCGGCACGTGGGCCAGCGCCCGCAGCAGCTCGGGGCGTGCGGCGTCCCGGCTGGCCCGCATCACCCGGATCAGCGCGACGAGCACCTCCTCGGCCTCCCCGATCACGAAGACGTCGAAGAAGTCGGCGATGGGCTCGGGGTTGAACGTCCCGTGTCCCCCTCCGACGACCAGCGGATGGCGGCTGTCCCGGTCCGCGCTGTGGATGGGCAGGCCTGCCAGGTCCATCAGTTCCAGTGCGTTGGTGTAGAGCTGCTCGTAGGCCGTACTGATCCCCAGGACGTCGAAGGCGGCGACCGGTCGGTAGGTCTCCAGCGTGTAGAGGGGCAGCGCCGCCTCCCGCATCGCCGCGATCATGTCCGGCGCCGGGAGGTAGGTCCGGTGGGCCAGGACCCCCGGCTGCCGGTTGAGCACGTCGTAGAGAATGGTCAAGGCGTAGTTGGACATGCCCAGCTCGTAGGTGTCGGGAAATGCCAGGCAGACGTGGGAGTCGGTCTCTGTCCAGGGTTTCCGCACCGCGTTGTATTCCCCGCCGACGTACCGTCCGGGGCGGAACACGTCGTGGAGCACGGCCTCGAGCCGCGTCCACGGAATGGGCGTGCTGGAGGGGTCAGTCACGTTTGTCGTCTTTCACGACCTTGATCCAGAGCGTCCGGCGGCGGGGGCCGTCGAACTCGGCGAAAAAGACGCCCTGCCAGCGGCCCATCTGCAGCTTGCCGTCCCGCACGAAGATGAAGTGATCGCTCCCGACCAGAACCGACTTGACGTGGGCCGGCGCGTTGCCCTCGCCGTGGTCGTAGGAGAGATCCTGCGGCGCCGTGCGGTCCAGAACCATGGCGAGGTCCCGCTCCACACTGGCGTCCCAGTTCTCGTTGAGCACGATACCCGAGGTCGTGTGCGGGCAGTAGACGAAGCAGGTGCCCTCGGTGACGTCCGCCCGATCGACGACGTCCTGCACCCGGGCCGTGATATCGACCAGGTCGACCTTGTCGCGGGTCTTGATCTCGATTTCCGTAAACATCCTATCCTTTCTTCCTTTACAGTCCCCGGCACTCGC
>CAYMAQ010000051.1:3825-15006 GCA_964388385.1 uncultured Anaerolineales bacterium | reverse complement strand
TCTCGATTTCCGTAAACATCCTATCCTTTCTTCCTTTACAGTCCCCGGCACTCGCGCAGTACAGCGAGTGCCGGGGACTGTAAAGGCTTCGCAAGTGCCGGGGACTGTCAAGGGACTGGGAAAGAAAACGTCACGTCAAAAAGTCGCGCAGCTTCCGGCTGCGGCCCGGATGGCGCAGCTTGCGGAGCGCCTTGGACTCGATCTGCCGGATGCGCTCCCGCGTGACGTCGAAGGCCTGTCCCACCTCCTCCAGGGTGTGGGGCCTGCCGCTGTTCAGTCCGAACCGCATCTCTAACACCGAGCGCTCCCGGCTGCTCAGGTCGCCCAGGATACCCCGCACCTGTTCGCGCAGCATCTGGGTCGAGGTGGCGTCCATCGGGCCCGGCAGGCTCTCATCCTCGATAAAATCGGAGAGTTCGCTGTTCTCCTCGCTCCCCACGGGACTCTCCAGCGACATGGGCTCCTGGGAGATGCTGATGATCCGCCGTACCTTGGCGACCGCCCGCTTCATTTTTCGTTCGAGCGCCGGTGAGAGTGGGCGGCGGTTGTCGCGCGCCTCGCTGATCGCCTGGGCGTCCTCGGCGTCCAGGATGTCCATCTTGAGCGCGATCTCATCCAGGGTCGGGTCCCGATTGAGCTCCTGCATCAGGCTCCGCTGGATGCGTGAGAGCCGGTTGATGGTCTCCACCATATGCACGGGGATGCGGATGGTCCGGGCCTGATCCGCGATAGCCCGGCTGATCGCCTGCCGGATCCACCACGTGGCGTAGGTGGAGAACTTATACCCCCGGGTGTATTCGAACTTCTCGACGGCGCGCAGCAGGCCGATATTTCCCTCCTGGATCAGATCCAGGAAAGAGACGCCGCGCCCGATGTAGCGCTTGGCGATGTTGACCACCAGGCGCAGGTTGGCGCGCACCAGCATCTGCTGGGCCCCCGCCGCCATCACCTCGATATGCTTCCACCAGTCGAAAACACTCTCCGACGCGGGGAGGGCGCTTTCGGCCTGATTGACGTTGGGCCACCGAGGTCCTTCCCGGGTTTTGTCGTGAATCAGATCGAGGATCACGGGGGGGAGCAGGTATAGATGGGTCGCACACATGAGCAGATCCGTGAGGATCGGTCCCCACCGTGCATCGTCGGCCCACTGCGGGCCCATCAGGGTATACAGGTCGGAGGACCGATCGGAGATGAGCACCTGTTGTTGGTACGCCACCTCGTCGATCAGCACGCCGGTGTCCAGGATGGTGAGTCCCTCCTGCTGCGCTTTGCGCCGGGCGTTCCCGTAGGCGCTCCGTGCATCGGTGTAGAGATCCATCAGGCTGTCTGCTACCACCTCGGGCTCGGTAGACGTGGCAATGGCTTTGAGGATGACGCCCAGATACTCTGCGGACTCGCGGATCATACAGAGCCAGACCTCTTGATACGGCTCCAGGAGGTCGACCTGTCCGATCTCGCGCAGATACATCCGGACGGGATCGTCGACCAGGTCCTTGAGGATGCTTGGCTCGGAGAACTCCTCCTCGATCTGGCTCAGCTCGTCGGACGAGGGCTCGTTGCCCAATCTCAGATCCGGCAGGAGGTCCTCGTCGTCCGTATCCAGGACGTCGTCCAGATCGGTGAGGTCGTCGTCGAGGTCTTCGTCGCTCTCGTCGTCAAAGTCCTCGTCGCGGTCCCAGTCGTCTTCAACAGAGCGGGTGCGGCGTTTGGCTCGCTGTACTCCCATACCCCTCCTTGTTGCTCGTTTCGGGAAGCGCCCAACGGCTTAGGCTTGGACCGGCTTCCGGGCCAGCGCCGTCTGAATCTGCTTGAGGGATGTCGTCAATTTCTGAATGGCTTGAAGCGCCTGTGACATCCCTTCGAGGTCACCGGCTGCCTGGGCCTCCATCAGCATCGTGTCCATCTTGCGCTTCTGGCTGCGCAGATTGCGCTCGCGGATGCGCAGTAAGGTGCGGGTTGCATCCCGCTCCCACTGCCCCAGCCCTTTCTCGGGTATTTGAACGGCTTTCCATTCCTCCACACGCCCTAGCATATCCGAAGGTAAGAAATCCTCAAGTTGGTATTCCGGCTGCCTGCGGACCTGGTTTATCGCCGACCAGATGAGGCGGCAGTCGGAGTTGAAGTCCGAGGCGGTGATCGGCTTCCAGATCTCACCGTCGGGATTGTTCTGGAGGAAATGGGCGTTGAGGCTCCGCATCACTTCGGGATAGTTGAGGAAGACCGTCAGCAGATGGGCCTCCAGGTCGTTGATCGGTCGTGGTGTCTCGATCCGATCGGACTCGACCCGCCGCACGGCCGCCTCGCTGTGGATCGCCTCGGCCCGCTCCCGGGCGCGCAGCCGGTCCAGCAGCATCCGGGGTTCCAGCGCCAGGGTCTGTGCGATCTCCTGGATGTAGCTCTCCCGTTCGATGCTGTCCCCGATGTCGCTCAACAGGGGGAGCATCGCGTCCACGATGCGGGACTTCATCTTGGGCTCGCTCGGGTCGCCCTGGTCGAGCATGTGCTGGAAGTAGAACCGCACGACCGGCTGGGAGGAGGCGAGGAGCGCATCCCAGCGCTCCCGGTCCTCCAGGATCAGCTCGTCGGGATCGCGTCCGTCCGGAAGCGTGATCACGCGGATGTCGGCCTTCAACCGGCCCTCGTATCCGACCAGCCCTCGGGCGTCGAAGATGGCGTCCATGTCCCGGTCGAGGGTCTGCCGGGCGGTCTCCAGCCCTTGAAGCGTGCCGTGGATGCCCGCCTCGTCGGGGTCCAGCGCCAGAATATACCGCCGCGTGAGCCGCTGGAGCTGCTCGAGGTGCGCCTCGCTCAAGGAGGTGCCCATCGGGGCGACCACGTTCCGGTACCCCGCCTGATAGGGGATCATCACGTCCATATAGCCCTCGACGATGATCGCGGCGTCTTCCTGCCGGATGGCCTGGCTGGCGAGGTGGTAGCCGAAGAGCACCCTGCCTTTGTCGAAGAGCGGGGTCTGCGGCGAGTTCATATACTTGGGCTGATCGTCAGGATCGAGCACCCGTCCGCCGAAGGCGATCGGGCGCCCGCGCCGGTCGTGGATCGGGATCATCACCCGGTCGCGGAACCGGTCGTAGGTCCGTCCATCGTCACGCTGGACGAGCATCCCGGCCTTGATCTGATCCTCGACCGTGAATCCCGCGCCGGAGAGGTGGGTCCGCGCGGCGTCCCACGAGTCCATGCTGTATCCGAGCTGGAAGGTCTCGAGCGTCTCACGGGTGAAGCCCCGGTCCCGCAGATACGCCCGGGCGTGTTTGGCCTGGGGGGAGGTCAGGAGCAGGGTGTGATAGTAGTCGACCGCCGCCTGGAGGATCTGGCGGAGCCGATCCGCTTCGTTCTCGGCCTGGATCTCGGCCTCGGTGCGGGACCTGAGCTGCACGCCGGCCTCCCGGGCCAGCTCCTCCAGCGCCGTGCGGAAATCCAGCCCGTTCATCTCCATCACAAACGTGTAGAGATCGCCGCCCTGGTCGCAGCCGAAGCAGTGCCAGTTCTGGCTGTCGGGGAAGACGAAGAAGGACGGCGTTTTCTCGGTGTGGAAGGGGCACAGGCCCTTATAGTACCGGCCCGACTTCTCCAGGTGCACGTGCCGGCCGATGTACTCGGTGATGTCCAGGCGCTGCTTGACTTCGTCGACGACGTTCATAGTTTCACCATTGTACAGGGTGCTCGCCTATGCACAACTAAGGGATTGACGGGGTTCATCTCAAAGGTCTCGATCGGTGGCTCAAGCCTCTGATTGACGTGCGCAAGGCCCTTGGGCGCGTTGCTGAGCCCATAGAATTAGCGTAATTCGGTCTCCAGATCCAGGATCTGCACGTGGGGGTGGTGGACTTCGATCCAATCCACGGCCTTATCCAGCACGCGGTAGACCTGGCTGGCGTCGTTCGCGACGGTCACGATAGCCATATCGGCGCTCTGCCAGACGTCCTGGCTGCCCACCTCCGCCGCGGCGACCTCGAACTCGCGCCGCACCTGCTTCAGAATAGGCTTCAGAATACTGCGCTTGTCCTTTAAGGACATCGCGCCGGGCAGATAGAGATGCATCAGACACGATCCGATGACCATAATCCTCCTGGGGCGTGGCAGACACGTTGTCGGTCCTGCGGGTGGCTGGATTTCGGGTTCAACCCTCGCGAACGGGGTTGGTCCCGATCTCGCAAGGGTCGAACAGATGAGATGCCGGGCCCGGTCAGATGACTGCAGCGATCGGGTGGGGAAACCTTGCCCGGCTCTCAAGGGTAGTCGCGCAAATTGTCTCTCTCAGATGAGAGAGTCGCCTGAAAGGATGCAGGATCTGCGACGACTTGTTACTTTTGAGATATGATGCAGATGTCGTGTCGATACTGCCTGAGTTAAGCCTCTACCTCAGTCTCGTCTGAACTTTCGCCTTCCTTGCCCTTGGCCTCTTCCTCTTTTTTGTCGTCATCGTCGCTGGCAACCCCCTCTTTGAAGCCTCGGATGCCTTTTCCGAGCTCGGAGCCGATCTGCCCGATCCGACCGGGACCGAAGATCAGGATCGCGATGACCAAAATCAGTATTAACTCGGGGATACCCAGATTTCTAAACAGCATAGTTTTCCTCCTTAAGGGAATGTGATCCTCAGCGCACGTGCCCGCTGTTCTGACCGGAGCAGTATGATGGGTTTAGGACTGCCCGGAGTTTATCCTATCAAAGATACCTGCTTACATTTTAGATGAGATAATGATAGTGTCTTATCGTGGAAAGACAAGTGGGGAAGGGGGGAAGTTCCAGCCCAGAACACTTGTCAAAAGCCGTACAAAAGATATAGTGACGTCAGACGGAAAGTATCATTGAGTTTGTCTTCGATATGGGGTCATCATCGCTGCGCAGCCCTTCGCCCCATGGATGGATCCACGGTAGACCGGTCGCGATGGGATAGCGTGACCCCGTCCGGAGGGGATGGGGAGGGATAGCTCCCGGCTGGGCGTAGCGAGGTAGCGAGATGGATGGGTCAAAAGAGAACAAGAGGGACGTATGATAGATTGGACGGCAGCGGCACCGCTATCGTTGAGCACGTTCGCGCTTAATATCGGTATTGGGTTGGTCCTTTCGCTCATCGTGGCCTGGTACTACGAACACTACGGGCAATCGCTTTCCAACCGGTATAAGTTTGGGCGGCTGCTGCCCGTGCTCACGGTGACCACCGCCATCGTCATCACGATTGTCAAATCCTCCCTGGCCCTTTCCCTGGGCCTGGTGGGCGCGCTCTCCATCGTCCGCTTTCGCACGGCGATCAAAGAGCCGGAGGAGCTGCTCTTCCTCTTTATCGCCATCGCCATCGGCCTGGGGCTGGGCGCCGATCAGCGCTGGCTGACCGTCTTCGGCGTCTTCATCCTGCTCGCGTATATGGCGGCCCGGCACGTCCTCCAGGGTGATGCATACCGCGACAATCTCTATCTCAATATCCTCGTGGAGGAGGACGGCGAGTCAACGCTCTTCAACCGCATCAACGCGTGTCTGTTGGAGCACGTCGACGTCCTGGACTTCCGCCGCCTCGACAGCCGGGACGGCGCGCTGCAGGTGACGTATTTCATCGAGCGCTGCGACCCGGCGGTGCTGGATGGATTGGTCGATGACCTCAAGGCGCGGTTCTCGGTGTCCGAGATCAGCTTCATCCAGCAGGAGCAGGGAATCGGGGGCTGAATGAGGATCACCCGACGGCACCTCGACCTCCCGTCAACCCCGGAGGCTGCCGAGCCGGCGGGCCGCAGGATCGGTCATCTCTCCGTTCTGCTGCTGGCGGGCTTCGTGCTGACCGTGCTGCTCCTCTGGGGTGGGCTTTCCGCGCGGACGTTCCGGTTCGAGCGCGGTGCCCTACGCGGCCCCGTACGCGGCGCTGCGCAGTTTGTCCTGGCGCGGGTGCGCGCCTGGACCGCCCTGGGCAAGATCCCCGCGCTGGGTGCGGACCTGGCCTTCGAGGATTATCAGCGTCTCGTCACGCAGCGCGAGCAGGCCCTGGCGGATGGGGCCAACGTCGTGTCGGAGGCGGCGTACGTGGACGCCCGGCTCACGCTGGGAGATCAGGCGTTCGACACCTCCCTCAGCTTGCGGGAGGGGCCGGCGGAGCCCCTCGCCGGAGGGGATCGCTGGCCTCTCCAGGGCGTGGTCGTCGGGGATGATGCGCTTCTCGGCGCGCGGGCGTTCCGGCTGGTCCCCGCGGACGGCGGCGCCCCCCGGGCGTGGGGATATCTGCATGCGCTGCGCCGGGCCGGGCTGCCGGCCGCCGAGCTCAGGCTCGTGCGCTTGGGGGTGAACGGCGACCCGTGGGGGGTTTACGCGCTTGAGATGTCCCCGGCGGCGATGTCGGACGAAGGGCCGGGGCCCGTCATCGTCTCCTTTGACCCTCGGGCGTATTTTGAGGCCTATGGCGCGACCGGGGAGTTCGGGATGGGCTCGGGGATCCGCTACGCCCGGATTGCGGCCCGCCGGGGGTGGGGGCCCTCCCTCGCGTCCCAGGCCGAATCGTTCGAGGACGATCCGGCGCTGGCCTCCGTCCACGCGGTGGTAGTCGAGCGGTTCGATGCGATCGCAGCCGGAGACCTGGAGCCCTGGGCGGTCTTCGATGTGGACGCCGTGGGACGGCACCTTGCGCTGACGACCCTGTGGTACGGTTCCCCGGCGCTTGACTGGCGCGGCCTCTCGCTGCTCCACGATCCCGAGGACGGTGATCTCACGCCGGTGGGCGGCCTCAATAGTGCCGCAACCGGTTGGGAGAGCGACCCGCTGGGGGTTCTCGCCGATCCGCAGATCCAACGGGCATACCTGCGGGCGTTGCAGGAGGTCGCCGATGCGGCCTGTCTCGATGCGTTGCGCGCGGAGCTCGAGCCGCTGTGGAAGGCGCAGGGCTGGGCGGCCTCGGGCCTTGGATCGCTCGATGCGATGTGGGACGCGCTGCACCGTAACCAGGCGGCCGTCCGCCGGATGCTCGCGCCGTCGCGCACGCTCTACGCGGACGCCGGGGAGACCGGCGACGTGTTGTGGCTGCGGCTGCGGAACGTGCAGCCCTTCCCCGTCGAGGTGCTGGGCCTGGAGCTGGGCGGCGAGGCGTTCCTCCCCCTGCAGCAGGCGTGGATTGATGCCGAGGACCGGCCGGGGTTGGCCGCGTCCCAGGGCGCCCGGGTGATCCTCAGGGCGTGGGGGGATCGGATGGCGCCGGGGGTCGACGTGCGCGTCCCCCTCTCGGCCCTTCCCATCGTGATGGAGGGGCGCGAGGACGAGATCCGGGTGGTCACCCGCCTGTGGGGCCTCGATGACCGGCAGGTCGTGATGCCCGTGCGCGAGCCGTATTCCCTTTCGGATCGGGGTTTTTGATCGTGCTGCATGAGACGACGGTGTCCCGGTACGAGGTAAAGATCCCCTTGCCGCCCGCGGTTCTGCCCGCGCTGCGGATGGATCTGCGCCTCCATCCGGCGCATTGGCGGCGGGCGTATCCGCCCCGGCAGGTCAACAACGTCTATTTCGACACGCCCGATTACCGGAACCTGAGCGCGAACGTGGCGGGCCACACCGAGCGTGCGAAGCTGCGGCTTCGCTGGTACGGCCCCAACCCGCATCGCATCGCAGCGGCGAACCTGGAACTGAAGCGCAAAGCGGGCCGCGTCGGCTGGAAGGAGATCTGCGCGGCGGACGTCCGCTTCAACCTGGAGCGCGGGTCGTGGCCCGAGTTGTATCGGGCGCTCCGTGCCGGGGTTGCGCCCGGGGGGCAGGTCTGGCTCGACCGGCTCGAGATCCCCGCGCTGATCAATCACTACCGGCGGTCCTACTTCGTCACCCCGGATGGGGCTGTGCGCCTGACCCTGGACACGGACCTGCGGGCTTACGCGCAGCTCCGGGCGTTCACGCCGAATCTCACGTCGCCGTCTCCGATCGCCGAGACCGTGGTGCTGGAGCTCAAGGCGCCGGTTGCCGAGGCGGCGCGGATCTCCCAGATCCTCGGATCGTTTTCCGCCCGGGTCGATCGCTTTTCGAAGTACGTGCAGGGGATGCTGGCTGCGGAAGGGCCCTTCTAGCGCCTCCCGATGTTGGGGATGGCGAGATACCTGGAGGGTCTGTTGGATAGAGAAAGCGATGATCATTGAGTCAACACACGGATGTCAAACGGTTGAAGTCTGAACCTCGCCGCCGCACGTCCCGGCGCCCGGGGATATCCCCCATGGCGCTCTTCATGCTGCTGATCGCCTTTGGCGCGATTGCCTTTGGCGCGGGGTTGCTCGCCGCGCGTTGGGCCTTCAACGAGCCGGTTCGGGTTGCGTCGCCGGGAGCGTCATCCCCGGCGCGGGCGACGCCCGTCCCGCCGACCCCCACGTCCGCACCGACTCCCACGCCGGCGGGCCGCGAGCGCGGAGAAGTCCTGGAAACGGTGACGATTGAGGTCGCGCCGGACGATTTCCGGCGGATTGAGGCCAAGCGGGAGGAGGCGTTGGCGCGCTGGGTCCTCCTGGCCGGCGACGATGATTTCGTGCCCGCGACGGTCCGTCTGGGCCGGGGGGAGGCCCTCCCGGCTGAGATCCGCCTCAAGGGCGACTGGGCCGATCACTTCGTCGGCGACAAGTGGTCGTTCCGCGTCGAGATGGCGGGCGACGGGTACCTCGACGGGATGGGCGTCTTCTCCCTGCAGGACCCCTCGACCCGCACCTATCTCAATGAGTGGCTCTTTATGAAGGCGCTGCGGGCCGAGGGGCTGTTGAGCGTCCGCTACCGCTTCGTCCATCTGGTGCTGAACGGGGTCTACAAGGGCATCTACGCCCTGGAGGAGGGGTTCTCCCGGGAGCTCCTCGAGTCCCAGGAACGCCGGGAGGGGCTCATCATCCGGTATGACGAGAATCTGCTCTGGGAGTACCGCGCCGCTTACGAGAACGACGAGGTGGTGCCGTGGGGTGTGGATCGCTTCCACCTGATCGACGAGTTCCAGAGCGGGCGTGTCGGACGCGATCCGGCGCTCGCCGCGCAGCGGGACGTCGCGGTGGGGATGCTGCGCGCGCTCGACCGGGGCACGCGCCCCGCGTCTCAGGTCTTCGACGTCGAGGCGATGGGCCGGTTCCTGGCGCTCTGCGACGTTTGGGAGGCGCGCCACGCTCTCTTGTGGCACAACCTGCGCTTCTATTATAATCCTGTCACCACCCGGCTGGAGCCGGTCGCTTTTGACACCCAGCCGTTGGGCGGCGGCGATCCGGTTGAGATCGAGCAGCTGGATGGGCTCCGCTTCGCGCTGGCGACGGAGGATTCGAAATTGCAGCGCGCCTACGTGCGGGCGCTGCACGCATACAGCCGGCCCGCCTATCTCGACGCGCTGCGCGACCGCTGGGCCGAGGACCACGCCCGGCTCCGGGCGGCGCTCGAGGCGGAGTTCGCGCCGGAGGTCTTGGCGCCGCCGTGGGATGCTCTTGCCGCCCGCCGGCACGCCCTCGATGAACTGCTGCATCCCATCCAGACGACCTATGCGTACGCCCGGTCGGTCACGTCCGAGACCCTGGAGATCGACGTGGGCAACCTGTTGGGCTTCCCGGTGGAGATCGTGGACGTGGCAACTGAGGAGGCTGCGATCCCGGCGGAGGCCGGGTGGGTGGGGGCCTCTGCGAATGCCGTCGTCTCCCCGACGGTCGATGGCGGTGCGCCGGTGCTCGACCCGCTCGCGCCGGAGGCCGCCCTGCTGGAGTATGTGACCCTTTCCATCCCCCTGGACGAGAACGTGGGGCCGATGTTTGTGAAGGGATCGGACGCGGAGGATGGACTGGTGCTCTCGGACGTGCACCTGACGACCCGGCTGTGGGGGATGACCCGGACCGTTACCCAGCCGGTGCTGTCCGCCTATTCGCCGCCCCTCCCTGCCGGGCCGCGCCCGGCCTATCCCTCCCTGCAGGAGGCATTGGCCCGGCACCCTGCGCTGCGCCCGGTCGCGGGCGAGCGCGCCTTGACCTTCGACCCGGGCGTGTGGGAGATCGCGGGGGATCTGGTGCTGCCGGCGGGGTACGGTCTGCGGCTGGAGGCCGGGACCGAGCTGGTCTTCGAGCCGGATCGCTACCTGCTGGCGAGTGGCCCCCTGGACTTCACCGGGGATGCGGCGCAGCCCGTGGTGCTCCGGCCCGGGACGGGATACTGGCAGGGTATCATCGTGTTGAATGCGGAGGTGCCCTCGTCGTGGCGTCACGTCACCGTATCGAACACCATCGCGCTGGACCGGGAGGGGTGGTCGCTGACCGGCGGGATCACGTTCTATCGCAGTCCCCTCGTGATGGACCACGGCTTTATTGTGGGCAGCCAGGCCGAGGACGGGCTCAACGTCATCGAATCGTGGTTTGACTTCACGGCGTCGGCGTTTTCGGACACGGCCTCCGACGCCTTCGATGCCGATTTCAGCCGGGGGCGCATCGAACGCTGCGCGTTTCACCGCATCGCCGCGGACGGCATCGACGTCAGTGGGTCCGAGGTGGTGGTCAGGGATGCGGTCTTCGACACCCTGGGCGATAAAGCGCTTTCGGTCGGCGAGGCCAGCCAGTTGACCGGCTCCGATCTATGGATCGACAACGTGATGTTCGGCGTCGTCAGCAAGGACCTGTCCCGCGTCACGGTGGAGCGGGTGCGCCTGGGGAACGTGGCCCGGGCCGGGCTGGCGGCCTACGTCAAGAAGCCGGCGTATGGTCCGGCTGCGATCACCGCATCGGACGTCGAGTTCGCCGACGTGCCCGAGGCGCGCTGGACGCTGGTCCAGACGGGGAGTTGGATCGACCTGGAGGGCGTGCGCATCTGGGGGACCGATGTGGACGTCGACGCCCTCTACGCTCCCCTGACCGAATGAGCCGCCCCTTCCGCGTCTTCGTGGGATTGTGTGCGGCGCTGGGCCTGCTCCTGGCGGCTTCGCTGGGCCGGCGGGTCTTCCCCCTTCGCGGGGCCGGGCGCCTGGACCGCTACCGCGAACTCGACGCGTGGATCGAGGCGCACGCACTCCCCGAGGATCGGGTTCTGGTGCCGGAATCGGGCGCCCGCGTCTTCAACGCCCGGGCGACGATTCCCCTGCCGGCGGGCGCGGATGCGGCGGCCTTGATGGATCTTCTGCAGGCCGAGCGGCCCGCGTACTGCCTGGCCCTGGACAGCATCGCGTGGGACAGTGTCCGGGCGCACGCCTGGTTTCGGGACCGCTACCACCCC
>CAYMAQ010000051.1:0-3725 GCA_964388385.1 uncultured Anaerolineales bacterium | reverse complement strand
CATCGCGTGGGACAGTGTCCGGGCGCACGCCTGGTTTCGGGACCGCTACCACCCCGTCCTCACCCACGATCACGCCGCCGATGGGAGCGCCCCGCTGACGCTCTTCCTCTATCGTCCCACCCGGTTCGACCGGGGGCCTCGGGTCCCCCAGGCGCTGGCGTTTGAGGACGGCGCGGGCACGCGTATCGAACTGGACGCGGTGCGGATAAGCGCGGCGCGGATCGTGCCCGGCGAGCCCATCGCCGTGACGCTCTTCTGGTCCCCGCCGAGGCCGGATGCCCTGCCCGCCCGCGTCGTGCTTCAGCTTCACGCGCGGGACGGCGGTCGGTCCTGGGCCCGGACCCAGGGCGGCGTTCCCCATCCGTCCTATACCCTCACGCCGCCCGAGTCGGCGCCGGAGGGCGCCTATACCTTGGATCTGGCGCTCTATCAGCCGAATGGTCGGCCGCTGCGCCCCGTGACGCCCGAGTCGGATTCGCGGGCCGGTTCCGAGTTCCATACCCTGGCGGACCTGACACACCCGCCGGACGTGAGCCGCGAGGCCCCCGATCCTGACGTCCCCATCCGGGCGGCGCTGGGGGACGCCATCGAACTCGTCGGCTACGATATCCCCGATTGGGTGTCACCGGGGGAGACCTTCCGGATCGCCCTTTACTGGCGCGCCGTCCAACCGCCGCCGGACGATTATACGGTCTTCGTCCACGTCCTCGACGACGAGATGCAGATGCTGGCCCAGGGCGACGGGAAGCCCGTCTACGGGTTCCATCCCACGGAGGCGTGGCAGGCGGGCGAGGTCATTCGGGACGTGCACGTGATGACGCTCGATCCCGGAATCGTCCGGCAGAACGCCCGGGTCCAGGTGGGGATGTACGCGGCCGACAGCGGCGAGCGGCTGCCGGTCACCCTGGCGTCGGGCGAGGCCGCGCCGCAGCGCGCCTTGCGGCTGCATACGCTGCGGGTCCGGTAGGTGGATCGACCGTGAAGCCCTGGCGATCGAGCCGGTACGGACCGCTGGCCCTTCTGCTTGGGGTCCTCGTCGTGCTCCTGACCGCCGCTGTGGTGGTCGAGCACAGCCCGGATCTGGGCCGGGTCCGGATACCCCATGCGTTCGACACCTGGACCGAACGTGCGCCCATCTTCGATCCGCCGCCGGGTCAATACGACCGCAGCCTCTGGGTGACGCTGCAGCCCACCCATCCCCGGGCGGACGTCGTCTTTGCATCCGGGGGCACGGTCCCCACGGTGACGGTGGGCACCCGCTACCGGCAGCCGATTTTCCTGGACGCGGATCATCCGGCGCTGACGGTCCTCAGCGCTGTCTCGGTGGTGGACGGTCGGGTGGGAGACGTCGGCCACGCGGCCTATCTGGTGGGGGTCGAGAATCGGCTCCCGGTGCTCTCGCTGACCGTCGACCCGGCCGATCTCTGGGATGCGGAGCGCGGCATTCTCGTCCATCCGTGGGAGCGGGGGCGGGAGTGGGAGCGGCCCGCGGTTGGGTTCTACTTCGAGCCCGGGGGCGCGGTGGGGTTCCAGGCCGCTGCCGGGATGCGGACCCACCGGATCTACCCTTTTGACGCGGACAAGCCGTCCTTCCGGCTCTACTTCCGCGAAAGCTACGGGGCTGTGGCGTTGACGTATCCGATCTTCGATCCCCAGACGTCCGTGGGGGCTGTGGCGTCGCCCCCCCGGTACAATCAGCTCCTGCTGCAGGCCGGGGATCAGCGGACGACGTGGGCGCTCGCGCAGGATGCGCTGATCGCGGAGACGGCGGACGCGCTCGGCCTCCGTGTGGCGCCCCGCCGGTTTGTGTGGCTCTTTATCAACGGCGAGTCCTGGGGGCTCTATCACCTTGCCGAACGGATCGACCGGTTCTTCCTGGAGAAAGCGTACGGTGCGCAGCAGGTGGATGTGGTCCAGGATGGTCGGGAGCGCGAGGGCACCGATGAGGCCTGGGACGCGCTGATCGACTGGGTGGAGGACGCGGATCTCACGGACCCGGATCACTATGCCTATCTCCAGAGTCAGATTGATCTGGCGGACTTCACCGATTTTGCGGTGCTGCAGCTCACCTTCGGGGTCACCGGCGAGGCGTGGTTTGCCGCCCGGCCCCGGGGCGGGCGGTGGTTCTGGCTCTACGGCGGCGAGACCCCTGCCTTCGCCTCACGGATCGACGCTCCAATTTATCACGCGTGGCGTGCCCCCACGGATTTCGCGGTCCTCCTGCGCCAACTCCTGGACAACCCCGCCTACCGCGCCCGATTCGTCGAGCGGGCGGCGGTGCTCCTGGAGACGGAGCTGGCGCCCGACGCGCTGGAGCCCCGCGTGGATGCGCTGGCGCGGGCCCTCTCCCACGAGATCGGCTATGAGGAGGCGCGCTGGCCCCGGTCCGTCACGTGGGAGGCCGAGATCGACTATCTGCGCCGGTTCGCCCGCCGGCGCAGTGCCGTGGTCCGGTCGCAGATCGCCGCTTCCCTGGAGTGACGGGCACCCCGATCAGCGGTTTGTGATGACGGGCAGGTAGAAGCGCTCCGTCTCGCCCATCAGCCCGTAGATCCCCGGTGCCGTCACCTGCACAGCCATCGATTGGGGGGTCCTCGCAGTCATCGTGATGCCCTGGGTCGTCCACCCGGTGGCCCCCAGACGGTAGAGGGTCAGGGTCTCGGACTTGACGCCCGGCTCCGCGCGGAATCCCAGCAACAGCGACATCGGGCGGGTTTCGGCCTGATCCGGGGACTGCGCCAACCGGAAGAAGTGCCCGATGCCCTGTAGCTCGCCCTGGTTGTTGGCGCGCCCGTCATAGGTCAGGGTGACGGTGGTGCGGACCGCGAGGGTGTGGGTCGGCACCTCCACGAAGGTCAGATGCTCCGGGGAGGCCAGCCACAGGGCGCCCCCTGCCTCATCGACCGTGTTGACCGCGTAAGGGGTCGGTGTGGGCGTCGGCGTCGGGGTGGCGGTCGGCGTAGGCGTGGGACCTCCCCCGGCGGGTCTCACGCACCGGAAGCCGATTTTCTCGGTCTCGTAGATGTTGGCTTCGTCGATGCGCACCCAGGGGTTCGCACCGATCCGGTTGTCGTCCTTCCACGATCCGCCCCGGACCAGGTGCTCGCCCTTCTGGGTGCTCGCCGGGCCCATCGGGTTGAAGTACGGGGAATCTTCATAGTAGGGTGATTCATACAGGTCGTTGACCCACTCGCGGACGTTGCCGATCATATCGAGCGCGCCGTACGGGCTGGCCCCCTCCGGATAGCTGCCCACTGCGACGGTGTCGCCGGAGCATCGATTGAAGTTGGCCAATTCGCAGGTGGGGAGCGCGTTCCCCCAGGGGAAGAGCTGCAGATCGGGCCCGCGGGCGGCCTTCTCCCACTCCGCTTCTGTCGGCAGGCGCCGGCTCCGCCACCGGCAGTAGGCGTTGGCGTGATCCCAGGTCACGTGCAGCACCGGGCAGGTGGCGAACTGGGGGTTATCGTAATATGCTTCGCGGGTCTCGGAGCTCTTGGAGAGCGGAGGGGGGCACGCGCCCGCCGCGACACAGTCGGCGTACTGCGCGTTCGTGACCTCGGTCTTGTCGATGTAGAAGGCATCGAGATAGACCGCGTGGACCGGTTTCGCGTCCCCATCACAGTGGATGGGCGTCAGGTCGCTGGCGCCCCCCATCAGAAATCGGCCCGCCGGCACGTAGACCTCGTCGCTTGGCGCGGCCTGCCCGGCGGCTCCCGGGCCCGCCC
>CAYMAQ010000050.1:0-18773 GCA_964388385.1 uncultured Anaerolineales bacterium | reverse complement strand
TCTCTCGAATTTGGAGGCTCACATCAAAATCGCGAAGAAGTTTGGCATCCCGGTCGTCGTTGCGATCAACGCATTCCCGGATGACACCGACGCCGAACATCAGATTATTCACGAAGCCGCGATGCGGGCGGGTGCGTTTGACGCCGTCGTTGCCAGACATTGGGCGAAGGGCGGGGAGGGCGCCGCCGAACTCGCTGAGGCCGTCGTGAGGGCGACAGAAGAGCCTTCAGATTTCGATTTCCTCTACGATCTGGATCAGCCCATCAAAGAGAAAATCGAAACCCTGGCGAAAGAGATCTACGGCGCGGATGACGTGGATTACAGTCCAGAGGCAGAATCCAAGATCGAGCTCTATACCGACCTGGGATACGATCATATGCCGATTTGTATGGCAAAGACGCATCTTTCATTGAGTCACGAGCCGGCATGGAAGGGCGTACCGCGCGGCTTCACATTCCCGATTCGGGATATCCGTGCGAGCGTGGGGGCGGGCTTCCTCTATCCATTGGCCGGTGAGGTTCGCACAATGCCGGGTCTGCCCAGCAGCCCCTCGTTTATGGACATCGACCTAGTGGATGGCAAGATCGTTGGGCTGTCCTGACGCGGTCTCTCAGACAGTCATTGTTTCTGTTTCATCAAGACAACGTGAGGTGAATGTATATGAACAAAGAGACAACAGGTAATCTCATTGACGGCAAGGCTATCGCAAACTCCATACAGGATGCGTTGACCGTGGAGGTCGCAGCACTCAAGAGCGAGCACGACCTGACCCCGGGTCTGGCAACAGTCCTGGTAGGAGAGGATCCCGCATCCCAGATGTACGTCCGCATGAAGCACCGCCGCTGTGAGAAAGTGGGCATCCACTCATTGGGTGTGGAGTTGCCGCAAGATGCGACCCAGGAAGCGGTAGAGGCCAAGGTGCAAGCACTGAATGAGGACCCGTCCGTTCACGGAATTCTCGTGCAGCTTCCCCTGCCCGATCACCTGGACGAAGAGTCGGTGTTGAATACTGTCCGTTTAGAGAAGGACGTCGACGGATTTCATCCTGTCAACATCGGGCGGCTGGCTATGAAGGGACGCACTCCGCTGTTCGCGCCTTGTACACCGCAGGGGATCATTGAGCTCATCGACAGCACCGGGGTTTCGATCGAAGGCAAAGAAGCCGTGATTCTCGGTCGGAGCAATATCGTCGGGTTGCCGGTCTCTATGCTCCTGCTTAAGCGCAATGCGACAATCACTATATGCCATTCGCGGACCCAGGATTTGGCTTCTGTCACCCGGCGAGCTGATATCCTGATTGCCGCAGTGGGGCGCGCCGAGATGGTCAAGGGAGATTGGGTCAAACCCGGCGCAGTCGTCATCGACGTAGGTATCAACCAGGTAGACGACCCCTCTCGGAAGCGCGGGTACTGCCTGGTGGGGGATGTCGACTTCGACGCAGTTAAGGAGGTTGCCGGATGGATCACGCCAGTTCCCGGCGGCGTCGGCCCTATGACTATCGCAATGCTGTTGAAGAACACAGTTTCAGCAGCCAAGCGGATAAGCGGACTCGCCTGACGACTTCGGACACAGCCGGAATCGCGTCTCTGTATCAAACCGCAAGAGTGTCGTAAGAAACGCGTCAAGTTGAGCATAGGGCTTTGTGTTAAGTTACGTCATATAAGAGATGCAAGCAACCTATGCTCTCCTCCTTCTGAGAAACCGGGAGCGTGCTAACGGGGCCGCTCCCGGTTATTTTTTTGCAGTTTGGTTCATTCGCGTCGTTGTTAGCCCACGATTTGCATTGTACAAAGGTCGGTGCCATCCTCGCAATGGAACTGGAGTCGATACCGGCGTCCCTCTTCGTCGACGAGAAAGAGCGGCTCATCAAGTGAAGGGGCGTCCTCCTGGTGGGGGCACCAACCCAACTGACGCTTGATACAATAACGTGTCGTCATCACAACTTTTCCGCTCATATTCAGTCCGGATTCGGCCGCCGGTTCGATCGCGTCAACGCCATGCCGATAATAAAAAAGCTCTGCAGCTTCGTTCAGGACATTTCCCCGATACGTGAGTGTTCGTTTGGGATGGGGCGATTCGTTGGGTGTGATCGTCGACCGCATAACCGGTCGATTTTCCGAACGAACTGTCGTCAACTGGGCCAATGCTCGCCGGCGGAGTTCGTTTAACGTCGAGTAGGGCAGGAAATAGGGCTGAGACCATACAATACGAACGTCTCGACAGGCAAACGCGGTCCCACCGGTCTTGGAGAGCTGTCGGCGTGCGTTTTCCTCAGCTTCTTGCGCTTTATGTGCTAAAGTTTTTTCGTGATGAATCTCAACTTCGACTTCGTTCGCGTCTTCATCCCTGACGTTGAGAACGAATCCGTCCTCCGTGTCTCTCAGCAGGAAATCGACAGAGATCACACGAACAGGGGAATGTTTTTCAAGTTCTTGAAGAAACACGTGGTCGCGGTTGCGATGGACGATGGTACCCACTTCGATGTCTCCCATTTCGTTGGGGGTGACAACGAGCCCTTGGGCCCCAACCCGGGCCCCATTGATGACCGTGCCCTGGAGAGCGCCGTTCGGCCCAAAGAAACAAATACCATCGCCGTTGTGAAGCTCGAACGCTGTGCGTACGGTAAACGTCTGCGAGCCCACGGCGGTGACCGGGCCGAGCTCTTCGCCTGTCATTTTGGGGGTGTCGATGGAGCCCGGTGATTCGGTTCGTCCTTCGAGGAAATAGGTCGTGTAGTCCCGGTTGAAGGTCTTTCCCAGATCAGGTGCGAACGGGATCAGGCTTTCTCCGGAGGAACTTTTCGTCAACCCGCGCGTTTTCAGTACCGCATTCAGACGCTGGCGGTAAGCGCTTACGACGTTGCTGACGTACTTTGCATCCTTGAGGCGACCCTCGATCTTGAACGAACAAACTCCTGCATCAAGCAGTTCACCGAGATGCTCCCAAAGATTGAGATCCTTCAGGGACAACAGGTATTTGTCCTTGATCAACGTCCGACCCTCCGTATCGACCAGTGTGTAGCGCCGTCGACACGGTTGTGCGCACTCGCCGCGATTGCCACTGCGACCCCCTATTGCGTAGCTCAGGTAGCACTGTCCGCTGTAACTCACACAGAGCGCTCCGTGGACGAACGCTTCCAACTCGATCGATGTCTGCTCTCGAATCTCTCGAATTTCGGATAGTGAGAGCTCTCGGGCGAGAATCACCCGCTCAAATCCTACGTCCTCCAGGAATTTGACCCGTTTGGGTGTGTGATTGTGCATCTGAGTGCTGGCGATGAGCGCGATGGGGGGCAAAGTCTGTTCAAGAAGCCCGACGTCCTGGATGATGACGGCATCCACCCCGATCGCATGTAATTGATAGATCAGGGCGACGGCCTGAGGGATTTCATGATCGTGCAGCAGCGTGTTGACCGTGACATAAACTCTTGCCCAATAGGTGTGTGCGTACTTCACCAGGGTGGCGATATCATCCAGCGTGTTGCTGGCCTTCGAACGGGCGCCAAAATAGCGGGCGCCGATATAGACTGCGTCGGCACCTGCTTGGATCGCGGCAATGCCGCACTCCAAGTCCCGCGCCGGTGCCAGTAATTCAATCCCTTTCACGTTTTTGTGATCTCCCCTCGGCTTCTGTGCCTTTATTTACCGGTGCTATGATAGCAGGTCAGGGATGGACCGTCAATGCAGTTGACTCGTTTCGGGGTGATCCATATGTCTGCTCTGTTACTATCTTGTCCCAGGAACTTCGCTCCGGTCCGAGATACCATACGCTGCCATCTTCGGCCCGGATGTACGTCGCGTTATACTTGTAGCGTGTTGTCCGCTGGAGCGTCGTTTGATATCCTTTTTCGGGCTCGACGGCCCATCCCAGGCGCTCTCGGGCAGAGGGATAGGTGCGCCAGACCAGGCCAAATCCCCGGATCGGTTGCTGAATGCCGGTGGGAGCTTGTAGATTGGGATCGCGGTCCGGGTCGCCCTCCCGCCATTCGTCCTGGAACCGCGCCCACCGGGTTGTGTAGCCCTCATCGGCGTAGAGCACGTAAATCGCATTCTCGGCTTCGATCCATACCATCACTCCCCGCTCGAACGTCTGCTCGGCTGCAGGGCTGGTCTGCGGGGCGGTGGGGCATACGTTTTCCTGAGGGGATGGCGTGAAGAACCAGTCGTGAGCGCAGTGAAGAATAACAGAGACTCCTGCATTATCAGAAGCTTGACCTTTCCCCCAGACATAAAGCAGGAAATTGACCCAATTTCTTGCCTGGGGATCGATGGTGTAGGTGATGCTTCCCGTCGGGGGAACGTCCATTCCGTGTTCGGGAAACTGACCGCTCTGCAGCAGGCGGTAGAGGGTTGCCCTCGTCGCACCCTTGGTGGTCCACGTGAGGGTCACGGTGTCACCGGGATCGATCTTTTGAGGCGTGGCCTCAAAGGAGAGGATTCGAATATGGGGTGTAACGGTGGGAGATCGCGTTGCTGTTGGGGAAGGGGTTCCCGTTGGCTTTTCTTGTGGGGTAGGCGTCAGGGGGGCGTGAGATGCGGGTGTGACCGGGGATCCCGTTGTTTTAGGCGTTGTGGATGGGATTATCCGTAAAGGTGTAGGACTTGAAGTTGCGGCGGTCCGTTCAGGGAGGGATGCGGTTATCGTTGGGTCCGTAAGGGTCGCGTGTCTAGATTCGGATACCCCTCGGCACGCGGCAAGCAATACGCCACTGCACAGCAGTATCCAAATCCATTGAATGATCCGGAGCTCAGCTTTCGTCACCACCGTCATAGGCTTACCATAGCACGCTGTATGCGAGGGGCAAATGAGTAGACAACGCTTGGCACACCTGCGGTCATCGCGTCATCGCTTGTCTCAGATCATGATTGTGATATACCAAAGATGCTCTATCCTAGGGCAGAGTCGTTCGACGATGAATTCGACCCGCGTTATGTTGAGGGGTCCGACTATGGATCTGCTCATAAATACCTAAAGCGTTTCTGTGTTTCCATGGGCATCACGGAAAAGTTCCGTGTTTTATGTCCGGATCTGTCTATAATTCAGGACGATGAATGATGACTTGGTTCTACCTGATCCGTCACGCTGAATCCCCGTGGTCTCCGGATGAGCAGCGTCCCCTCTCGACCCGAGGGTTGACGCAAGCCGAAGAGGTGGCTGCGGTGATGAGAGCCTGGGAAGATTCCGTCCACGTGATCTATTCAAGCCCGTATCGGCGGGCTTATGAGACGGTCTCTCCTGTGGCTCAACAGCTCAAGCTCAATATTCGGATGACGAATGAGTTGTGCGAGCGGCGCCTTGCCGGCGGGCCGGTCGACGACTTTCAGGAGGCGGTCGCTGCGACTTGGCGGAATCCCGATACAGCGTTTCCTGGTGGTGAATCGAATACGGCTGCCCGTAAACGTGGGGTGGGATTGATCGAGCGGCTTCAACGGCGATATCCAGAGGGGCGGATAGTCTTGAGCACGCATGGAAACCTTCTGGCCTTGATGCTGCAATGTTTTGATCCCATCATCGATTACGCGTTTTGGCAGGCGTTGACGATGCCGGATATTTATTGTCTGCAACTGGAGGGTTCTGAATCTGAGATTATGCACGTTTGGGGTCAGGATTGAGAGCTGCCGGTATGTGCGATTTGGTTAACGTTGCTGTCTGCTTTGGGGCAATCCCGTTCGGTTGCTTCGCAATCTGTGTGCCGTTTTAGGAGGGAGATATTATGGGTAGTGTCGTATCGATTGTTAAGGTTGAGAACGAACAGGTGCTCGACGCGGTCCGGCGTGCATTGACGCTTTGCGAGGGCTTGGATCGGATTGAGCCGGGATCGACGGTGTTGCTCAAGCCAAACCTGGTGAAGCCGTTACCCTCCGGGTCCGGAACGATCACCGATGCGCGTGTGACCGAGGCTGTGGCGACGTTAGTGCTAGAGCAGAATCCTGGTCGCGTTATCATCGGTGAAGGATCGTCGATTGGATATGATTTCCCGGGCCAGGTTGATTCACTGACGGCGATGGAAGTCAGTGGGACTGCCGATGTCGCTCGGGCCCTGGATTTAGAGATGATCGATCTCAATCACGACGAGCGGGTCGAGGTTCATGCCGACAACGCGTTTCTGATGGATGCTTTCAGCGTCGCCCGAACTGCGTGGGAGGCGGATTTTATCATCGATCTACCGGTCAGTAAGACCCACGGACGCACCGGCATCACCTGCGGCCTCAAGAATATGAAGGGAGTGCTTCCCGGCAACGAAAAAAAGCGGACCCATCGCCTGGGGTTGGATCGCGCGATTGTCGACCTCAACCGGGTGATGATGCCGGATCTCACCGTTGTGGACGCTATCGTCGGGCGGGCGGGGACGCACACTCACGAGGAAGATCGGGTCGCGCTCGGCTGCGTGGTCGCTGGCAAGGATGTGGTCGCTGTGGACACCGTGTGTGCGACGATCATGGGGTTCGACGTCGGCGATATTCTCCACGTCAAGTTGGCGGGGGAGGCGGGATTGGGTGAGGCGGATTTGGACAGGATTGAGGTTTGCGGCGAATCCATCGCGTCGGTGGCGCATCCCTTCATTCCTTACGCCGAGGCCGCAAAAGCCCGGTTCGGCGCGGTCAGGATCATCGAGAAGAACACGTGCACCGGCTGCATGGGTGAGATGGAGAGCACCTTTCTCTATCTCAACAAGGCCGGATATGGCGAGCGGTTGAAGGATCTGACGATGATTATGGGAACGCCGGACGAGGATGCGATCCCCTCGCTTACCGGAACGCCGGTGATTATCGGGAAGTGCTCACGCCAGTACCGAGATCTGGGTGTATGGGTACCGGGTTGCCCGCCCCACGGGATCAAGATCGCCGATGCGATCTGTGAGGCGCTGGGCCTTGACAAGGATCGGGTGCACGAAACGATCAAGCGGTTACATCAGGGGTGAGTTCGCTGGTGGGCTTGCGGTAGTGATTTGGGGTTGTCTCTAAAATCCGGTGCAAGGCACTTGGTCCGTAGAGGGCTTATAGGTCACCTTACGGTGTTCTTAGTTGCTTTGTTTTCCAGCTTTGTGCACGTAAGTGCCTTGCCCCTATCATGTAAGGGAGGTATATGAATGAAGAAGCGGACGTTGTGGGCATGGATCAACGTGGTGGCAGTCGTCGCGACGATCGCTATCAACGGGTTGGCTAACGCTTTACCCCTCAATGACCTCACGACCGGCGAGATCTCGGATCGTTTCGACGTCTACTTTGTCCCAGCCGGCTATGTGTTCTCGATATGGGGCGTGATCTATCTGGGATTGATCGCTTTTGCACTCTATCAAGCCCTGCCCAGCCAGCGGGATAATCCACGACTGGAGCGGGTAGGGGCCTTGTTCGCGTTGAGCTGTATCGCGAACATCGCGTGGCTTTTCCTGTGGCATTACGAGATTTTCCCCCTCACGCTGGTCGCGATGGTGGCGCTCTTGGGGCTACTGATCAGCATCTACTTACGTCTTGGCATGGGTCGTGAGGATGTGCCTGCTGCGGAGCGCTGGCTGGTCCGCTTGCCCTTCAGTCTCTATCTGGGATGGGTGTCCGTTGCAACTATTGCCAACGTGACGTCTGTGTTAGATTATCTGGGATGGAACGGATGGGGAATCAGGGAAGCGGTCTGGGCTGTGGTGATGCTCGTCATCGGCGCCATACTGACCACCGTGGTCGGTCTTTCCCGCCGTGACGTGACCTATGCCCTGGTCATCGTATGGGCGTTTGCCGGCATCGCGGTCAAGCATCGTACAACTTCGTTGGTCTCCATCCCTGCAGTTATCGCGGCGGTATGGGCTACCGGGGTCGGCACTGTTGCCGCCTTCCGGCGTTTGCGGCAATAACCTCTGTGCGTGTGTTTGTATCTGTTAGTTGTTGACGATGAGATCAATCAGGGAGATAGTGATGCAATTTTACGAAGAACCGATTCATCGATTGCCTGTTCGAAAATGTGACGTCGTGGTGGCCGGTGGCGGAACCGCCGGTGTGGTCGCCGCGATTGCGGCCGCGCGTCAGGGAGCAAAGACTGTGTTGATTGAAGCCAAGGGCTATCCCGGCGGGATCGTCGTCGAAGGCGGCACCGCATTACACAGTTTCTACAACCTCTGGAAAGCCTTCCCCGGTGTTGAGAAGCAGCAGGTCGTGCGCGGCATCCCGCAGGAGATCGTCGATCGCCTGATGGAGGTCGGAGGCACGACGGGGCACGCGGAGATGACGAAAGGGTACGACTACGACTCGGTCTGTACCGCGATTGACACTGAGCTTTACAAGCTGACTGTCTTCGAAATGATGGAAGAGGCTGGGGTTGACATCTGCGTAAACACGCTGTTGACGGGAGCTATTGTGGACGACAACCGGATCCGGGGCGTGATTGCGGAAAGCCGTTCGGGGCGTGAAGCGATCTATGCGAATGCCTTTGTGGACAGCACCGGTTACGGGGATCTCGCAGCCTATGCCGGCGCCGACTTTATTGAACTCAATGACTATGCGGTGGTCAACAGCATTGGTGTTGCGGGGGTCAGCCTTGAGCGATATTATGAGTTCCTGGCATCCCATGACGCTGTGACGCAGTATGCGGAGGGTCTGCGCAGTGGTGAGCCCGGCAAGATCGTCAGGATCGATGGTGCGCGCGATAAGCTCCCCGCCGAATTTGCCGAGGGTGCGCGTGAGATTGGTATGTCCCTGGTCACCACATCTGTGCACGACGACTATTTCATGTTCATCAAGATCAACTACAAAATGCCGGTGAGTCCGACTGACCGAGATCAGGCCGCAGACGCGGAGTTGGAGCTGCGGCGACGGCAGGCCAAAGCGATCGAACTGCTCAGGGCTCACGTCCCCGGCTGTGAAAAGGCCTTTATCGCCCGCACGAGCCCTTCGCTGTGTATCCGGCGCGGCCGGACGATTGCCTGCGATTACGATATCACCCGTTCTGACGTGCTCGAGGGCCGGCACTTTGAGGATGAGGTGATGATTTACGGATTTCACGACAGCGCACCCCGCCTGCAGATCAAAGATGGGGGCACATACGGTATCCCCTATCGCGCGCTGCGGGTCAAGGGGCTCGACAATCTGCTGGCTGCCGGGATGCTTATCACTACGAATCACGATGCGCATATGTCGACGCGAAACACGGTATGTTGCATGGGACAGGGGCAGGGGGCTGGCACGGCTGCGGCGCTCTGTGCTGCTCAGGGATGTGGGACACGGGATCTCGACTACGGCGATCTTCGCGAGGCCCTTGAGAATGGAGGGGTTGTCTTCTCATAGATCGGGTCTAAATACCTGAAGCATTTCTGCGTTTTCATGGGCATCATGGAAAAGTTTTGTGTCTTGTATCTGGATCTGTGACCGTTTGCAATTTGTCTCCCATAGCCTTATACTATGAATAGAACATATGTTCTGTTTATGGAGTAAGCATCAGAGCGATGTGCGTCGAGTATGCATAGGGCAAACCGGGAGGCTGAGATGCCGAGGAGACGGCAGGGTACTACGTATCGGGATACAGGGTATAGCGTTGAATCAGGCCCTTCACTGCGCGTGCGGTTGGCGCGATTCGTAGGGTGGATTGGAGGTCTTTTTGCCGTAACTGTCGCGATTTTAGTAACTCAGCGCTTGAGTCAGGACTCTTTGGCGCTGATCGTAGGTTTGAGCTGTGGCATCGCGGCGATGCTGCCGACGCTTGCGCTAGGTGTTTTCCTGTGGCGGCGAGAGACCCTCCGTTGCGAGGCGTCGCTAAGACAGCGTCAAATGCCCCAAGCGCGAAGATCATCACCGAACCCATCGATCATTGTCGTAAGCCCTCCCGGTGCTCAAGGGTATGGCAGCCCGCAATCCATGCTACCCGATTATCAGAATCCTTGGCGTTGGAATGGATCCCAGGGCGAGCGAGATTTCAAGATCATTGGACAACCTGATTGAGCGTCTTTCTCGCTCTCAATTGGATGCGTGCGAAGGTCGCCTTGTGGGGGAGTCTCGCCTAGAGCAGGCGTAGGCGGGTCTGTACATCGCCGAGAAGCGCGTAGGCGGTCGCCTCGTCGTCAGGCAGCGTCATGCTGCCACCTGCGTCACTGTAGCGCTCCTCAAGCCATTGATCCAGCCACTTCCCCAAGAGTCCCAGCCCTACGGTGCGCATAGACCAGGCCTCGAATCCACGCCGGACCAGCTTATGGTAAGTGAGGATGATACAGTTTCTATGCCGGGGATCCTGAACGATACGGAGATAGAGCTGGTTAAGTGCCTCCCTCGGACCTTCAAGGACCTGGAGAAATTGATGATCGGTCGCAACGAGCAGCCCCGTGATCTCGTGGGCCTGGTTGTACTGTTGACTTATTGACTCGATGTCTCGGAGCATCTTGCGATCGACGGGTTGCGTGGCGTCGCTGCGATAAATCAGGCGCATCAGAGGGTCCGCCATTATGAACCTCCAAGTTGTTTGTCAGGATCAGTTTTGATCCGTTTCCGATTTCTCCTCAACGTCCGATTGCGTTGGCGCAAACCCCTGTTGGATCACATGGGTTAGCTCGTGGGCGAGCAGTCTCTGACCGGATGTCGATTCAGGGACGTAGGCGTTCTGACGGAAGTAGATATCGGATCCTACCGTAAATGCCCGTGCCCGCATTGAACGACTCATCCGATCCGCCTCCGCATCCTCATGCACGTGGACGTTTTCGAAGTTCGAGTCCAATGCCTGCTCGAAGGGTTTGCGGGTTCCGTCAGGGAGAGGGCGTCCCTTGCCCCGGGAGTCCTGGATCGCGGTCGTCAACGTGCCCGACGTGCTCACCGTGCCGTCAGGCTGCATCTGGAGCGCCTCTTCCTCCTCGGGAATTTCCTGGCGCTGGATGGCAGCTTCCCAGTTCATCTGCATTTCCTCTTCCTCCTGACGCTGCACCTCGTTTCCGCCAGCGCCGCTGCGGATCTGCTGGAGGACCTGGTTGGCGACGTGATCGGCCTCCTGTTCGTAGATGTCCCCAGCCGGGGTGACGGTAAGCTTCGGTTGGATCGTGAATGCACGGGTGAGCTGGGTGACGGCGCGATTACCCGCCTGGCCCTGGAGATGTCGGAGAAGATGGACCCGATCTGGCGGCTTTGGGGATGAACGCGCGGACTGCCGGGGGGTATGCGAGCGGTTATTTTGAACCCGACGTCGATGATCAACCATATTTTCTCCCTTCCGCTTCAGGTCACCTTATTTTTTAAGCCTGCATACGGTTCAGTGTCTGGTTAGCTTTATTATATATCCAGATAGGTGTGTAAGTCAAAGCCGATTTGGCGTGAGTCCTGTGTCCTTATCGATTTTTGCTGATCTTCGGTCAGGGCGGTATACTGAGAGCTGAAGGTTGGCTATGGAAAGGGGTTGAAGTCTTTCGTGAGTGGCTGGTATATGTACGTTCTCCGCTGTCGAGGCGATTCTCTCTACACGGGTATGACGAATGACGTGAGCCGACGCTTCTCCGAACACGTGACAGGACATGGAAGCCGATATACTCGGGCCCATCTGCCTGTGACTCTGGTTGGGGTCTGGGAATACCCCGATCGTTCGGGGGCTATGCGGGCTGAAGCCCGATTCAAAAAACTCTCACACTCCGAGAAAGCACGGCGCATTCAGACAAGGGAAGCGTATGAAGAGGGGCCGTTTGCCCCGGATATCCTGGATGCGGTCAAGTCTGAGACCTTTGAACCATGAGCTCGGGGGCAGGCAGGGATGGATTCAGTGATTCTTCAAAACCTGGGAAAGGACTTCAGGGATGACAGGGGGTATCAGGAATCAACTTGAAGGAGAATCGCGCGATCAACGTCTCAGATTGACTTTGGTATCATATAGAGTAGAATATTTATCCGTGTACTTATCGAGATTTCAACGGCCGCCGGGCCGTTTTTGTCTGCTAGCGCGGTATTAATGTGATCTCGATCCCTCACAGATATCGGGACACGGGGGCATGGATCTGGTTGTGAATAACGAAACTGATCCTGGTGACTTATTCAAGTGTCGATGAAACGTTTGATAAGTCTCTTTCGGATCGGACGAAGCATACGCCGTTGGGGAGCGTTTATCTTAGAGGAGCGGAGTCAATGAAAGAATATACCACGGAAAATGTCCGAAACATCGCGTTGATCGGCCATGGCAGCTCGGGCAAAACGATGCTGGCCGAGGCGATGTTGTTTGCGAGCAAGGCGATCAAGCGCCTGGGTTCGGTGGAAGACGGGACGACGGTGACCGATTTTGATGAGGAAGAGGTTCGCCGCAATATTTCGCTGAGTTTAGCTACGGCGCCCGTTGAATGGAAAAAGATCAAGATCAATCTCCTTGATACACCCGGCGACACGGACTTCGTCGGGGAGGTGCGCAGTGCGCTTCGGGTTGCCGATCTGGCACTTTCCGTCGTTGATGCTGCTTCCGGTGTCGAGGTTGGGACGGAACTGACGTGGGGGTATGCGGAGGACGAGGGCGTGCCGCGCGCGGTCGTCGTTAACAAGATGGATCGTGAAAATGCGAGTTTTGAGAAGGCCTTAGCTTCTCTCAACGAGATCTTTGACGCACAATTTCTGCCGCTGATGCTGCCTATTGGGTCGCAAGATGATTTTGAGGGGGTCGTCAATCTGTTGGAGCAGAAAGCCTATCTGGGGCCAGAGGGAGAGCCCGCAGACATTCCGGCAGACCTCGCGGACCAGGTGGCGTCTATGTACACCGAAATTGTTGAGGCTGCGGTAGAGGCGGACGAAGAACTGATGATGAAGTACTTCGAGGACGAACCGCTGACCCCGGAGGAGATCTATAATGGCCTTCGATCCGTGGTCGCTGAAGGGGACTGGGTTCCCGTCCTTGTGGCGGCCGGTGGTGAGGTGATAGGCATCCGATCGCTTTTAGATGTGGTGATCGATATCGCTCCTTCACCCGCGAAGCAGATATTTGAAGCCGAGAACGCGGAGGGCGAACTGGTCACGTTCCCAGTCAGTGACGATTCACCCAAAACGCTGTTGGTTTTCAAGACCACGGCCGATCCTTATGTCGGTAAGTTAACGTATTTCCGTGTTTACGGTGGTTCCGTTAACTCCGCTGAGACGGTCTATAATGTGCGTGCCGACGAGGGCGAGCGATTGGGGCAGATCTTCTCGCTGAGAGGTAACGAGCAGCTGTCGTTGGATACACTGCACGCCGGGGATATCGGTGCAGTGGCTAAGATGGCGGAAGCGCTCACCGGTGATACATTGACCGACAAGGACCAGCCCCTGATTATGGAAGGGCCGTCCTTTCCCGAGCCGCTTTACAGCGTCTCGATCAATCCTGTGTCCAAGGCCGACACAGCCAAGATGGGCAGCACTTTAACCCGCTTGTGTGAGGAGGACCCGACTCTGCACTGGCGTCAGGATCCGGCGACCAATGAGACCATCCTCTCCGGGATGGGGGATACGCACGTCGGTACAGCCGTGCGCCGGATGGAGTCCCGTTTCAACGTGAACGTCGAGGAGAAGACGCCAAAGGTGCCTTATCGGGAGACGGTGACTGGCGTAGGCTCCTCCGAGTACCGCCATAAAAAGCAGTCGGGCGGCGCAGGTCAGTTCGCCGAGGTGCATATGAGATTGGAACCGATGCCCCGGGATGAAGGCTTTGAATACGAGTGGGAGGTCTTTGGCGGCCGTATCTCGACCTCATTCCAGCCCTCGATCGAGAAAGGTATCAAGCAGGTGCTGGGGCAGGGTGCTTTGGCGGGGTATCCCATTGTGGACGTGCGTGCAGCAGTTTACGATGGCAAGGAGCACCCCGTTGACTCCAAGGATATCGCGTTCCAGATTGCGGGTCGTGAGGCTTTTAAGGAGGCCTTCCTGCGAGCCAAGCCTGTGCTCCTCGAGCCGATCTATGAGTACACGGTGACGATCCCGAATGAGTTCGCGGGGGCTGTGATGTCTGATTTGAACACCCGCCGAGGACGCGTTCAGGGTATGGCTCAGGAGGGGACAAGAGCAATCATCACGGCAGAGGCACCGCTCTCTGAGATGCAGCGATACGCCACGAATCTGCGCGCGATCACCCAGGCACGCGGGGTATTCTCGATGGAATTTTTGCGCTACGACGTCGTTCCTTCTTATATGGCCGAAGAGATCGTTCAGAAAGCGAGAGCGAAAGAGGATTAGCCTAACGCGGATTGGGCTCGACGAGTTTTAGTCTGCGTGTGGTCCGTTGATATACTTTCGAATGATTCGGGCCCCGGTCACTGACCGGGGCCCGAATGGTATAGGCATGATTTTTATCTTACACCGAGGGTAGATCTGATTCTTTTCAAGTGTACCATGGTGCGGTTACATTGACTGCTTTTGGGCCTTTTTGAGTCCGTCTGATCGCAAATTCCACAAATTGTCCCTCGTGTAACGTTCTCACGCCTTGGGCTTTGATATCAGATTCATGTACAAACAGATCCTGCCCCTTTTTTTGGTTGATAAACCCATACCCTTTTTCAACGTTGTACCATTTGACGATGCCAGTGTAACGCTGAGACAGCTGAGACATAGGGGGTTTTGCCTCCTCTCATCCTATACTCGTCACCTGTGAACCAGAGTCGAGATATGATGAGCGTGCGTTTGTGACGACGGTACAATCGGCCCTCACTTATGGATCCTTATCAATGCCTAAAGCGTTTCTGCGTTTCCATAGGTACCGCGGAAAGGCTTAGTGATTCGTAACTCGATTCATTATTGACACAATCCAGTTGAGCGATGGCACGTGGTACTTATAAGACCCGGCCTACTATGAACTGATGGAGTCCATCATGGGGGCATCTGTGCCTGAAGGCATTTGTACGCAGGTGACGTGCATTGATTCGACGCAGACGCCTCCAGGGTGCCAGCGCACCCTGGCAAACGCACACAAACGCACACTCCTTGTGTGGGTGTCCGACCCCGTTACTCGCGGCGTGGCACCTTGCGTTTATAGCGATAGACAATGCGTCCGCGATCGAGGTCGTACGGTGACAACTCCACCTTAACCCGATCACCTAAAAGGATACGGATGTAGTAACGGCGCATCTTGCCACTCAGATAGGCGATAACTTCGTGGTCGTTATCCAACTTGACACGAAACTTCGTGCCTTTGAGAGCCTCGGTCACTGTGCCCATCACTTCGATCTTTTCTTCTTTGGCCATAATCCTCCTTGTTAAGAAACTACGTAAATGCTTGACACCTTATGGATCTGAACCTGAATGCCTGAAGCGCTTCTGCGCTGCCTGTTTTGTCGACCCCTATTCAGTCTCCGCTCGTTCATACTGTTTTTGAAGGGCTGCGTTGATCTGCTCTTCGGCGCTCTGGAGTGTAATTCCCTGCGAGACCGCGAGCTCTCCGGTGAGCAGTTTCATACCCCGGTTAAAAATACGTCTGCCGGGGACGTTAAGCTTTTCTTGTTGAATGCGTCGCCAGGTGAGATCTCGCAATACCTCGGCGATCTTGTCCGTGTCTCCGGTATCCAGTTTATCGTTGCACACCTTGTATCGACGTTTGTGCTGTTTGGGAAGATTGGTGGGTTCAGATGATAGGATATCCAGGACATTCTTGACATCACTCTTTGCAACAGCTCGTCGCAACCCAATCTCTTCCGCTTTTTGGACCGGAACCATTACCATCGTTTTTGTCTTGCCTAGGATGCGAATTTTGTAACACTGTTGCGGCTCGTCCATAGCCGGCATTTCCTGAAGATTGGCAATGATGCCAGCCCCATTATTGGGATGATACACGGCCTCACCCACTCGGAACATAAACTGACCTCCTCAATTTAAATCGCGCTATGCTGGTCCATAAAATCAGGAATTACTGTAAAGCCCACGATCCTGGTTTTCCTGTACAGTTCGCGAGAGTGCTGAGAGCTTCGAGTCCAGCCATCTGAGTTCAGCTTTTGCAATAGCCGTACTATAGTCGTGAACCAAACGCTGCCCTAATTCCTGCGGCGGGTTCTCCTCTGACTCTTCTAATGGCGTGGGGGTTGATAGGTAGTCCAGAATCTGTGATCGCCGATGGGTTAGCCTCGTCTTCAGCTCATCGTTTGATAAGCTATCGGCCAAGATCAGATGACGGACAAACGCCTTGATCGAGAATCGCGTCGACGAGCCTTCTTCTAACCAGGTGCGAAGTTCCTGTTTGCCAGCCTCAGTGATCGCATAGAGTTTGCGAGGCGGCTTGCTGTTGTTCGGCTCCACGTTGACCGTTGCCAACCCATCATCTAAAAGCGAATGTAGGGTAGGGTAGAGACTGCCGTAGCTTGGACTATCAATCAGCCAACTCAATCCTTTGAAGAGGGACTTAATATCGTAGCCCGACATAGGTTGTTGTTCCAATAGCCCCAGAATGATATGTCGTATACTCACAACTCTCCCTAAGCTCGCTTGACAAGGAACCTTTTAGCAGTCCAATATATATCGACAAGATACATATTACCACGAAAACCACTTTTTGTCAATGAAAATCTCGTTATTTCGACAAGCCGCAGATTGACAACCCGTTCTCTTATGGTATCATGCACCTGTCCCATATTGCAGTCCCGACTCGATTGGGTCATCGATTTTTATGGGATAAAAGTCAAAGGTAAATCGTATTCAGAGTTCACGCCTGGATTGACCTTCGGTCTAGCCAGGTTTTCTGTTGTATTTTTGTTTGCACAAGGGTACTCTGAATCAGTCATCACAGGCGCATATGTCCGTAGCTTGACCCTTTTCTTGCTGCTTTCAATGGGAGGCTGGATAGGGGCGATTGAGCTATCGACAATGCTTTTTGAGGGAGGTGAGAGCAAATGACCTATGTGGTCCGAAGAGATAATGAGTCGACGGAAAATCTGATCAAGCGTTTCCGTAAAAAGGTGTCGCAGGATCGGATTTTGAGCGAATTGCGCAAGCGCCGTTATTTCATAACCAAGGGCGAGAAGGAGCGCATTGCCGAGCGCAAGGGTATCTCGAAGGCGCGCAGGCGTGAGCGGAAGCGCAGTCAGCGCGGTCGCTAGCGCCCTCTCTCATGTAGTTACACCCATGGTAAGGGGTCTTATGAATGGGTGAGGGGAGACTTCAAATTGTCTCTCTGATCCATACATAAGCTACCCAATCGTCACTCCCCTACATACGCGTAGGGGAGTGTGTTTTTTTAAGCTTCAGCCTGTATGAATTAGGCTGCGTAAAGAAAAAGCGGCGCCAACCGGCGCCGCTTCACTTTTACCAACGGATCTGCAAGGCTCGATAAGCCTACCTCATATAGTCTGGCGGTGCTTCTTCTTCGGCTTCCTCGCCAGCTTCGGCCTCGCCTTCTTCGCCCACCAACTCGACCTCTTCGCCTTCCTCGCCGACCAACGGGACGGCGGCTTCGCCCTCGAGCAACTCCAACTCGGGCTGCGGCTCTTCGAGTTTCTCCTCTTCCATGAACGTGACCTGGACGATCGTCTCGTCAGGGCGATTCAGGATCCTTACGCCCTCCGGCACCTCAATGTCAGCGACGGTGATCGAGTCACCAATCTCGGTAAGCCCGGTTACGTCAAGCTGAATTGACGGAATGAGCGCCATTGGCAGCGCTTCAATCTCCAATTCATTCAAGGGTTGAATGAGAACGCCGCCAGCCTCGGTAGCAGCGGGGGCCTCACCGACCGTGATCACCGGGACGGGAACCCGCACGTGCTCTTCCAGGCTCAACGCCTGCATATCCACATGAATGACATCACGGCGTATGGGGTGGTGTTGGACATCCCGGAAGATAGCGAGATAAGGCTCATCCTCGCCCTCAATGTGAACCTGAACGGTTGTACTGGTGCCGGCACGACCGAGCACCTGCTGGACGTGGCGGCTGCTGAACTTCACCGCGATCGGCTCAATGTGATGCCCGTAGATAATCCCAGGCGTTACCTGTTGACGACGCAGGCGCTTGACCTGTTTTCCGGTGACGGCGCGCGGTTCTGCGTGTAATTCAATCGATTCCATCCTATCTCCCTCCGTAAAACTCAAAGTCTCAGAATAATAGCTCGTTTTGTCGCGACAGAGCCCCCCTCGCGCTTAATGCAGTCTATGCCGCGCAACATCACAAAACGACGAAGCTTGAAGGGCTCGATAATCGGCACAAGCAAAAACCCAGATTGCGGATCCGATCGGAACAACCGAACGCATTTCGCGGGATGCTATGGGACGCTCGGTAATTGATAGCCGGATCTGGACTCAAAAGACAAGGCCGCATTACTGCGACCTTAGATCCTAAGCCAATCCATTTTATCGTAAAGCGGTTTGTTGTCAACCGTGGGGCTGAACGTCTTGGGCTTGAGCCTTTGGGGTTCTCTGTTGTTCGTTTTTATTCGTGATCAAGCCGCGCATCGGCATATCATCCACAGCCGTCATCGCGTACCAGGAAAGAACGATACCGATGATCTGGGTGATGAGGAGTGCCCACGCCCAATCACCTTCGGATGTTCTGAGATTTGGGAAGAGGGTCATCATACGAACAACGACGTTGATACCCTGGATGAAGATGAGTGAGTTTCGCGTGTTTTCGGCTGAGAGAGCACCCGAGTTCAGTCCCACGAGGGCGGCAGCAAAAAGAATCAAGAGGGCCGGCGGCAGTACGGCTGCCTGAGGGGCCCGCTGGAAGTAGGCCGGTGGGTAAATGATAAAAGCGAAAACTTGGATGATCAGCAGCACTACCAACGGCAGTTTAACATTTGACATCATACACACGCTCCTTGAACGCTCAAACGGCTATGATATAATGCCGCAGAACTTTTTCCATCTTAAATCCGAAAACCCCACTGCCCGGACTCCAGG